>VFZO01000266.1 GCA_016871155.1 Acidobacteriota bacterium | reverse complement strand
CGCCGCCCGCGGAATACCCGCTTCCCGTCGATCCGGACCCGCTCCAGTGAGTCTCCCAATGCGTATTCGAGCCAGGCCCAGCCCGCGTCGACAGGCGAAGTGTGTCCGCTTACGCAATAATCTCGCGAATCGGTGCGCCGAAATCCATCTCCAGGCGCTTGCGCCCGGGCATCTCCATCCGCCGCGGATCCAGGCCCAACTGGTGCAGGATCGTCGCGTGAATATCGGTGACGTAGTGCCGGTGCTCCACCGCGTGGAACCCGATCTCGTCTGTCGCGCCGTGAACCGTGCCGCGCCGCAGTCCGCCGCCGGCCATCCAAACGGAGAAGCCGAACGGATGATGGTCGCGGCCGTCCAATCCCTGTGCGCCGGGAGTGCGTCCAAACTCTGTAACAAACGCCACGATCGTGTCGTCCAGCAGTCCGCGCCGCTTCAGGTCCGCCAAAAGGCCGGCCACCGGCTTGTCTACCTGCGCGCACAACTCTGTGTGCGTCTTCTTCAATTTGCTGTGGCCGTCCCACTTGCCCGCGCCGCCGTTCTGCCCGTGGAACACCTGCACGAATCGAACTCCGCTCTCCACCAGCCGGCGCGCCGCCAGGCAGATCTCTCCGAATGGCTTCGTCACCTCATGGTCCAATCCGTAGAGCCTCTGCGTCTCGGCCGGCTCATCGGTCAGCCGCATCACGTCGGGCACCGCCGTCTGCATCCGGAACGCCAATTCGTACGATCGGATGCGTGCGCGCATTGCGGCGTCATCCGGGTACTCCACGGCGGCCAGCCCGTTCAATTCTCGCAGCAGGCCGAACTCGCGTTCCTGGCGCTCTCGGGGAATGTCCTTCGGTGGCCGCGCGAACGGCAGAGGATTCGCCGCGTCGACGTTCAACTGCACGCCCGCGTGTTCCGGTCCCAGGTACGAAGCGCCGTGTCCGCCAAGCCCGCCGCAGCACGTGTCAAGCGGTTCGCCCAGCACGACGAACTGCGGCAGATTCTCGTTCAGCGCGCCCAGCCCGTAGTGGACCCACGAACCGATCGTCGGGAACTGCCCCTCCAGCACGTGGCGGCCTGTATGGAACTGCATCTGCGCGCCGTGATTGTTGTCCGTCGTCCACAGCGATCGCACTACTGCCAGTTCGTCGGCCATGCCGCCCACATGCGGAAACCAATCGCTGATTTCAATACCGCTCTGTCCCCGTTTCGAATATCCCGTCTGCAGCGGGTACAGGCGCGTATGCTGTTTGTGCAATCCCTGGATCACCTCACGCAGGTTGGTCTTCACACGCGGGTCGTCCAGTTTCGACTGGAACGGCGTCTCGCCGTAGGTCATGCCGCCGTATTTCGTCAGCGCCGGCTTCGGATCGAAGCTCTCGACGTGGCTCACGCCGCCGATCATGAACAGCCAGATCACCCGCTTCGCCTTCGGCCGAAAATGCGGCTCGCCGCGCAACATCGAACTCAGGGCAAGGCCCGTGAAGCCCATGCCCGTGTCGGAAAGGAACGTGCGTCGATTCATCAGTGCACCGTCACAAAATCGTTGTGGTTGAACAGAACATGGACCAGGTCTTCGCGGTCCTCCGGTTTCGCCGTGAATGCCGCCGCCGTGCGCAGTTCGCTCGCCGACGGAGGCCGTCCCAGAACAGTTTCAAACGCCGCCTTCACAAACCCGTCGCCCGTGCCGGAAATCTTCGCCGCCAGCGTCCGGGCCAACGCGCGGCTCATCTCGCTGTTCGCCAGAGCCAGCGCCTGATGCGGAACCACGGTCTCCTCCCGCCGGTAGCACTCCATCGGATTCGCGCCGTCGAAAATCTTCAAAAACGGAGCCGGAACGTCCGGTGTGTGCTGCAAATAAAGGCTCCGCCGCTTCGAATCGAAAGCTTTGTCTGCGTCGATCTCCGCGCCGCCGCGCGTCCAGTCCAGCGCGCCCGACACGGCTAACAAACTATCCCGCACCGCTTCGGATTCCATCCGTCGCGAGTGCATGCGCCACAAGTACCGGTTCTCCGGGTCGATCTTCGCGTTCGACGCGTCCGCTGCGTTGGATCGCATCCGGTACGTTTTGCTTTGTAACAAAAGGCGGTGAATATGTTTCATGCTCCAGTTGTGGCTGGTCAACTCATGGGCCAGCCAATCCAACAGCTCCTGATTCACGGGTGTCTTGCCATTGCGCCCGAAGTCGGCCGGGGTCTCCACCAGCGGCGTGCCGAAGTGCCGCATCCACATGTGATTCACGGCGACGCGCGCGGTCAACGGATTCTTCTCGCTGGCGATCCATCCTGCCAGAGCCGTTCGCCGTCCGCTGCTCGTCTCCGGATACTTCTCGCCGACGGGCATGTGCTCGCCGCCGCCGTCCTGTTTCAACGCGTCCAGCGCCGCCTGCAGTTGTTTCTGCAGCGCCGGCACCTTCTTCTCGTCCAGGTTGTCGGCCAGCTCCTGATTGGCGCGCAAGACGCTTTCGGTGGCCTTCAGCCGGCCGTAGGTTCGCTGCGCCTTTCGTGCCTCGGCGGAGAGCTCCTCCACGCGGGGATCGGGCGGCCGGCTGTAGCGTGCCTGGTCGGCGGCGATGCGCGCCGCCAGAGCGGGCACATAAGCCTCGGCCGCGGCAAGCGCCTTTGCGTCGATCGGATCCTTGCTCTTTTCAAACGCCGCTCGCGCCCTTTCGGTGTCGTCCTTGGCCTTGGCCATCAGGTCGGCCAGCACGAAGGGGCGCAGGTCCGGATAATACTGCTGCACCTGCAGAGCCACGGGCCGGATCTCCAGTTCACCCGCCAATGCGCCGGGCACGGCCGGAGATATTTTCACGTCGGGGTCCGGCTCCTGGACATTGCCGCGCACGTACAACTTGGTGGCCGCGCCGGGATGCGCGTCGTAGATCCGCGACAACCCGTCCTTGTTGATATCGGCCTCGCCGGCCACGCGATCGGCACGGATCTGGTACGGCTCAAAGAACGCCCGGAAATTGTAGTAGTCTACCTGCCGGATCGGATCGTACTTGTGGTCGTGGCAGCGCGCGCACTTCACCGTCAGGCCCAGAAAAGCCATCGCCGTGTGATCCACCGCGTCCTGCATCCAGCCGTCTCGATCGTACTTGGAGAAGTTGCGAGCCAGGAATCCGGTCGCGCGCAACACGTCCGGATCGCCCGGCGCGATCTCGTCGCCCGCCAGCATTTCGCGAATCATCTGGTCGTAACCCTTATCGGAGTTCAACGACTCCACAATCCAATCGCGCCAGCGCCAAATGAACTTTGCGCTGAACCGCACATCGTTCGCCTTGCGCCATCCGTACCAGTCGCTGTAGCGCCACACATCCATCCAATGCCGGCCCCAGCGCTCGCCGTAGCGGGGATCGGCCAGCAGCTTGTCGACAAGCGCGGCGTAGGCGTCGCGCCGCGTGTCGTTCAGAAACGCCTGCATCTCGGCGACGGTTGGCGGCACGCCAACCACATCCACGTACAAACGCCGCGCCAAAGTGCGCCGGTTGGCCTCGTCCGCGGCCCGCAATCCCAATGCGGCGCGCTGCCTCTCTACCAACGTGTCGACGCCGCCAGGCTTCGCGATGACCGGCTGAAATGCCCAATGCGTTGTGTCGCGGCTCACCGCCGCCGCTTCTTCGAACAGAGCGCCCGCATCGATCCACTTCGCCAACAACGCCAGCTCGCCGGCCGGCAGCGCGGGCGACTTATACGGCATGTGCGGCTCCGCGGTCCGCGCTGCGGCCTTGTAGAGCAAACTCTCCGCCGGCGCGCCCGGCACAACCGCCGGACCCCGGTCGCCGCCGCGCAGCAGCGCTTTGCGCGACGTCACATCCAAACCGGATTTCACCACTACCCCGGAATGGCATCCCGCGCATCGGGCTTTCAGTACGGCCAGGCCATCGGCGCCCAGCAACGACGACGCGGCAAGTAAAGCGATCTTCATGGCGGCTCCGCCGCTAGTTTATCTCATGCAAGGATGCGTATGGCCGACACCATTCTGCCATCGGACCTGTCGCGCCGGAAACTGTGAAACCGGTCCGCGTCGCAGCGCGTGCAAAGGTTCAGCGTCTCGATGTTCGCGGGGCGCAGGCCGGCCTCGGCAAGCTGGCGCGCGTTGGCCCGGATCAGGTCTACTGTCGGCCGGGAATCGGCCGGGAAATGGGCGGCCACATCGTCGCCGACCTCGAAACAACAAGCGCCGATCGCCGGGCCAATCGCCGCGTGCAGAGTGTCCGGCTCGCATTCGAACTCGTTCGCCATCCGCTCCACGGCCGCTGCCGCTACCCGCGCCACTGTGCCGCGCCACCCGGCATGAACCGCCGCAACCACGCGCCGCGCCGGATCGGCCAGTAGAATCGGAACGCAATCGGCCGTCCGCATCTCCAGCCACAGATCGGATTTCGCCGTAACTAACGCATCGCCTTCGCCGCAGTGTCCGGGCGCGATGGCCGCGCCAACAACCGCCGAATGGATCTGCTTCATTCGCGCCGTCCGCTCGGGCGGGGTCCACGCGCCGTCGTGCCGTGTGCCGAACCCGTGGTCCAGCCACGCGTGCTCAAGCAACAAAGGAGAACGAATCATGCACCGCGATACCAATCGAACGTCCGCCGCAGGCCCTCTTCAATCGAGAACTGCGGGGAGTGGTTCAAGTCCCGCTGCGCCGCCGCCGTATCGGCTTGGGAGTCCCGCACATCGCCCGCTCTGGGCGGCCCGTAGTTGGCCGGCAGCGTCACGCCCGCTAGCTTTTGCACCTGATCCCACACGAAGTTCAAGGTATACCGGCCGCCGTTGCCGGCATTGTAGACCCGGCCCGACACGCCCGGCGCGTGCGCCGCCTTATAGACCAGCGCCGCCACGTCCTCCACGTAGGTGAAGTCGCGCGATTGTTCGCCGTCGCCGAAAATGGTCGGCGTCTGGCCTTCCAGGGCCGCCTTCATGAACAGCGACAACACGCCTGAGTACGGGCTGCCCGGGTCCTGCCTGGGCCCAAAGACATTGAAGAACCGCAGCGCCACCGCTTCCAGGCCGAAGCAGGAGTGAAACACGGAGCCGTAGTATTCGCCCATCAGCTTCTGCAACGCATAGGGTGATTTCGGCCGCGGCATCATCGACTCGGTTTTGGGCAGTACGTCGGTGTCGCCATACGCGGAGCTCGACGCGGCGTACACAACCCGCCGCACTTGGGCCTCGTGCGCCGCGCGGTAGACGTTGAAGGTGCCGTTGCAGTTGACGTCGTGCGAAGGAACCGGTTCGGAGATCGATCGGGGCACCGAAGGGATCGCCGCCAGGTGGAACACCACCTCTACGCCGTCCATCAGCGGGCGCAGCGCTTCGTAGTCGCGAATGTCGGTCTTGTGAAACTCGATGCGATCCTTCACCGCTTCGATGTTCGCAAGCTTGCCGCTGTACAGGTTGTCGACCACGGTGACGTTGCCACTCTCTTGTCCGAGCAGGTGGCGAACCAGCGCGGAGCCGATGAATCCGGCGCCGCCGGTAACAAGGTAACGGGTAGGCATGGTTAGAGTGTCTCGATCTGGGCTTCCATGTGCCGTAGCGATTCGTTGGCGATCGTCTCGGCGCCAAACGAAAAATCGAAGGCCTCCATGGAGATCCAGCCTTGGTAGCCGCGGTCGCGCAGCACGCGCAGCACGGGCCGGAAATCGTAGCCGCCCTTGCCTGGATGCTTGCCGTCCAACTCGTTCACGTGGACGTGCCGGATCTTCGCGAAGTGGCGGTCCACCAGCGTGGCGTGCGGCTCGGCTTCCTTCACGGCGTTGTGGCTGTCGAACATCGTCCGGATGTTTGGATGGCCGATTTCATCCACCCAGCGGGCCGCTTCATCGAGCGACGTGACCACATCGGTATCGGTGGGCGGCAGCGCCTCGATCAGCAGAGTGACCCCGCGCTGTGCGGCGTGGCTGGCCACCGATCGAAAGCCATTAATGAAGTGGCGCGTCGCTTCGCCGCCGCCGATACCGCCGGTGGATTTGCGTTGGGCCGGAGAACCGAAAATCATCAAACCGTCCTTGGGCTGCAGGTCCGCGCAGAGGTCGATCAGCGTCCGGATGTGTTCCCAACTGCGAGCCCGCAGAGCATGGTCTGGCGTAGTAACGTGCAGGCCTGGCGGCGAAACCATCAGCCAATGGAGTCCAACGAAAGCAAGACCCTCGCCGGCCATGATGTCGACGCAGTCGCGCCGCTGCTGAGGGGTGATCGTGGCCGGATCTTCAGCCAAAGTGAAAGGAGCGATTTCAATACCGGTATAGCCCGCTTTCCGGATGGAACGGCAGGCTTCGCGAAAATCCCAACCTTTGTAGACTTCGTTGCAGATAGCGTGACGGAACATGAATCTCCAGTTTAGTCGTTGACCACGTGCACCGTCTTGATAGCGCCGGCCGGCGGGTTCAGAACCGTCTGGGGCGCACGGTCGAAGGGCATTCGATGAATCAGGGGTGTGAGCCAGTGGCGCGGGATCTCCCCTAGGGAGCGGGCGGCGAATTCGAAGTGGACCCGCGACGCGTTGACCGAACCGGCGATGATCTTGTTGCCGAGAATCATCTCAAGAAATGGAATTTCAACAAGGTCGCGCCGCGCGCCCAGAATGACCTCCACACCGCAGTTATTCAAACACCGCAGCGCGGCCGCCGCCATCTGGGCGGACCCGCAGGCTTCGACGATCGCATCGGCCCGCACGCCGTCGAGCGTTGTCGAATAGCGCACGCCCCCGGCCCGCAGCAGCGCCGCCCGTCCGGAGTCCCCGGCTTCGGTCGAAACGACAGTGGTTTCAAATCCATGCAGGACTGCGTACCAAGCGCACAGGATCCCGATGGTTCCCGCGCCCAATATCAACACCGACCTCGGCTCGCCGGCGTGCAACCGCCGCACTGTATCGAAAGTCTTTTCGATCACGCTCATCGGTTCGACCAGAACCGCGACATTCAGAAGGGAGTCCGGAATTGAAATCAGATCCGCAACCTCGTCCACCGCGTACTCGGCCAGGTAGCCGTGCGCACCGGCGATGCCGCGCTCCGTGTAGTCGCCGGTCAGGCAGTTGTCGCGCCGGCCGTTGCCGCACATCGCGCAGGCGGGCGTGCAATCGCGCCGGATCATCGGCACCACGAGCTGGCCAGTCGCTTCGACAACACCGATCGCTTCGTGCCCGAGTATCAACGCGGGCTCCGCGCCCGGCGGCCTGCCATAAATGAACGAGGCGAGGTTCCGGTCCGTACCGCAGATGCCGCCCTCCAGAATGCGCACGCGCACCTGAGTGGCGGTGGGTGGCGCGGGTTCCGCGGTCTCGCCAATAGTGAGCGTCCGCTCCGCGTAGTTGAGCAGCAGGGCCTTCATCGCTACTTCTTGACAGCTACAGCAAACAGCGTCAGGCCCGGCAACGGCAGGATGGGATCGATGCGGCGCCAAATCCATGCGGTCATGTCGAAGACCTTCAGCGTCACCTTCGGGAGCGCCTTCGATCCGAACAGCTTGCCGTTGATCACCCACGCGATCGTCGACATCCGGTTGAAGCCATGGATCTCTTTCACTTCGAAGCCCGCGCCGTTCAAGACCCCTTCCAGGACCGCTTGCGAATAGCGCCGCTTGTGTCCGAGCGTCCGGTCCAGGTTGCAGTAAAGGCCGGGGCCGTTGGGAACGATCACGAGCGGTTTTCCACCCGTCCGCAGCTTGGCGGCGAGGTTGGCCGCGATCACGGCCGGATCCTCGGCGAACTCGAGCACGTTGGCGGCGATAGCCGTATCGAACTCGCCGTCGACCGCGATCGGGTTTCGCGGGTCGACCTCCGCCACCCGGACGTTCGGAGTCCGCAGAAACCGGTTCCGCAACGCATGCAGATAGAGCCGGTCGTTCTCCCCCGCGACGTAGAGCACACGGCGGCCCATCAGGCTGCCGCACAGATTGCCGATGCCCGCGCCTATTTCCAGAATCCGGTCGCCCAGATGCGGCCGCAGCAGGCCCACCAGCCACTGCACGTACCGCGGCGTGCCGGTGATGTTGTGCAGATGGCCCCGGCCATAGGGCTCCACATAGAGATCGTCGATCAGCCAAAAGTACAGGATGGCGCCCAGCGCCTTTACGCCATCGCGCCAGCCGATCTTCTTGCCTTCCTCGAAGGTGCGGCCATGATAGCTGATCGGCACTTCGTACACGCGCAGCTTCCGCTTGGCGCACTTCATGGTGATCTCGGGTTCGAATCCAAAACGGTCCGACCGGATGGGAATGCTCTTCAGCAGGTCCGTGCGAAAGACCTTGTAGCAGGTCTCCATGTCCGTGACGTTCAGGTTTGAGAACATGTTCGAGAGGAGGGTCAGCGTCTTGTTAATCATCGAGTGCCAGTAGGGCAGCACGCGGGTTTGCTCGGAGGTCAGATAGCGTGAGCCGAATACTGCGTCGGCATTGCCGTCGAGCAATGGGCGCAGCAGGCGGGTGTACTCGCTGGGGTCGTACTCAAGATCGGCATCCTGCACCAGGCAGAAGTCGCCGGTGGCGTGCTGAATGGCGGTGCGGATTGCCGCCCCCTTGCCCTCGTTCACTGGTTTGTGGACGAGGCGGATTTCGGGATGCGCTGCGGCGATCCGGTCGAGGATCTCTTTGGTGCCGTCGGTGGAGCAGTCGTTGACCAGGATGATCTCCTTCTCAACGCCGTCCGGAAGCTGCGCCGCGAATACCTTGGCGAGGCTGCTCTCGACAACAGTCCGTTCGTTGTAGACCGGCACCAAGATAGAGAGCTTCATCAGACGATCTTGAACGGACTGCGGTTGTAGGCGTAGTCGATCGCTTCCTTCGGGACCTCGTATTTCGTGAGCGCTCCGTTGCCGATGTAGTTGACGTCCTTGATTCCGATGGGGCTGGTATAAAAAGCGTCGACGATCAGACGGCGGGCCCAGTCGAAAAATTTGACGCCGGGCGCCAACGCCGATGGCGCGTTGACGGTATAGCCGGCGAAGCTCTTGTATTGGGGAGCCCGCGCATAGAGCGAACTCCCGGCGGCCGGCGCGCG
>VFZO01000265.1 GCA_016871155.1 Acidobacteriota bacterium | reverse complement strand
CGTCGATGCCTTCCGTTTCTGGCCCAGCGAGGACAAGAAAAAGTTCGCCGGCCAGCGTCCGAAAGATATTGATGAAGAGCTGAAGAAACTCGGCCTGTCGATCGACGACGGCGCAAAGGACGAAATCACTAAGATCGAGCAGGCCAAGGAAGGCGAGATCACGACGTCCGATATTCCCGACGTCAACGATTTGAGCGATACCGCCCGTGGCGAAAAGGCAAAGGCCAGCACCGACGGCAAGGGAACCAACGAAGGCGATCCCGATGGCAAAGGCGGCGAGGGCGAAAAGGAGGCGGATGAGGGAAACGCCGGCGATCCCGATCAGAAGGGCCGGCCCGATAGCAAGCAGTCCGCCAAGGATGGCAAGCAAGGCCAGAAGGGCGGGGAACAGGGCAATCAACAGGGCCAGAACTCCTCCATGCTCGACAAGATGAAGGACGCTTTCGCCAACATGATGAATAAGCTCAAGCAGCCCAATCAGGACGAAGGCCAGAAACAGGCAGCCAACCAGAAGGGCGGCGAAAAGGGCGGGGCCCAGCAAAAGGGCGGTCAGCAGGGCGGCAAACAGCCTGGTAAAGGCGAGAACGCGCAGAATGGAGCCGAGCAGCCAGGCGATGCGTCCGACGCGGCCGAGAAACAGGCCAACGCACAAGGGCAATCCGGCGACAAGTCGGCTGCAATGCAAGCGCCTCCGGATGCCAAGAGCGGCGTCGGCAAGGCCGATGGCGACAAGTCCATCAAGGAAGCCCAGCAACTCCAGGCCATGGGCAAGATCTCGGAAATTCTAGGCAAACGGGCCAAGGATATCTCGGGCGAGGTGATGGTTGAGGTCAACGGCGGCAAGCAGCAGCTCCGCACGCAGTACGGCAACTCCAACGCCCGCCACTCCGAATCCGGCGGCGAAATTCATCGCGACGAAGTGCCGCTTCGGCACCAGGCCTACGTTCAACAGTACTTTGAAGAAGTGCGAAAACAGGCCGCGCCTGTTACCAAGAAACAATGAAGCTTGCCCTGCTGCTGGTCTTGGTGGCCGCAACGAACGCCCAGGACTGGAAATCGCTCGAGGAAGAAACGATGCGCCACTTCCAGGCGCTGCTCCGTTTCGACACGTCCGACCCGCCGGGCCGCGAGCAGGAGGCCGCCGATTATGTGCGCGGCGTCCTCGCCGCCGAGGGCATCGAGACCAAGGTTTTTGCCGTCGCCAAGGGCCGGCCTAACATTGTCGCCCGCCTGAAGGGCACTGGAAAAAAACGTCCCGTTCTCATCCTCGGCCATACGGACGTCGTCGCCGTGGACGCTAAGAAGTGGACGCACCCGCCCTTCGGCGCTGTGCGCCAGGGCGGCCACGTGTATGGGCGCGGCACCATTGACGACAAGGACAACGTCGTCGCCAGCCTCATGACTATGCTCGTGCTCAAGCGGCTAAACGTCCCGCTCGATCGCGACGTTATCTTCCTCGCCGAGTCCGGCGAAGAAGGGCATACCCGCGTCGGAATTCAATTTATGGTGGGCGCGCACTTCAATGAAATCGACGCCGAGTTCTGTCTCGGCGAGGGCTGGGGCGGCGTCCGCGAAGGCGGCAAGCTTCGCTACGTCGGCGTCTCTACGACGGAGAAAACACCTTACCGCGCCGTCCTTACTTCGCGCGGCCCGGCCGGTCACGGTTCGAAACCGATGAAGTCAAACGCGCTGCTCCACCTCTCCCGCGCCGTCGTGAAGGTCAGCGAATTCCGCCCGCCCGTGAAGTGGAACGATACGACCCGAGCTTACTTTGAGCGCCTCGCCACCATTTCTTCGGCCGAAGACGCCGCCCGTTTCAATGGTCTCGTCGACCCGGCCCGCACCGAGTCGATTCAGGACTACCTCGCCGAGCATGACTCCACCAACTATGCCATGCTCCGGACCACGATCTCGCCGACGATTCTCCAAGCTGGTTTCCGGAGCAACGTCATCCCCTCCGAAGCGCAGGCCACCCTCGACATTCGTCTCATCCCCGGCGACAGCGGGCCGGCGTTTCTAGAAGAACTTCGCAAGCTCATCAACGACCCGCAAGTTGAAGTCACCCGCATGGTGGCCGACATTCGTCCCTCTTCTCCGCCTTCGCCGCTCGATACGGAAGCCTTCCGCGCGATTGAGGCAGCGGGCCGGCGCGTCTATCCGGGCGTTCCCACAATTCCCGCCATGATGACCGCTTCCACCGACATGGCAAACCTGCGCGCCAAGGGCATGGCCTGCTATGGCATAGGCCCCGCCCTCGATATTGAGGACGGACCGCTCGGCTACGGCGCGCATTCCGATCAGGAACGTCTGCTCGAATCCGCTCTGCACGACTTCGTCCGGTATCAGTACGAAATCGTCGAGAGCCTCGCCAAAGCGCGGTAACTACTTGCCCTCGGCCAGTTGTGCCGTCGTCCGTGCCAGGTAATTTTCCACCTTGGCGTCGTTACGCACGGCTTCCAGGTACGCACCGCGAATGAGTTGGTCCTTGCGGTTCAGCAGCGTCTCTCGAATCGTCTGCTGCACTCGTGGATCGCTCAATTCGCGCTGCCCCGCCGGTTCGCGGCTCAGCAGTTTCAAAATCCGGTACCCCTCATTAGTCTTCAAAATGTTTGAAACCTGCCCGGGTTTCATCTCTGAGATCACCCGCCGCAGATCGGCGCTGGCCTTCGTCAATGCGGACTCGGCGATAAACCCGAGATCGCCGCCGTTCGACGACGAGCCCGGATCCTCCGAATAGTTCTGCGCCAGCATGGAGAAGTCCTCGCCGTTCCGCAGCCGCTGCTCGATGTTCATGATCTTCCGCCGGGCCTGGTCGTCGTTTTGCGCCTTGTCGTTTTTCAGATTGCGAAACTCCGCCTCGGCGCTCGGTGTCGTAAGAATCTGCGCCAGATGCACCGTTGGCTCCACAAGATTGAAGCTCGCGCGATTCGCCGAGTAAAAGTCCGCGATATCTTTCTCGGTAATGTTGATCTTCGAAGTGATGTCCTTGTTGATCAGCTTTTCGATCGACAACTTCTTCCGGATGTCGCTCTTCAGGTCCTCCGGCGACATTTTCTTGGCCGTCAGTTGCTTCTGAAACTCTTCCTGCGTGTATGGCGACTTCAGCTTCGTGAAATCCGCCTCCACGTCCGTATCTGTCGCCAGCAGCCCCTGCTTTTCCGCACGCTGCATCATGATCTCCTGGTCGATCATCGCCCGCAGGACTTCCAGCTTGTTGATCAATACGCCGTCGTCGTTCGCCGCTGCCGGACCCGCTTGGGGAAACTGCACGTTGTACTGCTTATCCACATCCGCGAACGTGATCGCGCGGTTGTTCACGATCGCCGCCACGTTGGCGGGCGGTGCCTTCTTGCATGCCGTGAATACGGCCAGCGTGGCCACAAGAATTGAGAGCGAGCCGCGTGAATGGATCATTGTAGTAGCAATCGCCCATTGTAACGCGCATCCAGAGCCCAAGAGTTGTGAATTCTGGTCGAACTGTTATAGTGAAATTGGATCGCGCATGAAAAGAAAAACGGCCGCCAAAGTCATCGCACCGGAAATTCTTGTGAGCGCCCGCGCCAGCGCGGGGATCGACAGCCGCTCCAAAATCGCCCCAAAGTGTGAGGTTTGCGGCTCAGACTCAGCACCGAACGCCATGGAGGCGCTCTGCTGGGTTTGCCGCCGTCTGAAGATCAGCGCCTGGCGCGACTCCGATCTCCAGGCCTCCAGTTCGCCCGAGTAACCTACCTCATTCGCATCCGGAGCGCCTTCCGGTAGACTTCCAGGGTCTCTCGCGCCGTCCTTTCCCAACTGAACACCGCGGCTCTGGCCACACCGAGTGCGCTCAATTCCGCCGCGCGCCCGCCGTCTAACGCCAACGTACGCATTGCCGCGGTCCAGGCGCGACCGTCGCGCGCGTCGCAATGCATCGCCGCGCCGCCCGCCACTTCCACCACCGATTCGTCCAACGACGTGATCACTGGCGCTCCGCAGCGCATTGCCTCCACGACCGGCAAGCCGAATCCTTCATAAAACGTCGGATACACGACCGCCAGCGCGCCGGAATACAGTAAGCTCAGTCTTTCCTCTTCCACCACGCCCAACAGGTCCAATCCCGCTTCGGCTTCAAATTGCGGTCCGTCCTCGCGGCGCCGTCCGGCAATCGCCAGCCGGACGCCGCACTCCCGCCATACCGGCCGCCACGCCTCCACCAGCATCGGCAGATTCTTGCGCGGCTCCAAAGTGCCGGTGTAGAGAAAGTACCTTTCGCCTGGCGGCGCAGCCACGCGTGCGAATGTTTCGGAGGCCGCTAGCGGTACCGCGGCCACGCGCGCTGGGTCCAATCCAAATCTCGCGATCGCCTGCTTGCGCACCGCCTCGCTCAGAGTCAGCACCATCGCCGGCAGTCCCAACCGCAGCAGCCATGGAGTCCGTGCGCGAACCCGCGCCACGCTCGCCGTGTGCCATGCGGCGTCCATCCAAGGCGAAAGGTCGTGCAACGACAGCACACTGGCGCATGCGGGCCAGTACGGGACCGCATATTCGGTGCCGTGAAACACGTCGATCCGTTCCCGGCGCAGCGCCAGTGGCAGCCCCGCGATCCACCATTTTCGCTCCAGCCATCCGCCGCGCGGGCCAATCGCGCCCTGCACCGGCTGGTCGGAGAAAAATCGAAACTCGTCGCCGCTACGCAGTGCCTGCAGTGCCCGGTGTAACTCCCGCACATACCGGGGCACGCCTCCCGTTGAGGTCACCAGCGGCGTCGCATCCAGTCCAACGCGCAATGCTGCTTCAGCTCCGGACCAGCTTTTGCTTCAGGTTGTTCACGTAGCCTTCCGTGCGTCCCGGCATCTTCGGCATCCGCACTGGCAACTCGCGAATCCTCGCCCGCACCGAATCGGCGCGGGGGCCCATCGCCTCCAATCCGTTCAGCGCCAGCATCGCCACATGCACGCCGTGTTTGGTCATGTCCCCCAACTCCACCAGTACGCTTGCGGCCTCCGCCGCCTCCACGCTGCTTCCATACCGGCCCACTGCCTCCGCCGCGATCGCCCTCACCGACGGGGATGGGTCGCTCCGCATGATCGGCGCCAGGCCGTCAGACCGTTTGCGAATCAGATGTCCCATCGCAGCCCAGTACCGCACGGCGGAGTCGGCGTCCCGGAGTCCCGCTTGCAAGGCACCCTCGCCTGCCACGCCGGACGCCGCCACATCAGCCATCGCCTTTACCTTGCGCACATCGTAGGGCCGTGAGTCCAGGTGCAACTCGGCCTCCGGCAGAAAGCCGCGGTCGCCCGACGAAAGGATCCACTCATCCAGCGCCGCCCGCATGCGCCGCAAAACTCCGGGCTCCTTTGCTGCGAGGTTCGTCACCTCGTCGCGATCCGACCGGGTGTCGTACAACTCCTCGTGCGGCTTCGTCTCCCAGAACGCCTTTTGCGCGCCGTTCAACTTTCCCTCGTCGTAGCGCTGTTTCCAAACCGCCGTAGTCGGCGTTTCGAACATGTAGGCGATGTGCTGGCCGTAGATCTTGTGCGGCATGTACTGCCGCAAATAAACATACCGGCCGTCAAAGGCCGACCGCACCAGATCGTAACGTTCGTCCATGCGTCCCCGGAATCCGAACACGTGCGAGCGCGCCTTCTCCCGGCCAATGAACGCTTGACCCTGGTGATACGCGGGTTTCGGAACACCGGCCAGATGCAACACCGTCGGCGCCAGATCGACGAACGAAATCAAGCGTTCCGTCGTGGCCCCGGCTCTATACTCCGCCGGCCGCAGCCCGCGAAACTTGTCCGGCACGTGGAGGATCAGCGGCACGCGCAAACCCGAATCGTAGGGCCAGCGCTTGTTGCGCGGCATGCCCGAGCCGTGATCGGAGTAGAAAAACACTATCGTGTCGTCCAGCAGCCCGTCCGTCTCCAGCTCCTTTAAGATTTTCCCGGCCCACCCGTCCATTACTTCAATGTTGTCGTAGTACTGCGCCCAGTCTTTTCGCACCTCCGGGGTATCGGGATGATAAGCCGGAACACGCACGCCTTCGAACGAGTGTTTCCATTCGTGCGGCCGGGTGCGTATCTGGCTCTCGTGCGTTCCAACGAAGTTAAAGACCGAGAAGAACGGCTGGCCGGTTCCCCGGTTGCGCCAGTGGGCACGGGCGCTGCTTTCGTTCCAAACGTCGCCGGTCAGGCCGATATTGTAGTCCTCCTTCGAGTTGTTGGACGTATAGTATCCGGCTTCCCGCAGGAGTTGCGGAAACATCTTTCGGCCCGCACCCATCGGCACCAGGGACCGCATATGCTCCGCTCCGATCGCGGGCGGATACATGCCGCTGATGATCGTCGTTCGTGCCGGTGCGCACACGGGCGCGTTCGACCAGCAACGCGTATAGCGCAGTCCTTTGGCAGCCAAGCCGTCCAGCACGGGAGTCTTGGCGAACGAGTCGCCAAAGCACCCGATATGCGGTCCCATATCCTCGCAAGTGATCCACAGGATATTGGGCCGCGCGGCTGTCTGCGCTAAGGCGCCGAACAGGAATTCTCGTCTACGCATTTCCATGTCTCTGGCTAGTCTATAATCATCGATGAGTACCCAGCCAAATCCGCCTCTGGCCGACGCCAGGGAGAGAATACCTTGAACCCCGCCCAACGCAACGCTCATCTTGAAGAACTGCACCGTCTCGAAGGCACCATCCGGCAGTCGCGGGACGTCTATGCTCTAAAGCCGATTTACGACCGCTTGGAAGATCTTTCTCGTACTTACCCAAGCGACACGCAAATGCAAAACGCCATCGCAAGCGTTCGCTCCATAATGGTGGCGCACGGCCAGACGTTGATGGGCGGCCCAAGTCCCACTGCCAATTCGCCCGTGTCCCCCGGCTCGCTGCCAACTGTCGCGATGCCCGTTTCTGGTCCGCCGACCGGCCCTCCCACCGGCCCGGCGCCCTCCGGCATCGGACCTGCCCCGTCGGGTCTCCAGGCGCCGAAACCCCCGGCCGCCGCGGCGTTTAATTGGAAGCGCGCCGCCGGTGTTGGCGTCGCGATCGGAACACTGGTCGCAGCTGCGGGCATCTACACCTATCACCGTTCCAAGGCCCCGAAAGAGGAGCCGAAACCTGCCGGCAACATCGGCGTCGCGGTCAAAACGAACCCGCCCGGTGCTTCCATCCGCGTGAACGGCGAGGTGAAATGCACATCGGATTGCAACATTGAATTGCTTCCCGGAGCATATGAGGTCCAGGCCGTTTTGCCCGGTTACGAACCTGGCAGTTCCAAGATCGACGTTGTTGCCGGGATTCCCACGAATGTCGACCTGACACTTCAACCCTTGCCGCTCTCAGTCCGCCTGTTCACAGATTTCAGCGCAGGTAAAGTCACGTTTGACGGCCAGCCGTATGGGGACCTGCAAGACGGTCAGCTAATCCTCGATCGAATCGCCCCAGGCAAGCACACGATTAAGGTCACCTCCGCCGCGAACGAAGCGAGCTTCGAATTCGAATCCGCCTCCGGCCGCGCTCCCGCGCTCGTTGGCGCCGTTGCCGCGAAGAACACCCTTGCCGTCGTCGTCACCAACGCCGGCGCCTCCACTCGAATTCACTCCTCCGCGCCTACTTTGAAGCTCACGGTCGACGGAAACGCTTCGGGCGATGTCGGCCCTGGCGGCCTCGACGTCGCGAACCTCGGCCAGGGCGATCGAGAGTTCGCCGTGACCGACGGTACGAACGAGCGAAAGCTGCTTGTCTCGGTCTCGGCGCAACCCACGTTGACCGCGTATTTGAAACTCGATACGGCCGTCGGCACGATCATGATCTCCACCGCCGGTGAGGATGACGTCTCCGCGACCGTCAATGGCCGTGCGTTGCGCACGAAGTCGCGCGGCGGCCAGATCCGCCTGCCCGGCGTTCCGATCGGCAACTACACCATCTCTGTCGCCAAGGACGGCTACATCGCCGATCCGCCGCAGAAGGTCGTCATTGCCAAGGGCCAGGAAGCGCGTTTGGAATTCAAGTTGAAGATGATCCCGAAGGTCGCGACGCTGCGAGTTCGCGGCGCCGCGCCTGGTACCCAAGTGTTTATCGACGGAGCGTCCGTCGGGACCGTAGCGGCCGGCGGCGCCTTCGAGCTTGCCACGGTTCCGCCCGGTGAGCACGTCATTGAGTTGCGTCGCGACCGGTTCTCGCCCAAGCGCTCACCCCGGCAGTTCCGTGCCGGAGAAGCGATTGAACTCAGCGGCGCCGACGTAACTCTGGCCGCCGCCGCTGCAACGCTTCGCATCTCGGTGAATCCGCCCAACGCCCAGTTGACCATTAAGGGCCCCGCCGACGCCGCGCCGCGCGCCGTTCAGCCGGGAACCTTGCAGTTGAGCGAGGGCAGCTACGTAATTTCGGCCAAAGCGCCTAACTTTGCCGATCGAAGCCAGACGATCACACTGGCCGCAGGCGACAACAAAGCGCTCGACTTCCCGCTCACGCCCGCTACCACCGCCGCCACGAAGAAGCAGACGCCGGCTCGCCGCACCGGTACCATGCTCGACTGGGACGACGCCGGCTCCTGGGTGAAAGACGGCGATTGGTACAAACGCCGCGCCGGAGGATTGGTGACCTATGGCATCACGCCCACGCAGGGAACGTTCATGTTCAACATCTCAAGGTTGGACGGACGCCGTTTGCAGTGGGCCATCGACATCAAGGACGCGAAGAACTACGTTCACTTCATGCTGGAACGAAAGAACTTTATCCGCCGTGAGATGGTGAACGGAAAGGACCGCGGCAAGGTCGAATTGCCGCATGGCCTTTCCGACAAGTTGCAGAACTACTCGGTTCAAATCGAGATCGCGCCCAATTCGGTCAAGACGTATCTACTCGATGGCGCCAATTGGCGCGAAGTGGACTCCTACTCCACCAGCCGCAACCTGGTGGAAGGCAAATTCGGCCTGCTAATTCCCGGCGGCGACGAATTCGGACTCAGCAACTTCCGCTTCAACCCGAAGTAGGGCCCGCGAATCCCCGATTGCAAATCGGGTTCGTATGAAATATGATTCCCCCTGTTCTACTCGATTAGGCCCACATTTCCGTTTTGAGCCGCGCG
>VFZO01000264.1 GCA_016871155.1 Acidobacteriota bacterium | reverse complement strand
CGGCTGCCCGCCGCGAATCGACTGGATCTCGACCAGTTGATCCGGGTCTTTGAACGGGAAGGGGCGAAGCAGGAGCGCGTTGACGAAGCTGAAAATGGCGGTATTGGCACCGATGGCAAGGCCGAGGGTGAGTACGATAGTGGCCGAGAAAGCCGGTTGGCGGAGGATCTGACGGAACGCTTGCTTGAGATAGCGGACGAGTGACTCCATGCGGGCATCCTACACCCGAAGAGCCGCGGACGAGACGGTTAGTCCGCGTACGGCATTCGAAAATCGACGAACGGTGCTGTTCTGGCGATGAGCGGGCACTTCGCTTCGGGCGGCTCAGCAGAGCCGGGCCGGGGATCCCGCCACTACTTGCCGAAAAACGCCTCTTCCACTACGATCGGGGTCGCTTTCTTGAGGCCGTCGATCTCTTTTTTTGCCAGGTCCGGGCGTAGTTGCTTTTCGATCTGATCCTTCATCTCGTCGAGCGATTTTGCGTCGCGGCTCTCAACCAAGATCAGGTGGTAGCCGAACGCCGAGCGCACCGGATCGCTGACCTTGCCTATGGGCTGCGAGAACGCCGCGTTCTCGAACTCCGGCACCATCTGGCCGCGTCCGAACGCGCCGAGGTCGCCGCCCATCGCGCCGGATCCAGTATCGTCGCTCTCGCTTTTCGCCAGCGCGGCAAAGTCGCCGCCGGCGTCGAGCTTCTTCTTCACGTCCGCCGCTTTTGCCGCCGCTTCGGAGTCGGAAAGCTCCTTCTGCCCTTCGCGAAGCGGAACCCGCGAACCGGTGAAGCGAATCAGGATGTGCTTCGCTTTCGCCTGTTCGTACTCGCCCTTGTGGGCATCGTAATAGGTCTTCACCGCGACGTCATCCAATTTCACCTGGGACTGCAATTCGCGGAAGAACACGCTAGCCAAGGCCTGATCGGCCTGGAAGGCCAACTGGGCCCGCACGGATGGCGTCTGGTCAATCTTGCGTTTCCGCGCCTCGTCGGCCATCATGCGTAATTCGGCGTACTGCTCGGCCACTTTGCGTTTGTTTGGACCGTTCGCCTCGCCCTGAATCTGCGGTGGCAGCGCGGCGATGAAATCTTCGTACTCTTTCTTCGTGATTTTGGTCAATCCGATCGTCAATACGACGGCCTCCGGGGCCAGTGCTGGAGCGGGCGCCGGCGCGGCGGCGGGAGCGGCGGCGGCTGGAGCCGTGGCCGGAACAGGCGTGGCGGCGGGCGCGGCCGCAGGCTTGGGTTTCGCGGCCGTGGGCGCCGGTTTTGCCTTGGCTGGCGGCGCGGGTTTCGGGGCCGGCGTCTGGGCGCTCACGGCAAGGCACAAAAAAGGGACCAGGCAGCTAAGCCTGCGAAAATCAATAAGTTTCATTCGCTTTCCTGCTTGTAGGATACCCCGGAAACGCCGTATCCTTCGCTTGCGGGTGTAAACTGAACCTACGGGTCCCATTGGCGGGCCCATTTTTGATGCAAAAGTCCGCGCCCAAACCTAGTTCGGATCGATTCCGCGCACTGCTTCCCGACCTGCTCGCGCTGATCAAACCGCGGAGGGGGCAGCTCCTTATCGGTCTTGTGCTCATTATCGTCAGCCGGTGCGCCAGCCTGGTGCTGCCCGCTTCGACTCGCTTCCTGATCGACGACATTATCGGCAAGCAGCGGCACGAACTACTGACGCCCCTGGTGGCCGCGGTGCTGACCGCGACGCTTGTCCAGGCGGCCTGCAGCTACTCGCTGACGCAAATTCTTTCGAAGGCCGCGCAGCGGCTGATCGCCGAGATGCGCCGCAAGGTGCAGGCTCATATCGGGCGCCTGCCCGTCGCTTACTTCGACACGCACAAGACGGGCGAAATGGTCTCCCGCATTATGACCGACGTCGAGGGCCTGCGGAATCTTGTCGGCACCGGCCTGGTGGATCTGGTGGGCGGGATCCTGACGGCCGTCCTGGCGCTTGGCATCCTCTTCTATACGAGCGCGAAGCTCACGGCGCTGGCCCTTGTCATCGTCCTGAGCGTTACCGGCTTTCTGGCCCACTTCTTCAACCGGCTGCGGCCGATCTTCAGGGAGCGCGGCAAGATCCAGGGCGAGGTTACGGGCCGGCTGCAGGAGACGCTCGGCGGCGCACGGGTCATCAAGGCCTATCGAGCCGAGGCACGTGAGGAAGCCGTCTTCGGCGCGGGCATCGAACGTCTTTTGAATAACATCCTCCAATCGCTAACGGGCATTTCCGTCATGGGCGTGAGCGCGGTGACGATTCTGGGCCTTGTCGGCGCGATCGTCATGTGGCTGGGCACGCATGAGATCATCGCGGGCAAGCTGACGCTCGGAGAGTTCGTGACCTTCACGGCGTTTTTAGCCTTTCTGGTCGCGCCCGTTTTCGGCATCGTCAATATTGGAACGCAGTTGACGGAAGCTATCGCCGGCATGGAGCGGACGCGTGAGGTCCTGGGCGAACTGCGCGAGGATCAGGACCCTTCGCGCACGATTGAAATGCCTGTGATTCAGGGCCGCGTGGAGTTCGCCGGCGTCCACTTTCAGTATGAGGAGGGCAAGCCCGTTCTGCAGGACGTGTCGTTTGTCGCCGAGCCCGGGACCGTAACGGCGCTGGTCGGCTCGTCGGGCTCCGGCAAGTCCACGACGATCGGCCTGATCGCCTCTTTCGCCAAACCACAGCAGGGCAGCGTGACAGTCGATGGCATTCCCCTGGCCGATGTTACGCTGCTTTCGTACCGGCGTCAGCTAGGCGTGGTGCTGCAGGAGACCTTTCTCTTCGATGGCACGATCCGCGAAAACGTGGCCTTTTCCACGCCCGGCGCCACCGAAGACGACATCCTGAACGCCATGCGCATCGCCCGCGTCGATGAGTTCGCAGAGAAGTTCCCCGACAAGTACGAGACCGTGGTCGGCGAGCGCGGCGTACGGTTGTCCGGCGGGCAGAAGCAGCGCGTGGCGATCGCTCGCGCGATTCTGGCCAATCCGCGAATTCTCATCCTGGACGAAGCCACATCGTCGCTCGATTCGGAATCGGAGGCGCTGATCCAGGCGGGGTTGGCGCACCTGATGAAGGGCCGGACGACTTTTGTCATTGCGCACCGGCTCAGCACCATCCGCCGGGCCGAGCAGATCCTGGTCGTCGAGAACGGCTGGATCGTCGAGCGCGGCAATCATGAGGTACTGCTGGAAAAAGGCGGCCGCTACTCCGATCTGTACAAGCGCCAGTACGACCTGGAGAAGAATCTGTTTCTGGCAGAGGGCGAAGGCGGCGAAGAGGTGATAACGTAAATGGCCATGAACAGAAGAACGTTCCTGCTGGGCGCAAGCGGCGCCGCATTCGCCCAGAAGGGCTTGCAACCTCTCGACGGCGGGAAGATCGGCAACCTGCCGGCCATGAAGATCACGGGCATTCAGACCTTCCTGGTGGGCGCGGGCGGACGCAACTGGATCTACGTCAAGATTCTGACCGACCAGGGAATCCACGGCGTGGGCGAGGCGTACTCGGCCGGGCCGGACGAAGGGGTGGTTAAGGTCATCGAGGACTTCGGACTTTGGCTGAAGGGCCAGGATCCGCGCAACGTGCAGTATCTGATGGACCTGATGGTCAACACCACGCGCTTCCCCGGAGGCATCGTGACCAACTCCGCGATCAGCGGGATTGAGCACGCGCTTTGGGACATCGCGGGCAAAGCGGCGGGCGTCCCGGTATGGGCGTTGACCGGCGGCCGGGTCCGCAACAAGATTCGCGTCTATCAGAGCACAAGCGGCGCGGAGAACGCCCGCATGATGGTGGAAAAATATGGCTACACGGCCCTGAAGATGGGTATCATCGCCCCGGGCGACATGCCGAATAACCGGGCCATGCGCGAGAGCGCCGCCCATGTGCGGGCGGTGCGCGAGGCCGTTGGCCCGGATGTCGACATCGCCGTCGATATCCACACGAAATTCGTCGAGGTAGAACGGGCCGCGCGCCTGGCCCAACTGCTGGAACCCTACAACATCATGTGGCTGGAGGAGCCGATCCGCCCCGAGAACTTCGCGGCCATGAAGAAGCTCTCCGATCGCGTCCGCGTGCCGCTGGCCAGCGGCGAGTCGAACTATATGCGGCATGAGTTCCGTCCGCTGATCGACAGCCAGGCCCTGGACTTCGTGCAGCCCGACATCTGCTGCTGCGGCGGCCTGTGGGAGATGAAGAAAATCGCCGCGATGGCCGAGGCGCAGTTGATCCGTGTGGCGCCGCACAATCCCATGAGCCCGCTGGCAACCGTGGTGAACGCTCATTTCGCGGCGTCGACGCCGAACTTCCACATTCTCGAATATCACGCTCCCGATAACGGCGCGTGGAAGGATGTGTTGAAGGAACCGCTGATGGTGAAGAAGGACGGCTATATCGACATCCCCAATAAACCCGGCCTTGGCGTGGAGCTCAACGAGGAAGCGTTCCGCCATATGCCGCCCGGGCCGTGGAAGCGCGGGACCAATTTTCGGGCGGACGGGTCTGTGTACTTTCAGTAGAAGGTTAGCCCGGCGGCCGGAACGGGCCTGACGGTTGCGTGGCGGAAATTCCGTCGATCGCGGGCGGCCAGTCGCTTATGCTCACGGCCGAGCAGGCGGTCAGCGAACTGGCAAGGGCGTTCGCGATCGCTCATCCGGATCTTTGGCTGGACAGGTTTCCAACAGCGCGGATGGCGCGAGCTTGGCGGTTCAATCGCCCGCGGACGCATTGTATCGTTGTAGAAGTGGAATCGATTTCCGGTGAGAAGAGCGTTCATGAACTGATCGCGGACATAGGCCGGTCCCGCGAACTCGTGCTGGCGGAGGTTCACGAATTGAGTGATTCCGGCGGCCGGTGGAAGCCAACGAGCGATGATTGGAGCGCCGCCGAAATCATCGAGCATCTCGTGCTGGCGGAGATCGCTGGCGTTGAGCGAATCTGGAGCGCTGCGACCAGTGATCAGCAGGCTTCCGCTTCACCTAATCAGGGATTGTCGATCGAACAGATTGTGGCACGCACGTGGCGAACGCAGGAGAAAGCACCGCCCAACGCGACGCCGAGGGGAGAAGGGCCACTGGCCTTCTGGGCCGCGACCCTTCATTCTCTTCAACCTGTGCTGAACGCCTTAGCGGTTCGTCTAGCTGGGATGGACCTGCAGCGCGTTGTATATCCACATTTCCTTTGCGGGCCCCTTGATGCGTGCCAACGGCTGGAGTTTCTTCGTTTCCACATGGACCGGCACCGGGATCAACTTTCCCGCCTCGCATCAGAGCGGCCCTAGTATCGCTCCCACACCTCGGTCCAGGCGACCAGCTCGCCATATCGATTTGCCTCAAACTCCGCCACCATGCTGTTGCCTCCTGGAGCGAGAACCAACTTACGGGTGCCGCTGAACTCCTTCCCCGGGCCATGCGAGCCCCTGAACTTGAGCTCCAGCCCCTTAGCAGTTACAGTGATTGTGCTTCGTCCGGTGTCGTTTACCCTGCCGTTGCGAAAGTCGATGAGTTTCGCCTCGTTTCCGGAAGGATCAACCTCGGCAAAATTTGAGAAAAACGTGCCGTCACTGCTGATTCGCTGTTCAGCCCAGTGAAGCAGAGATCCCTTCATGGCGATTGAAATCACATGGGACTTGTTCAGTGTCAGGGGCCGCCCGTCTTTCGCCGTCGATCTCTGCATGTTCAGCTTCCAGACCCCGGTGAATTCCTGCGGTTCGGCACCGCCTAGATTGAAAGCCAAGCTAAGCAACACGAGGCTGGTTCTAAAGGCCATCGAGTTAGTATATCTTCGGCAAGGCCGCAGAGCTTTCACGCACTGCGAGGATACTTGCCGGCGCTTCTGGATCCGGCGGCGAATGGCGCTCCTCAGGAGTTGACGGGCGCGGGGAGGCCAATTTGTTGGGAATCCAAAGCCAGGACCCACGCCGGCGACCATCGAGCGCAGGCACGAGTTGCCGTGGATGTTCTTCACACAGAGCATCGCCATCGCAGTTGCGAAGCTGTCCGCAGCGGGCGTCCAGACCGTCTGCTACTGTGATGGTCTATGCACAATGGCCGCAACTATCCACTGAAACAGGTCATTCAGTGGACCCGCCGGGAGACCGCAGTTTTTGTGCTACTGAGCGCCATTCCAACGGTGCTGTACGCCGTTGCTGGCTGGAAGTGGCTCGTATTGCCCTGGCCGCCCCTGGCGATTATCGGCACGGCGGTGGCGTTCATGACGGGCTTCAAGAGCAATGCCTCCTACGGGCGGCTCTGGGAGGCGCGGCAGATCTGGGGCGGCATCGTCAACGGCAGCCGGAGCTTCGCTCTGCTGGTGCTGGATAGCGTTCCGGCCCCAGAAGCGCGCCGCGTTCTGTTACGCCACGTGGCCTGGCTCACGGCGCTCCGCTACCAGCTGCGCGAGCCGCGGGCGTGGGAGACTGTGCACCGTGCACACAACGTGGAGTACCAGCGGCATTATCAAGTGGCGGAGTGGGGGACCTCGCTGGAACCCGCCCTCGCGGGCCTGCTGGACGGTCAGGAGCAGAAGTCGGTGCTCGCGCGGAAAAACCGGGCACATGGAATTCTACAGGTGCAGGCAGAGAACCTGCGCGCTTGCGCGGAGGCCAGTATTGCCGGAGAACTGCGGCACCTGGAGTTAATGCGCCAGGTTGCCGCGTTGGTGGAAGCGCAGGGAAAGTGCGAACGCTTGAAGAACTTCCCGTATCCCCGGCAGTTCGCCACCATCAACTTGTACTTCGTCTGGCTCTTCATCGTACTGACGCCCTTCTGCCTGTTGCCGGAGTTTCAGAAGTTCGGCAGCCACTTCGTCTGGCTCACTATTCCCATGAGCGTCTTGATCGCCTGGATCTTTCACACCATGGACAAGATCGGCGACAGCTCTGAGAATCCTTTCGAAGGCGGTCCCAACGATATACCGATCACCGCTATGAGCCGCGGCATCGAGATCGACTTGCGCGAGATGCTGGGCGACACGGAACTCCCGGCGCCGGTGCAAGCGGTCAACAACATTCTGATGTAGGTGCTGCGACGGCGGAATCCCGACGGCGGGGTCCGATAGGCCTCCGCTGTCGACCCTTGGGACCCGTTCCTCGCGAAATCGGCCTGGTCGAGGTACTTGCCAGGGTCAACCAAACATTGAAATAGGCCTTACAATCTTGGATCAACCGGCTCGCTCTCCATAGCGAGTACGCCAAACACGCATTCGTGGACCCGGCGCAGAGGCTCTTGGGCGACGAAGCGCTCCAAGGATTCGATACCCAGTGCAAACTCACGTGCGGCGAGAGACCGCTTTCCCGAAAGGCCACGCTTGCGAAGGCGCGGCAACTGGTCATCAGCCGTATACTCCGGACCATAAATGATCCGCAAGTATTCCCGCCCGCGACATTTGAGCGCGGGCTGGACGAGACCTTTGGGACCCCGCGAAATGAAGTTCAACGGCTTGACCACCATTCCTTCACCGCCCTTGCCGGTCAACTGTTCCCACCACGCGCAGGCCGCTTCAACGGCCCCGGCGTCATTCACGTCCACTTCGAGATACGGCGTTGCCACCAGGAACCGCGGATCTGCCGCCGCCAAAGTATGCAGCGTTTCCATGTGCCAGCGGTGCGACTTATCCGCGTGAACCGCGCCTTCAGATGCCATGATGTGAAACGGCGCAAGCTTGTAGTCATCAAGCGTCGTTACGGGCCAACAATACCGGCGATACGCCTCGCGATACGCATCGACGCGCGCAAGCCGCCTTTCGTAATCCGGAACCAACTCCATGGCAGCCGGACTACGCTTCAGCGCATGGACCACCGCAGCGAGAGAGCTGCTACCGGAGCATACTGTCGCTCCAACAACTCACGCGCCTTGGCCGACCAAGGCATCAATTCACAATCCAGGCAAAACCAATCCGAATTGAATTCATCCCACATGCCTGCGCGCGTCACGGCTCCGCGAACACGCTCGACAAACGCCGTTTCGTCCGAAGGCGCGGGAAAGAACGGCCGCCCGGTGCGGGTGTAGCAGACGCCACTTCGGCCATCGATCGTTCCGAAGCGCTTGCGAGCCGCATCTGCGTCCCGGCAGACAATGACAATGGCGCGCGAACCCATGTGCTTCTCTTCACAGATCACGCGGTCAACGCCGTTCTTTCTAAAGTAGGCGAAGGTTTCGGCCGGGTACTCCAGGTAATCTTCGCGCGCCGCCGTTTCACTTGGCGACATCGCCGGCGGAAGATAGATCAGCCAATGCGGATCTGTTGCAAAGCGGCTCATCACTTCCAGCGCGGCGATCGAGTTCTCCTCGCGAATTGTAATGTTGCGCTGCAGCCGGGTCTCCACGATTCGCTTGCCCGTTACCCCGTCCAAATCCAGGACGTCGTCGAACTCCTGCTGTGCCGTACGAGCGTCCGGCTTGACCGCGATAATCGGACGGATCGGCGTTGCATATTGACGGCCCGAAGGCACCGACAAGAATTCCCGTTCGGGATAACGCAGTGCAGTGAGCTTGCCGCCGAAGACGGCTCCCGTGTCGATGTTAACGGTGTTGTTCAGCCACTCCGGCTCCGGCACGGGAGTGTGGCCGTACACCACGCTGGCTTTCCCGCGATATTCGGCCGCCCAGATGTACCGGACCGGAAGTCCAAACTCATCCGTTTCTCCAGTGGTTTCGCCGTAAAGACAGAACTCCCGTACCGCACCGGAGCCACGGCCATGCATCTCCTCGCGCAGGCCCGCGTGTGCAACAACAAGCTTGCCACCATCCAAGACGTAATGACTGACCAGGCCATCCAGGAATGACGAAATCTTGCTCCGATCCTCTGGCGCGAGCTGCTCGATTTCCGCAATGGATTGCTCCAGGCCGTGCTTTACCTGAACCTGCTTGCCGCACAACCAGCGCATGAATTTCACATCATGGTTGCCCGCTACGCAGAAAGCATGCCCAGCTTTGACCATGTTCCGGACGATTCGAAGTGTGTCCAACACAGACGGCCCGCGATCGACCAGATCGCCCAGGAAGACTGCCTTGCGACCGTCGCGATTTCGATAACACTCACTACCCCACGGCGACTCCGCATCCGCCAAGGCATACCGCTCCCAACCTAAGTTGCCGAGCAGCGATCGCAGTTCTT
>VFZO01000263.1 GCA_016871155.1 Acidobacteriota bacterium | reverse complement strand
CAGCGGCTCAAGGATGTCGCCGGAATGACCCAGCACGCCGGCCAGTCCCAAACGGAGTTTTCGGGGCATACGAACCGTGGCCGCGGCCAGCATCGCGCGTCGAGTGATGAGGAGCATACAGCATAGAATATAGAGGTTCCCCGTGAAGTTGCATTCGCTGTTTCTCATCTCCGTCGCCGCCCTCGCACAGCCGAAGGCCGCCGTTACAGCGTTCGAACGCGATGTCGTGCCCTTCCTGAATCGACGCTGCGTCGCCTGTCACAACGCCAAGGTGAAAAACGCGGACCTTGATCTCTCGCGTCTGCGCAGCGTCCCCGAAGCGTTTGCTGAACGCAACGTCTGGGAGAACGTTTTGGAAAAGGTCCGTGACAATGAGATGCCTCCGCCGGCCATGCCGCGCCCCGGGCAGACGGAGTTGCTCGCGCTGGCCCGCTGGATCGACGGACAGATCGCCCGCTATGACGCCGCCGCGAAGCCTGAACCGGGGCGTGTCACCGCGCGGCGGCTGAACAAGGTGGAGTACAACAACACCATTCGCGACTTGTTCGGCGTAGCGTTCCGGCCTGCCGACGATTTTCCGAACGACGACTCCGGCTACGGCTTCGACAACATCGGCGACGTACTTTCGTTGAGTCCCGTTCTCCTCGAGAAATACCTCACCGCCGCCGAACGTGTCGCCGGGCTGGCCATTCCGGCCGCTCCGGCCGGCAAGGCGACGCTCAATCGCTACCCCTCCGATCGCGCCAAGCCGGACCCGGCCCCCGGTGCCCTGACCGTCAACCACCGGTTTCCCTCCTGGGCCGAGTACGAGATTCAAGTCCGCATGATCGACCGCCGCCAGGCCGGTGCGGCCGCCCGTCTGGCGCTCCACGTGGACGGCCGCTTCGTCAAAGCAGCCGAGTTCGAACCCGGCCAGACAAACCCGAATCGCATTTTGAAGTACACGCTGGCCATTTCCGCCGGCGATCACGCGATTCGAGGCCTCTTCGTCGACGCCGCCGATAAGCCCGTCTCCTCCACCGATCCCCGCTTCGCCAAAAAGACGCAGGGCGACCTGTCGGCGCGGGATATTTTCGTCGACTACATCGAAGTTCGCGGCCCGTTCGCCGAATCCGGGCTCGGCAAGCCGGAGTCCTATCAACGCCTGATGGTCTGCACCGAGCCGTCCCCGGCCTGCCTGGAAAAGATTGTCAGCCAGACCCTGCCACGCGTTTGGCGGCGCGACGTGACCGCGCGGGAAACCGCCAAAATCGTCGCGCTCGGCGCCCGGGCGCTCAATCAGGGGGCTTCCATCGAGACGGCAGCGCAGTTCGCGCTGCAGGGCATGCTCGTCTCGCCTCACTTTCTCTTCCGCGTCGAGCGGGACGCCGCCACGCCGCAACCTCGCCGGCTTTCAAACTTCGAACTCGCCTCACGCCTCAGCTATTTTCTGTGGAGTTCCACGCCGGACGGTGAACTCCTCGACGCCGCCCGGCGCGGTGACTTGCTCAACTCCGCCACACTGCACACGCAGGTCCGCAGGATGCTCGCGGATCCCAAGTCCGTCGCGCTGGTCGACAACTTCGCCGGCCAGTGGCTGCAACTGCGCAATCTGGAATCGCACAAGCCGGACCCGGAGAAATTCCCGGCCTTCGACGAAGCGTTGCGCGACGCCATGGAGCGCGAAACCCGTCTGTACTTCGAATCCATCGTCCGGGAGGACCGGTCCGTCCTGGAGTTCCTCGATTCCGGCTACACCTACTTGAACGAACGCCTGGCCAAACACTACGGCATCGCGGGAGTTACCGGTGACGAGTTCCGGCGCGTCTCGCTGGACACGAAAGATCGCGGGGGAATCCTGTCACACGCCTCGATTCTCACCATCTCCTCTTATCCGACGCGCACGTCGCCGGTACTGCGCGGCAAGTGGATCCTGGAAAATCTCCTCGGTACGCCCCCGCCTCCTCCACCTGCCAACGTCCCGGAGTTGAACGAAGCGGAGGTCGGCAATACTGGGACCCTCCGGCAACAACTCGAGAAGCATCGCGCCAACGCCACTTGCGCCGTTTGCCACAACAAGATGGATGCGCTCGGTTTCGGCCTGGAGAACTTCGGCCCCACCGGCGAATGGCGAACGATGGAGGGCAAGTTTCCGATCGAGTCCGGCGGCGTGCTGCCCGGCAACAAGGCGTTCCAATCGCCCGGCGAAATGCGCGCTCTGTTGAAGTCCGAGCCCAAGAACTTCACACGCTGCCTGACGGAAAAAATGTTGACCTACGCGCTGGGCCGGGGTTTAGAGAAATACGACCGGCCAACGGTCTCCAGGATCTGTAATAAACTGGCAGCAGACAACTACCGGATGTCGAGCCTGATTCTGGAAATTGTTGAGAGCCTTCCTTTCCAATACAGAAAGTAACCATGTACCGCCCACTCTCTCGTCGCACTCTCCTTCGCGGTTTCGGAACCGCCGTGGCATTGCCGTTGCTCGAGGCCATGCCGCCCGCCGCCCGCTCCGGCCCGGCGCCCGTTCGCATGGCGTTCACCTACGTGCCCAACGGCATCATTATGGAGAACTGGACGCCCGATGCCTCAGGCCGCGATTTCGCGTTCCCGCGCGTGATCAAGCCGTTGGAGCCGTTCCGCGAAAAGCTGCTGGTCCTTTCCGGCCTCACCCACAATAACGGCCGCGCGCTGGGCGACGGGCCCGGCGATCACGCACGCGCCGCCGCCAGCTTTTTGACCGGCGCGCACCCGCGCAAAACCGCCGGCGCCGACATCAAGAACGGGATCTCAGCCGATCAGATCGCCGCGCAAACCATCGGCCGGCAGACCCGCTTCGCATCGCTGGAACTCGGCATTGAGCATGGCCGCATCGTCGGAAACTGCGACTCGGGTTACTCCTGCGCCTATTCGAACTCCATCGCGTGGCGCTCGGCCGAAACGCCGATGCCCCCGGAAGTGAATCCCAAGCTGGTCTTTGAACGCCTGTTTGGGAACGCCGATCCGGGCGAGTCACCGCAGGCCCGAGCGCTGCGCGAACAGCAGCGGCGGTCCATTCTCGATTTCGTTCGCGACGACGCCGCCTCTCTGCAGGCCAAGCTCGGCGCCGTCGACAAGCGCAAACTGGACGAATACCTCACCGGCGTGCGCGAGATCGAAAGGCGGATTGAAGCCGCGTCGAAAGAATCCAAGGAGTTGACCCCCACCTCGATGGAAAAGCCCGAAGGCATTCCCGTCGAGTTCGAGGACCACGTCGCGTTGATGTATGACCTGTTGACGGTCGCGCTCCAGACCGACTCCACGCGAATCGCAACATTCATGATCGGCCGCGAAGGGTCGAACAACACCTACCGGCAAATCGGCGTTCCGGACGCGCACCACGGCATCTCCCACCATCGCGGCGAAGCCGAGAAGGTAGAAAAGCTCACGAAGATCAACGAGTATCATGTCAGCTTGTTCGCGCGCTGGCTGGACAAACTGTCGAAAACGCCGGACGGCGACGGCTCGTTGCTCGATCACTCCATGATCGTCTACGGTTCCGGCCTTTCGGACGGCAATCGCCATCACCATCACGATCTGCCAATCGTCATCGCCGGCGGCGGCAGCAAATCATTGACCATGGGCCGCCACGTGACCTACGCGAAGGACACGCCGCTGACGAATCTCTACGTTTCGCTGCTCGACCGGGTAGGCGTGAAGCCCGAGGTGCTCGGCGACTCCAGCGGCCGGCTGACGGATCTGTAGACCTCCCCGCCGTTTGACCTTTTGGCGGCCCGTTTGCTAATCTAAGTATCTGTAAGGATTACGAGGGAGATCGTCTGTCCATGAAAACAGTAGTACCCTCTGGCAAAGACGTCCAGAGAAATTGGTTTGTTATCGACGCCGAAGACAAGGTGTTGGGCCGCGTCGCCACCGAAGCCGCGCGCGTTTTGATGGGAAAACACAAGACCACCTACACGCCCTACCTGGATCAGGGCGACCACATTATCGTCATTAACGCCGGCAAAGTTCGTTTGACCGGCAAAAAAGAAGATCAAAAGCTCTACCGCTATCACTCCGGCTATCCCGGCGGCCTGCGGGAAGTCTCCGCGCGCCGCATGCGCCAGACCCGTCCGATCAAGCTGGTGGAAGAAGCCATCGCCGGCATGCTGCCCAAGAGCAAACTGGGCAAGCAGATGTACCGGAAGCTCAATGTCTATGCGGGTCCCCAGCATCCGCACCAAGCCCAGACTCCGTCGGACCTGGCGCTGTAAGAAAGGGATCGAAAAGCAAGTGCCAGCACTCACTCAATGGCTCGCGACCGGACGCCGCAAGACGTCCGTGGCCCGCGTGTTCCTCCGTCACGGAAGCGGCAACATCGTCGTGAACGGCCGCCCGTTCGACAAGTATTTCGCGACCGAAAGCTCGCGTTTGCTCTGCAAGCAAGCGCTGCAAGCCACCGAAACCTCGGATAAATTTGACGTTCTCGTCCTCGCCAATGGCGGGGGCACCGCCGGACAGGCTGGCGCCGTCCGGTTGGGCATCGCCCGCGCGCTGTGCGAGTTTAACCTCGAATTGCGCGGCAAGCTGAAGAGCTTGGGCTACCTGACTCGCGATCCTCGCGAGCATGAGCGCAAGAAGTACGGCCAAAAGGGCGCCCGTAAGCGGTTCCAGTTCTCCAAGCGCTAGGAATCGTCAACCTACAACCCGGTTATTCGCACAATTTTGCCGGCAGGACAAATCTCGTTTGGATCGTCCTGCCGGTTCGTGCGTGAAGACCACAGACATAAGGAGGCACTTTGCCTGCAATTTCAATGAAAGAATTGCTCGAAGCCGGCGTTCACTTCGGGCACCAGACCAAGCGCTGGAATCCAAAGATGAAAGAGTACATCTTCGGAGAACGTAACGGTATCTACATCGTCGACCTGCAAAAGACCTTGAAACTCTTCAAGGAAGCCATGGCGTTCGTCGCCGAGCAGGCCTCCCAGGGAAAGAACGTGTTGTTCGTCGGCACCAAGCGCCAGGCGCAGGAAGCCATTGCCGAGGAAGCCACCCGCTGCCAGATGTTCTACGTGAACAACCGGTGGCTGGGCGGTCTGTTGACCAATTTTGCCACCGTCAAGAAGTCCATCGAGCGCCTGAAGCTGCTGGAGGACATGCACGAGACCGGCAACTACGGCAACCGCACCAAGAAGGAAATCATCCAGCTCGAGCGGGAACGCAAGCACCTTTCGCAGAACCTGTCCGGTATCCGCGATATGGGCCGGCTGCCGGATGTGCTGTTCGTCATCGATTCGAACAAGGAAGACATCGCGGTGAAGGAAGCGCGCCGGCTGGGAATCCCCGTCGTCGCCGTGGTCGACACGAACTGCGACCCCGACATGGTCAATCATGTCATTCCCGGTAACGACGACGCTCTGCGCGCCATTCGCCTGTTCACGAACAAGATCTCCGAAGCCTGCATCGAAGGCCGCCAGCAGGTCACCGAGACCGAACTCTCGTCCATGACCGCCGACGCCGACGAGCCCGTCGATATGGCCGGCGCCGACCAGTATCTCGATCCGCAATTCAGCGCCCAGCTCATGTCGGAAACCACCTCGGAAACGGTCGACGATCCGCTGGCCAACGTTCCGGCTAAGTACAAAGCGAATCTGGAAGACTAGCGTCTCAACCCCGGGGCGCGGCATTTATCCCCCGCCGCGCCCTCCCTTCCCTTCTCGAAACCCTTCAAGTAAAACAAGCGAGGTCTTATGGCGGAAATCACCGCGGCACTGGTAAAACAACTGCGCGAACGCACGGGCGCGGGCATGATGGAATGCAAAAAGGCTCTGGACGAAGCCGCCGGCGATATCGAAAAAGCGATCGACGTCCTTCGCAAACGGGGCATCGCCTCGGCCGCGAAGAAGGCGTCCCGTTCCACCAAACAGGGATCGGTCACCGTGGCTCTGGCCCCCGGCCGCGACTCCGGTGCGATTCTCGAATTCAACTGCGAATCGGACTTCGTCGCCCGCACCGAGGATTTCCAGTCCCTGGTGAACGGCTTGACCTCCCAGGCGCTCGCGGCTCCGCTCGGCACCACGCGAGACCAGATGCTCGAGGCGCCCTTCCACGGCGATGCGTCACAGACCGTCGGCCAGGTGATCGCCGGCAAGATTGGCAAGATCGGCGAGAACATGCAGTTGGCGCGCTTCGAGAAGATCGAAGGCGGCATGATCGGCAGCTACATTCACCCGGGCGCGCAGCTTGGCGTGATTGTTCAGGTGACCGGCGCCAGCCCTGCCGCCGCTGCGAACGAAGAGATTTCGGAACTGCTGCGTGACATCGCCATGCAGGTCGCCGCCGCCGACCCGCAGTTCGTCCGCCGCGACGAAGTCACGCCCGCCGTTCTCGAACGCGAGAAGGACGTCCAGCGCGACCGCGCTCGCGCCGAAGGCAAGCCCGAGGCGATCATCGAAAAGATGATCGTGGGCCGCATGGCCAAGTTCTACGAAGAGTTCTGTCTCTTGGAACAGCCATTCATCAAGGACAACGCCGTCACCGTCGGCCAGCTCATCGCCGCCAAGGCCAAGAAGACTGGCGAACAGCTCGATGTCGCCCGCTTCGTTCGCTATAAGGTAGGGGAAACCGCTCCCGCGGACGCCCCGGCGGAGGCCTGAGCGGCAGTGAAGGCCTACGGTCGTATCCTGCTGAAATTGAGCGGTGAGGTATTGGCCGGAGACGGCGGCTTTGGAGTCGACCAGGAGTGTCTGCACCGCCTGGCGGCCGAGGTTGCCGGCGTCGCCAAGCAAGGTGTGCAGGTCGGTCTGGTCGTGGGTGGCGGAAACTTCTTCCGCGGCATCAGCGCCGCGGCCCGGAACATGGATCGCGTCGCCGCCGATCATATGGGGATGCTGGCGACGGTTATCAATTCGCTGGCGCTCCAGGACGCCCTGGAACGTCAGGGAATCCCAACCCGCGTGATGACGGCCATCGCCATGCCTTCGGTCGCCGAACCGTACATCCGGCGCCGCGCCATTCGCCATCTGGAAAAGGGCCGCATCGTCATCTTTGGCGGCGGCACCTCCAACCCGTATTTTTCGACCGATACCGCCGCCACCCTCCGTGGCCTGGAGATTCACGCCGATGTCGTGGCCAAGGCTACGAGCGTCGACGGCGTCTACGACAAGGATCCCCGGAAGCACGCGGACGCGGTACGCTATGAGAGCATCACGTTCCAGGAGGTTCTGGCCCGGCAGTTGGGCGTCATGGACGCCTCCGCGATCGCGATGTGCAGGGACAACCGGCTGCCAATCTGCGTGTTCAATCTGCGTGAGCCGGGCAATATCATGCGAATGGCGATGGGTGAGCCGGTGGGCACGCTGATCGTCGCGTAAAGAGAGTACAAACTATGTCCAACTTTCAAACCGTCAAGGATGTGGAAGCCCATGCGAAAGGGCGAATGGAAAAGGTGCTGACCGATATGCAGCACGATACGGCGTCGCTGCGTACCGGCCGAGCGTCGGTCAATCTGCTCGAACCGGTCCAGGTAGAGGCGTACGGCTCCATGATGCCCATCAATCACGTGGCGACGCTCCATGTGCCGGAGCCGGCAATGATTACCGTCCAACCGTTCGACAACTCCCAAATCGGCCCGATTGAGAAGGCCATCCGGAACGCCGGGCTCGGTCTCAACCCCTCCAACGACGGAAAGCTGATCCGCATCCCCATCCCAGCATTGAACGAAGAGCGCCGCAAGGAGCTCGTCAAGAAACTCCACGGCATGGCGGAGGACCATCGTATCGCCCTCCGCAATATCCGCCGCGACGCGAACGACACCGTGAAGAAGATGCTCAAGGATAAGCTCATCAGCGAGGACGACGACCGGCGCGCACACGACGACGTGCAAAAAATGACCGACGGCTACATCGCCAAGCTCGACGGCACGATGAAAGCCAAGGAAAAAGAGATTCTCGATGTCAAATAGGATTCGAATCGCCAGCGCCGTCAGCCCGCACTGACGGCGCCGGCGATTCGTGGATGGAAGCCCGGAAACACTCAAATGTCCGGGCTTTTTTCTTTTTGCGCACGGCTAATCAGAGCGGGCCATTCCGGCGATGAGTTTGAGCAGAAGCATCCGGCAAGTGGATATTGTTACAAGGCTTGCATCGAATATTCATTAACCTGTAATATATTTTTAGCGTCTAACGGATTGAAGCGGCAGAACGTGCACGCCACGCAGAGAAAGGACGGACAATCAATGCGCATCGGAATTTGGATGGTAGGGTTGCTGGCGATCGCTCCCGCGATGATGTCCCAAGCGGTGGTTTCCGTGAAAGCCGGCGTCGTTCATTACATCGAAGGCGAGGCAACAATTGACGGTGCCGCCGCGGAAACCAGGCTGGGCGGCAAGTTCGCGGAACTGAAGGAAGGCCAAGTGTTTGCCACAGCCGAAGGCCGCGCCGAGATCCTGTTGACGCCGGGCGTTGTCATTCGCTTGGGCGAGAACAGCTCCATGAAAATGCTATCGAACCGGCTGGTCGATACGCGCGTAGACCTCGTTTCCGGCGTCGCGATTGTCGAAGTATCCGACGGGTTGAACCTGAAAGATACCGCCGTAACGGTCCTGGTGAAGGAGGCCTCGGTCACACTCTCCAAAATGGCCCTCATCCGGCTCGACGCGAATTCCGGAGTCCGGGTGTATAAGGGCGAAGCGCAGGTCCTCGCCGGCGGTACTCCCACAACCTTAAAGGATGGGCGGGAGCTCCAGTTCGGCGCCGGAAACCTGATTGCAAAGTTCGACGCCAAACAGACCGATCCGCTCTACCGCTGGGCCAATCGGCGGGCCGAGTACATCGCCATGGCGAATATCTCAGCCGCGCGCATGGTCCGGACTGGGGACTACTCGATCTCTTCGGAGGGTTGGTTCCTGAACCCCTACTTCGGCATGTTCACCTACCTGCCCCTCGGCAACTCAGTCTTCCGGACGCCCTTCGGCTACTCCTATTATTCTCCCGCCCGCGTGGCGCGTTACTACTACGGCTACGCGCAGCGGAACGCCCCCGTATACGCAGGCAACGGCGGCGGGCGTGGACCGTCCTGGAGTAACGATCACGGTTACATGGTCAATTCCCAGCGCTCAGCGGGCCCCTCCTACGGTTCCAGCGGCGGCTATGT
>VFZO01000262.1 GCA_016871155.1 Acidobacteriota bacterium | reverse complement strand
TTTCTGCAGAGCCAAGGCGCGGAAGACCGGACCCAAATGTGCCCGAAGGCCCGAGTATAGGGTCTTTCGACGGCACTTCGGAATGAACACCACGTGATATTTGCAGTCCCACTTACTATGGTTTAGACTTTGGTTTTCGTCCATCAGGATTCTCCTTTCGTGTGCTTGGCGGCTCACGTTTGGAGTTTCTCTGATGGACTCCCGGAAATGTCAAACTGCTACTGCCACCCCGGCACAGCCGGGGGGCCTCTTACGTTAGGCTAGTCACGGGCGGCGGATTCGCGTTTGGACCCGAGTACCTGCGCGAGGACCTGTTGCGGGGCCGGCTGCGGGTGCGCTCTTCCGCGCAAATCTCTTTTTCCAACTATCAGAGGATAGACGGCGAACTCAACCTGCCGAAACTGGCCGGCGAAAGAGCATTTCTCGACATCTACGCGGTCCATCATAACTACCCTGGCGTGCAGTACTACGGGCCAGGGCCGGACTCGGAGAAAACCGGACGGACGGTCTACCGTTTGGAAGATACGGCGGCGGACCTAACAGCCGGGTGGAAGTACCGGAATCGAATGAGGGTGGGCGCTTCGGCCGGAGGGCTGTGGATGAACGCCGGCCCCGGGACCCATCGGAATTTTGCGAGCGCCGACAAGACATACTCACCCGTTCAGGCGCCCGGCATCGACGTTCAAGCGAATTTCTTCCGGTTTGGAACGTTCGCACAGTTGGATTACCGCGACAATCCGCTGGGGCCGAAGGCCGGCGGCAACTACGTGGTTCAATACAGCCGCTTCGAGGACACCTCCCTTGGCCGGCACGATTTCAACCGGCTGGAGGTGGAACTGCAACAGCACGTTCCGTTCTATAACAAGTCGCGGCGCGTTGCGCTGCGCGCGAAGACGGTTTTGACTGAGGCAAGCAACGGCAACGAGGTGCCGTTCTATCTGCGACCGATCTTGGGAGGTTCCGACGATTTGCGGGGATTCCGGCCGTTCCGCTTCAATGACCGGAACGCGTTCTTCATGAACGGCGAATACCGTTGGGAGATCTTTGCCGGCTTGGACGGCGCAGTCTTCGCGGACGCCGGCAAGGTGTTCGCCAAGCGAAGCCAGTTGAACTTTCACAATCTGGAGAGCGCAGTCGGGTTCGGGCTCCGTTTCAACGCCAGGAACCAGACGTCGATCCGGATCGACGCCGGATTCAGCCACGAGGGCTTTCAGATTTTCTTTAAATTCAACGACATATTCACGCAGCGCCCCTTTGGAACGTCCAGTTCTCAGCCGATCTTTTGACACGCCATGAAAACGAGAATCGCACTCTTCGCTCTGCTGGCCGCATCGGCGGCGGCGCGGAAGTTTTACGACGACGATCCGCTGATCGCCGAACCGAAGCCCCTGTCGATTGACAAGGCGGCGTCACGGAAGCTGTCCGACTATTTCGACGTGTTCTCGCATCTGCTGGCAACGCCGGGCGAATTGGCGGCGAAGAAGGGGAAGCCGATCCCAGCCCAGGCGGTCAACACGCTCGGAGAGCCGATGGAGGGAGCGTGGTGGGTCCAGCGGCACTATTACAAGCCAATGAGCTTGGAGGAATTGCGGAAGGGTCCCACGCGGGGGCTGCCGCCGTCAGCCGAGGGTGCCTGGACGGTGATCGGCGCCAAGAACGAAGGGATCACGCCTGGGTTCGTAATCCTGGATGCAAATAAGCGCAGGTACTTCATCAAGTTCGATCCATTATCGAATCCAGAGATGGCCACGGGCGCCGACCAAATCTCGATCAAACTCTTCCACGCGCTGGGGTATCACGTGCCCGACAACTACCTCGCCTACTTCACCGAGGACCGGCTCGTGCTGGGGCAGGACGTCGAGATCGCCGACAACCTGGGGAACAAGCGGAAGATGACGCGGCGGGACGTGTCGGAAATTTTGATGAAGGTCCCAAGAGGCAAGGACGGCCGGTACCGGGCCACAGCGTCGCTGGCGATCGCCGGAAAGGGAATCGGGCCTTACCGGTACTATGGGCAGCGCACCGACGATCCGAACGATACAACCCCCCACGAGCATCGCCGGGACCTCCGCGGACTCCACGTTTTTTGCGCGTGGACGGCCCATGACGATTCGCGCGCGATCAATACCTACGATTCTCTGACCGAGGAAAACGGGGTCAAATTTGTAAAACACTTTCTTCTGGACCTCGGTTCAACGCTTGGCAGCGCCAGTTCGAAGCCGAACAGCCCCCGTTCCGGCGGCGAGTACCTTTTCGGCTGGAAGCTGGCCGCAAAAAACCTGCTGACGTTGGGGCTCGATGTCCCGGCCTGGGCGAGGGCGAAGTATTCGAAGCTTCCGGCGGTCGGTCTGTTCGAAGGCGAACGGTTCGATCCGGAACGTTGGGTTGCCGAGTACCCGAACCCGGCATTTCTGAACCGCCTTCCTGATGACGAGTTCTGGGCGGCGAAGCAGGTCATGGCGTTCTCGGACGCCGAGATCCGGGCCATCGTCGAAACGGCCGCTTTTAGCGACGCCCGCGCGACGGAGGACATCGCAACGGCCATGATTCAACGGCGCGACCGGATCGGTAAGGCGTACTTCGCCAAGGTGCTGCCCCTTGACGGTTTTTCGGTTGCGAGCGGCGAGTTGCGATTCGAGAACCTGGGCGCGCGGTACAAGCTGGGGCCGGAGGCGGGCTATTCGGTAAAGTGGCACCAGTTCGACAACGATACGGAGCGCCTGACACCGCATCCGGCGCAGGAATTCCGAGTTCCGGTTCAAAACGGGTATTGGATGGCGGAGATTGGGCATCCGTCCCGGCCAAAACAAACGGTTCGCGTATTCGGCCGTGGCGATAGAGTAGTAGGCTTGGAGCGAACTTGGTAAACGAACACCAGTCCACAGCCTCATTTCCCGTCTTTAGAGCCGTTGGCGAACCGAAGAAGAACGCGCTGGAAAAGCTACTCTCGCTGGCGGCGGACGTTCGCGCGGGAGAAGGCGTTAATGTTGTTCTCCTCGCGGTGAACGTGTTCCTGCTCTTCACCGCCTATTACATTCTGAAGACTGCGCGGGAGCCGCTGATCCTGACCGAGGGTTCGGCCGAGGTAAAGTCGTATTCTTCTGCGGCGCAGGCGGCGTTGCTTGCCGTTTTGGTCCCATTGTACGGACTGTTGGCGACTAAGGTTGGGCGGGGAACGCTGATGACGGTGAGCTCGCTGTTTTTTACGGCAAACCTGGTTCTGTTCTGGATCTTCGGCAAAGCCGGAGCGCGAGAGGGCGTCGCCTATTACATTTGGACCGGGGTGTTTAACACCTTCGCGGTCTCGCAGTTCTGGCAGTTCGCGAACGACCTGTTCACGGAATCGCAAGGGAAGCGGCTGTTCCCATTAATCGGTGTAGGCGCGTCTCTGGGGGCCTGGCTGGGAGCGAAGGCGGCTGGCGAGATGGCCGGGAGTTTCGACCCTTACACTTTCATGCTGATTGGCGCGATCGTGCTGGTTGTATGCCTGGGGTTGACACGCTGGGTGAACGCGCGCACAGCCGGAACCTCGGCGCCGCCAAGCGAAAAACCACTGGGGCCGGAGGACGGTTTTGCGCTGCTGATGAAGGACCGGTACCTGCTGTTTATCGCCTTCTCGGTGATGCTGCTGAACATCGCGAATACGGCGGGCGAGTATATGGTCGGCAAGTTGGTGGCCCAGGAGGCCGAGCGCATCGCCGGTGCGGGCGCCGAGTTCGCCAAGCAGCGCCGTGCGTTCATCGGCGAGTTCTACGGCGACTACTACAGCTGGGTCAATCTAGCCGGCTTTCTTTTTCAGACCTTTCTGGTCTCGCGGTTGTTCCGCTACGTCAATGTCACAGGAGCGCTTTTTGTGCTGCCGGTAATTTCGCTGTGCGGCTACGCGCTGCTCGCTATCGCGCCGGTTTTGAATATCGTCCGGTACGTCAAGATCCTCGAGAATGCCACAGACTACTCGGTGAACAATACGACGCGAAATGCGCTGTTTCTGGCAACGTCGCGCGAGGCGAAGTATAAGGCGAAGGCCGCCATCGATACGTTCTTTATGCGCGGCGGGGATGTGATCGCGGCCGGCGTGGTCTACTTGGCGGCGTCGTGGGCGCTCGGACTGAACCAGTTCGCCTTGGTTGTGGTTGGCGTAGTGCTCGTGTGGCTCTTTATTTGCTGGAAGCTGGTTGGACTGTACCGCCAGCGCTCCGCCGCCGCCACTCCAGCACAAGCCGGTCGTTAGACGCCATTAGCGTTTCGACCGCTTCGGCGCGGGCCGACTCGCTGACACGGGCCGGCGTTTCATCCAGGACAGCCCAGACCTTGGCGCGCGTCCGCTCGGGCAGAATCCCTTCGAGGTACTCCAATGCCAAGCCCCGCAACGGCGCGTCGGTAGAGTGGAGCGCACGGAAAGCGACCTTCAGCGGCTCGGACGGATTCAGGACCGCGAGCAGCGAGAAGACGTGCTCCAGGCTGTGATGCGCGCGCTCGCGGATCACTTCGTCGAGAAACGAAAATTCGTCGTTCGAATCCCGCTGGTCGAGCAAGCGCCGGCCATCCCAGATGGATCGGTTCACAGAGACCTCACGCTCAATGGCGGCGATCACGCGCTCAGGATCCAGGCGGATCTCCGGCGAGCGCCGGTGGAGAAACTCGAGGGCGCGGCCGCACTGGAAACGGACCTCAAAACGGGAGTCGTCGAGGCCCTGCATGAGCCCGTCCAAAGCCCGCTGAGAGTTGGCCGCTCCAAGAACGCGCGGAATGCGCCGGCGAATGGCGAAGTCGATTGAGTCGTCCAGAAGGAAATCGACAAGAAGTCCGATGTGGCGATTGGGTTCAGCCAGGAACACCTTGCGAGCGTCGGCGGCCACGTCGTCCCAGGCCATCAACGTTACCAGTTGGGGAGCCAACTGCGGATCCACTTGATTGACTCTGCGGAGGCATTCGCGTACTCGGCGCGGGTCACCTGAGCGCAGTTCGCGGAGTTGTTCCAATACTGGGTCGACCGAGACGGGAGCGGGCGCCGCCGAGGTCATCTCGAAGCTCTCGACGCGCGGAAGCGAGACGTTTGAGACCGTATTAAGGACCGCGGAGAGCGTGCTGACGTCCTCGACGTATCCAAGGTCGAGCTCGTCCGCACGGTCCAGGAGACCATGTTTAACGACGTCCCGATAGGCCTTGTCGAGCCGGGAAGCGATCCACAGCGAGAGGCCGGCGGATATGGCCGTGATCCCGAGCACGACGTTTCGAACGGCTCCGGGCGCGGCGACCAGGGCTGTCTGCACAATCGCGCTGCCAACGGCGTCGCCCATACGATCGCAGGCGACGTCGATGAGCGACTTCACGGACCGTTTTTCGCGCGCAGGTATGGGGATATAGAAAAGTTCGTAACCGCTGCGGAAGATCGAACCGCGAATCACAACTTCCATTACGCGCGTGAGCGCGGTAACCGGGAAAAACGGAAAGGCCAGCGCGATCAGGCTGCCTGCGCCGGTGATGGCGGGAAGACTTCCAACGGTTCGTGTGAGCCCGAGGCGCTCAAAAGAAATGCGGGCCAAAAAGGTTTGGAACAGAAAAGTCAGGACCGCACCACCAGTATGAAACAGGGCCAGAAAGCGGAGCAGATCAGGGCCCCGGCCGAAGGTCTCCGCGGCTTGGGACTTGAAGAGGTAGTCGATGACGGCCGCGCTGGAGGTACCAAGCAGGATCAGAACCGCCAGGCCGGCAAGATACGGAATCCGGGAGAATGTCTCCCAGGGCGATGCAGGTTCCGGACGCACCTTTGTTTTTTCGCTGCTTTCCAATCCGGGCGCCCGCCATAGAATGTACGCGCAACAGACATGCGTGACCCCCAGTTGCAGAATCACCGCGTTTACGCCAAACCAAGCGCCCGTGCGTTCGGCAATCAAGCCACCGGCGATCCCGCCCAGCGTTCCCATGCCGGCGATGCGGCCAAACGTCCGCTTCGCCTCGCGCGGGTTGAGCCGTTCGCTCACAAAGGACCAGAATCCGGAAAGCAGGATAGCGCCGAGCCCGACGATGTGGAGGTAGATCAAAGGAGCGACGGCTTTTGGGTTCCAGTCATAGACCGCCCACTCGAGGAACTGGAGCAAGCCGCTCAACAGGAACGCGCGGGGAACCACGACCTCCGGGCCGCGCCGGTCCATGGCGCGTCCGAAAAGCAGCCCAAGCAATATGGCCGCCAGCGCCGCCGTCATCACCATGGCCGGCAGTTTGGCTGCCGGGTAATTGCCAAGAAAGACGGCGTCCCGAGCTGCTTTCCCAGCGGTTTGATGGGAAAGCATGACGGCGGCGGTGATCATCGCCGCGCGGGAAAACTGTGTTTTCGCGTCGGTCAATTAGGCAAGGTTGACTTCGGAAAGAGAAGGCTGGTTGGGGACTTCTTCTGTGGCCGCCTCGTCTTTCGTTCCGTCGGTGGGATGGTGCAACTGCCACCAGCTTACCGCGTTCTCCCTCGTCCATCGCCTCGCGCCCATGGCCCGTTCCAACTCGTCGGCAAGCGACTGTGCGCTTCGAGGCCGGTCAGAGGGATCCTTGGCAAGACAGCTCATGATAATGCGCTCAAGCGGATCGGGAATCGGGACCTCGGTCCGAAGAGAAAGCGCCTGCGGCTCCTTCTGCACATGGGCGAGAGCCTGGGCGGTGGCCGTCGGTTCATCGAAGACCAGTTGCCCGGTCAGGAGGTAGTAAGCGACACAGCCCAGGCCATAGATGTCCACCCGGCCATCAACGTTTTCCTTGCCCAGCGCAATTTCGGGCGCCATATAAGCCGGCGTGCCGGTAGTCATCCCATCCTTCGTCATTCGGCTCTCACCGTCGGCTGTGGCGGTTTTGACGAGACCGAAATCGAGGACCTTCACAAAGTCATAATTCATCCCGACACGGCATACGAACAGGTTTGTGGGTTTCACGTCGCGATGGATTAGGCCGGTGCGATGGGCCTCTTCCAAAGAGTCGCAGGCTTGCATCAAAATATGCGCGACCCGCTCAGGAGGCAGCGGGCCAAACCGCTTGACGAGGGACTCCAGGTCGATGCCGTCCAGCAACTCCATAGCGTAATAGAAGGATCCATCGTCGGCGGGACCATAGTCGAACAGAGACACGGTGTGCGGGGAACGAAGGGCCGCGGTGGCCTTGGCCTCAGCCTCAAAGCGGCGGCGAACCAGAGCCGCTGCGCGGCCGGTCTGCGCGGCGAGGACATCGGTCCGGATCAGCTTGATAGCCGCCTCCCGCGCCAGCAAACGGTGACGAGCACGCCAAACCTCACCCATGCCACCCTTGCCAATCATGGTCTCGAGCTCATAACTGCCCAGGTCCTTGGCCCGTTCCATCTCCATTTCCATGTGATAGATGCGGCGGTTGAGGAAGTACGCCCACCCGGCCGAGGCGATAGTCGGGAAGAGCCACATGATCAGCCGGTTCACGGGCAGCGGTTCGTTGTCATAGATCCGAAGGTTGATGAGGTAGGCCAAGGGCCAGGTGGCCGCGCTGCCGAACGACGCAAGCAGGGTGAGGCGGGGCGAATTCGGGATGAGCAGACCGCACATCGTAATCCAGAGCGCGATAACGGAGACACCCCGCACAGGCGCCAGTGGGTCAAACGGAAAGGCGGTCTCTAACATCGACACGCCGAAAGAGACCGCGATCTCGTAAAGTGTCGCCAGGTACATGATGTACTGAGGCGCGATCGTCCCGCGGCGGTGGGCCACGGCGAACGCGATGTTCATCGCCAAAACTGCCGCCCAGATGGCAAGGTACTGCGGTTCCCTCTGCAATTTCGCGACTTCCGGCTGGAACAGGTACTGCGCGACGAACATGGCCATCGTCGTGACGGCGAACAGAAGCGTTACCCAGCAAAGGCGCGTGACCGACTTGTTCATCAGGGCGACCGGCAACTCGAAGCGGGAGGAAGTCGTTGCGAGACTGCTCCCAGGCGTCGCCGGAGCGCGCATCACCCGTTTCATTGGCGTTGGGCTCCTATACTCCGCATTATATTAGGAAACGCGAAGGATAACGGAATAGATGGGTCATCGTGGAAAATAGTTGCGAGAAAGAGATAGACTGGCGCCAATGCGTTGGATTTCATTCTTGCTGCTTGCCATACCGGTAAATGCGGAACTGCTGGTGCTCCACAAGGGACACAGCTCGCTGGGATTCTACTCAGATAACGGAAACCACATCGCTTCCGTTCCTGTGAATCAACATCCGCACGAAATGGTCTTTTCCGCGGACGGACGGATGGCGTACACTACCGACAACGGCACCATGCGAATCGAACAGGCCGGAACGGGAGGCAATACCGTTTCGATTATCGATCTCGGACTACGGAAAAAAGTTGGCGAGATCAGCACCGGCGAGTTCCGCCGGCCGCACGGAATCCACTGGATTCCCGCGACGGGCATGATTCTTGTCTCGACAGAACTGCCGGATCAGTTGCTGTTGATCGACCCCAAGCAACGCAAAGTCGTGAGGACGTGGCCCACCGGAGGAAAGACGGCGCACATGGTGGTATCCACGCCCGATGGCAAGCGGGCGTTCATTTCGAATTCTGTCTCCGCAAACGTTTCGGCCATCGATCTGACCACTGGGCGGATCGCGCTGATTCCAACGGGCGCCCGGCCCGAAGGTTCGACGATATCCCGCGACGGAAAGCGGCTCTACGTCTGCAACCGCGACGGAAGCCAGGTGTCGGTCATCGATACCGAGGCCCAAAAAGTTCTACGAAATATCCGATCGTCAGGCGGACCGGTGCGGATCGCGCTGACGCCGGACGAGAAGTTCGTGGTCTGGGGACTGCTGAACGAACAGGGCGTGGAATGGGCCGATACGGCCACCGGGCAGGTCGTTGGAAAAGTCGATTTGAAGGCCGAGCTTGGGCAGATTGTTTCGCTGCACTTGAGCCACGACGGGAAGATCGCCTACGCGGCGAACGAAAACATGGACACGGTGTACGCGGTCTCGCTCGGCGAAAAGAAGCTGATCCGCAGCTTTAAGCCGGGATTTCCATTTTGGGTCTCCCGGACCCCCACAGTATACACCAACGCCTCACTCCCGTGCCGGATTTGATCAGAATCCCCTTTCCGAGGGCGGGCCAGTGCCTGCGGAT
>VFZO01000261.1 GCA_016871155.1 Acidobacteriota bacterium | reverse complement strand
ATGCCATCGGGCAGGAACCCGGGCTCGGCCGCGGCGGCCGCCGATTTTCCACGCACTGCCGTGTCGATCCGAATGTCGCTGGCCTCCAACCGGTCCCCGCCCGCCAGCACCAGCGACCGCTCGATCACATTCTCCAATTCACGGACATTCCCAGGCCACTGATACGCGATCAGCTTCTCCGTCGCCTCCGGAGAGAGCGCCAGTTCACTCGTGCCCAGCTCGGCCGCGTGCTTTCTGACGAAGTGCCCGGCCAGCGCCGGAATATCCTCCTTCCGTTGGCGCAGCGACGGAATGCGCATCGGCAACACGTTCAGGCGGTAGAAAAGGTCCTCCCGGAAGGTGCCCTGTTCCAGCATCTTGCGCAGATCGGCGTTAGTCGCCGCCACCACCCGCACTTCGATATGCCGGGTTTTGTTGCTTCCCAGACGCTCGAATTCGCGCTCCTGCAGAATGCGCAGAAGCTTCACCTGGATGCCCGGCGGAACTTCGCCGATCTCGTCGAGAAATACGGTCCCGGTGTCGGCCAGCTCGAATTTGCCCGGCTTGGCTGCGGACGCCCCGGTGAACGCGCCCTTTTCGTACCCAAACAGTTCGCTCTCCATCAGGTTTTCCGGAATCGCCGCGCAGTTGATTTTTACGAACGGCCGGTCCCGGCGCGGCGAGTGGTAGTGGATCGCGCGGGCGATCATGTCCTTCCCGACGCCGCTTTCCCCCTCCAGCAGCACCGTCGCCTTCGTCGGCGCGGCGCGCAGCACCATCGCGAAGACCTCCTCCATCACCTTCGAACCGCCGACGATGTTGTGCAACTGGTATCGCCCGCCCAACTCCTCCTTCAGCCGTTTGTTCTCGTCGCGCAGCGCTTGTACCTCCAGCGCTTTGCCCACCACCTGCGTCAGATGGTCGAGCGAGAACGGCTTGAGCACAAAGTCCGCCGCTCCCCGTTTCATCGCATCCACGGCAGTTTCCACGCTGCCGTAAGCCGTCATCATTACGACAGGCAGCGACGGCCGCAGCGCGTGCGCCTTCTCCAGCAGATCCAGGCCGCTCATCCCAGGCAGCTTTAAATCCGTCAGCACGAGATCGACTCCCTCCAGCGCCGCCACGCCGTCCTCTGCCGTCGCCGCTTCGGCGACCTCATATCCCGAAGTCGCCAATTGCAACTGCACCACACGGCGCAGCTTGTCTTCGTCTTCAACGACGAGAATCTTCCGGCTCATCTCTTCATATTCCCATCGATGGGAAGCAGCACCCGGAATACGGAGCCTTTTCCCGGCTCGCTATCCACCAGAATTTGTCCGCCGTGTTCATCGACGATCTTGGAGACGATGGCCAGCCCTAGGCCGACGCCGCTGGGCTTGGTTGTGAAGAAGGGATTGAAGATACTCTCGCGATGCTCGGGCGCGATTCCGCTGCCCCGATCGATGACCGAGACCTCCACGAAGCCTTCGGCCGGCCGAGTCTTCAAAGTCACCGATCCGCCGGCCGGGCTCGCTTCGGCGGCGTTTGAGATCAAATTGAAGAACACCCGTTCCATCCATTCGGCGTCGATCAGAATGGGCGCTAACGCCGGATCGTAGTTCTTGTAGAGACTAACGTCCGGGTGGTTCGGCCCGCGCTCAAACTGGGCCGCCGCCCGGTCCAGAACCTCATGTACATCGGCCGCGGCCGGCTTCAACGGCAAGGGCCGGGCAAACTCGAGGAATCGCGTTACCAGAGAGTTCGCCCGGTCGACTTCCGAGGTGATGAACTCGGTCATTTCTTTTCCAACGCCCTCGCCGCCGGCGACCTTCTTCAGCATTTCTGCGGAGGCGCGAATGGTGCCCAGCGGATTTCGCAACTCATGCGCCAGGCCGGCGGTGAGTTGGCCAAGCGCCGCCAGTCTCTCACTCCGGCGCATGGCGGCCTCCGCCTCCACCAGTTCCTGATTCGCTTTTGCCAGGCCCTCGGCCGCCTCTTGATACTTCTTCGCTTCCACCCGATTGGCGCGCGCCAACTGATAGGTCAGAAGCCCTACCACCGGCAGGAACGACATTCGTAAGAACAGCTCGTTCCAGTTGAAGAGGTAGCGGTTCAGATCCTCCAGGTTCAGAAACATCAGAAAGCTGGAGTAGAGCAGAATGGCCGTCACCGTGACGCCGGCCGTGGCCCACGGACCCATCGTTGTCGCCGCGCTCACGACGGGGACCAACAAAATCGGGTAGTAGGACGAGTTCAGCGCGTCGGTATAGCCGATAAGCAGATAGCAAACCAGCAGTTTGGCAACGGCCGCTCCCATCGCGCCGCGCTCGGTCTGGACCCACTGCATCCTCGGCTCCAGCACCTGAATGACCGCCAGTCCGGCCAGCATCGTCAGGCTGGGCGCGTCCTGAATCGGGCTGGCCAACGCCATCGCCGCGAACAGCAGAAGCCACACGATTCCCATCCCGCCCATCCTAACGGGCTTTGTGGGAGAATGGGGAAAGTCTCGCGTTTTTTTCGCTATGAATCCCGCAAATCCCGTCGACGAGCCCATGGAAGAATCGGCTTCGCAACAAACAGAATCGTCTTTTGGAGACATTCTGCAGCAGTTCGAACAGGAGCAAGCCGCCGAACCGAAGCGGGCCGAGTCGTCCGGTCCCATTAAAGGCACCGTCGTTGCCGTCAGTGAAGATGCCGTGCTAGTGGACATCCACGGCAAGTCCGAGGGCGTCCTTCCCAAACCATCGCTCCCGCCCGGCTCGCCGGAGGTCGCCGTGGGCGATCTCATCGAAGTCACCATCATCGGCCGGACCGACGACGGTCTGATCCTGCTCTCGCCCATTCGCGTCGAGAAGCCCAAGGATTGGACCGGCCTGCTGGCCGCGTTCAACGAGAAGCGCAACGTCCAGGGCCGTGTGACCGAGACGGTCAAGGGCGGCGTCCGCGTCGACATCGGCGGCAAGGCGTTTATGCCGGCCTCACGGTCCGGTACGCGCGACGCCTTCGAGCTGAACAAGCTCATCGGCCAGGAGATCGAAGTCCGCATCCTGTCCATCGACGTCGAGAAGGACGACATCGTCGTCGACCGGCGCGTGGTTCTGGAAGAGGAAGCCGCGAAGAAGAAGGAAGAGCGCTTCAACCTGCTGAAGGAAGGCGACGTGCTCCGCGGAAAGGTCCGCAGCGTCACCGAATTCGGCGCGTTCTTGGATCTGGGTGGCGTGGACGGATTGCTCCACGTGGCCGATATGAGCTGGCATCGCGTCGGCAAACCGGCCGACGTCGTGAAGATCGGCGACGAGATGGACGTCAAAATCCTCAAGCTCAACGCCAACACCCGCAAGGTTTCGCTGGGTGTCAAGCAGTTGACGCCGGATCCGTGGACCGTCGCCGCCGAAAAGTTCCTGCCCGGCCAAAAGGTCTTGGGTATCGTGGCGCGGCTGACAGAGTTTGGCGCGTTTGTCGAACTGGCGCCCGGCGTCGATGGCCTGGTCCATCTCTCGCAGATGTCCTGGTCGAAGAAGGTGCGGAAGCCGTCCGACTTGCTCAAGGTCGGCGATCAGGTCGAAGTCGTGGTGCTCGGCGTGAAGCCGGGCGACAAACGCATCGAACTGAGCCTGAAGAACGCTCTCGGCGATCCGTTTGAGGAAGCCGTGGAGAAGTACAAGCCCGGCACCATTGTCGAAGCCCCCATCACCTCGATCCAGGCCTTCGGAGCCTTCGTCGATCTCGGCAACGGAATCGACGGCATGATCCACATCGGCGACATGGCCAACGATAAGCGCATCGATCATCCGAAGGACGTGGTGAAGGACGGCGAGACCGTGCGCGCCATCGTGCTGGACATCGATCAGGAGCGCCGGCGCATTCGCCTCGGGCTGAAGCAGTTGCAGCCCACCAAGGTGGACCACTTCATCGCCGAGCACACGCTGGGCGAAAAGATTTCGGGCCGCATCGCCGACGTCCGGGCGCACTCCCTGCGCGTCGAAGTGGCCGAAGGCGTCTACGGCGAATGCAAGCTGGAAGAGAAGAAGGAAGAGGCGGCCAAGCCGGCCGCGGCTTCCGCCAGCACGGCCGACGTCGGCTCCCTCGCGGAGATGCTGAAGGGCCGCTGGAAGGAAGGCAAGGGCGGCGATCCCACGCCGAAAGCGGCTTCGCTCCGCACCGGCATGATCCGCAACTTCAAGATCAGCGGTTTGGACGCGGAGCAGAAGCGGGTTTCGCTGGAGCTTGTGGACTAACCGCGGCGCCCGGCCGCGTCGTCCCCGCTAGCGTCACCACATCCGGATCCGCCTCGGCGGGGAACGTCACTTCCATGAATCCGATGTTCATCTCCTCCCAGCTCTGATCGCCCCAACGCACGGTCTGCTTGGCGTCCGGGTTGAACCGGTTGTTGGGAGAATTGTCGAACACCGCCGTGCACTCCAGCGTCGTCCCCGGCGGCAGCGCCTTCGGCCGGTGCAGGAAATAGGTGGTCTGCCAGTTGAAGTCGTAGGCCGGAACGTCGATGAGATCTTCGCGGCGGCCGTCCGGGTACTTCGCCGTGATGCGATAGGCCTTGCCGCGCAGATGCATGTGGGGCTGCATCGAGAGCAGCGTCAGGTCCCGTTTGGCCGTCGCGGCGGTATGGGAGGCGAACCCGGGTTCGCCGGGCGGAATGGCGAATAGCGTATCGGCGGGCGTGATGGTCAGCACCCGTTCCTTGGGCGGTTCGGTGGCGAAGTAGATCGCCAATTCCGACTCGTCCTCCATCGCCGTTCCGTTCGCCGTGTAGTGCATCTCAAAAACGATATCGGCGCCCTTCGGCAGCAGCTTGGCGCGGCCCTTGCCCCACGGAATCGGCGCGTAGCCCGGCTCATAGCCGATCAGCAACTCGCGGCGGTCCACCTCCCGCTCGTCCTCGCGCCGCGCCCCGCGCGATGCCTTGCTGGCCACGTAAGGAACGCCCGCCGGCGCGTCTTTCACATAGCTCGAACCCTTCGGGCGAATGAACGCATTCATGTGATGAACCACGGACCGCTTGTCGATGCGCCATTCGGCCGACGCGATCCATTTGTTCTCCGGAAGATCCGTCGGCGTCACCAGAAACGTGTATTCGATTGTGCCCTGCGCCGGTACCTTGAATTTTGGAACCTTCACGATCAGGTCTGGCGCCGGCCGCGGGGACCAGACCACTCGAACGGGCTCCGGTTCTGGCTTCGGCTTCCCGGCCCGTGCGCCGCTATCGGCCCATTCGGCGATGGTCAGGATCTCTTTCTCGGTCAACGAACGGTCGTTGTGAAAGGGAACGCTTCTGTCGCGGTTGGCGTGCCAGGGCGGCATGGTCCGCCGCACCACGGCTTGTTTGATGCTCCGCGCCCACGGCTTCACTTCGTCGTAAGTGGTCAACTGCATCGGGCCGATCTCGCCCTTCGCATGGCAGCCAACGCACCGCGCCTTGAGGATCGGCTGAACGTCGTCGTGGTAGGTCGCCGCGGCCAGTACGGGCAAACCGAGAAGTGCGAACCGGATCAACATGCCCCTATTGTGTCAGTTCCGGAGTGCGATACAAAAGCCTCCCCCCTACCCGGATTTCCGTCTCGACGCAGTACGGCTGCAAAGCCTCGACGTCGATCGTCAACCCGTATCCCGGTGCTTCCGGCAAACGCAGCAGGCCATCCGCGCCGGGCGTCAGGCGCTCTTTCGTGATTGCGACCGCCAGCGGCTGCAACTCCACCGGATACTCGCAGATCTCGTCGCTCTCAATGCCCGCATAGGGCGCAAGCGATGCCGCCAGCGCCAAATGGGACGTGAAAGTGTGATTCACGTACCGCACGCCGCGCGCCTGCGCATACCGCGCCGCATCGCAGGCCACGCTCACCCCGCCGATCCGGCCCGCGTCGATCTGCAGGAAACGCACGCCGGCATAGTCCACGAAATGCCGGGCCATATCCAGATTGTGCGCGCCCTCCCCGCCGGCAAGCGCAATCGTCGACCGCCCCGCCAACTCCTTGTACGCCGCCAGCGCGCCGCTCGTGAACGGCTCCTCCAGCCACGTGGCCTTCACCTCTTCGAGCGCGGGCAGGGCCAACGCCGCTCGTTCCACGTCGTCGCCCCAGGCGGTGCCGATATCGACCAGCAGAATCTTGTACCTCCCCAACCCCTCGCGCGCGGCGCGGAAGTGCTCCGCGTCCAATTCCGGGGAACCTTTGCCGATCGGCCCCCAGCCGAATTTCGCCGCGGTGAGCCCGCAGGCCCGGCCCTTCGCCAGCGTCTCCTCCGGCGTGTCGCCGAAGAGCATCGAGGCATACGGGCGCTTTGCGAAGGCTCTGGTGTAGCCCAGCAACCGGTACGCGGGTTCGCCGCGCATCTTCCCCAGCAGATCCCACAGGGCCATATCGATGCCGGACAGCGTGTGGTCCGCTTGTAGCAGGTCCATGCTGTTAGCGCGGACCGCGTTGCCGATCGCGCGGATCGCGGCGGGCGAATCCACGCGCGCGCCGAGTACGGAGTCCCGCACCGGCCGGCACGCGCCATGCGACAGCGGGCAGCACCAACTGGCGATGGAAGGCAGCGGCGCGGCCTCGCACTCGCCCCACCCGGTCCATTGCCCGGCGCGGACACGGACCAGCAGCGCGTCCTGGCTGCCGTCGCCGATCGGCAGCACCTCGGGCATGGAGAAATAGAAAAAGTCGACGGATTCGATGACGGCCATGTACTATCCTTATACGACGCGATGCTCTCCACACTGGAAGACGTGGCGGCCTTCGCCGCACAAACAAAGTCCGTCGTCACCATCCACTTTCCCGGCCACTCGCTCCTCAACGTGAAAGCCGCCGAGTTCCATGGCGACACCGGACTGCTGGTCTGCACGGGCGACGAGACGCACTACGTGCGGCTTTCCACGGTCTCGGCCCTCAGCCTCCGAAAGGCGAGCGAGGAGCCGGAGCATCCGCACGCAGCGTTGCGCGAAGAGCTGCGCCACGCCGTGGGCTATCCGCTGAGCCTGCACGTGCGCGTGGACCTGCCGCCGGAGGAACTGACGCAATGGGTCGGCGCAATCGCCACCGCCCTGGCCGGCGTATGCGAATTGGAGCCGGTGCGCGAGCAGTTCCAAGCCACCGTGGACCAGATCCTCCTCCGCGCCGGCGAAGCGACCGTCCGCCTGGGCGGCAGCACCCTGTTCTTCGAGCACAACGGCAAGGCCCGAACCGCCGAGGAGATCAAGCGCGCCGTCGAAGTGCTGCTGTAGCGGAAAACGCAGGAGGCGCCGCTTAGCCCCGGCGTCTCAATCTCGCCCTGCTCCGGCGTGACAATTCCGGCGCCGGTCATTCCGATGATTGCGTAGACTCTGCCCTTTCCTTCCCGCGCCACTCCGGCTAACATGGTCCCAAGCCCCTGCCTCTCAACACTCACGCCGGTCTAAAGTGTCAAACATCATCCCGGCCGGGGCAGCGAGGAGCGGAAAATGAAGGTAAGAAGAGGGGTTGGCTTGCTTTCCATTGTTGGTGTGAGCTTTGGAGCGGTCCCATGTTCTGAACCCCGAGAAAACTGCTCTAAGGTTTCGAAAGCGGACATGTCTTCGTATCTCCGCAATCTCTCGCGAAGGGGTACCGCTACACTAACTGTCGCGGTAACGGCTGCGGACGGCACTGTCAAAGGTGGGCGCCTTGGCCGCGAAACGACAGCGAGCGAAGTTGTTGTTTCGCACAGTGGGAACGTGTTGCGAATTCCAATGTCTAATATCAGGACCGTTCGGATTTCGAAAGGGGTCGACAAAGTTGCAAAGGTGCGCAATGGTACTTTGCTAGGCGCCGTGGGTGCTCTATTCGGTCTTTCATCACAGAGTGCGACACGCGGCGCGATAGGTCTCGGCGCGGGGAGCGCTTTGGGTGGCATCTATACGGGTCGCGCTCGATCATGGGAATTGGAGATCGAATGATTTGCGGGAAACCGCGTCAGGTGTCGAAACCGCGGCAGGCTGAGCTTCTTCCTTTTCGCGCCGCCGCCTTACGTGCTTTGTATATCGCTAAAAAAAAGTGGTTCCTGGGGACTCCGACGGAGCGCTCTGCTCCGGTTTGGAAACTGCGTAGCTGCTGCGGCCCGGCCCGGCGGAGGCCGGCGAGGGTTTTTGCAAACAATCCCGATGGCTTAAGCCGTTGCAGAGGCAGACGTGATTTCAGTAATATCGTCGAAGCGGACTTGAGTGTTCCTGTAACTATGATGTACGCACATCTCGTGGATGGCACTGTTGGCACTTCGGTAGATCAGAAAGTAGCCGCTGGAACTGCACTTGGCTGGGCCGGAACAAACGGAAATGGTTTCGCGCTTCCGCTAAGCGAGGCCCAGATCCACTTCGAAGTTCGCCGCAGCGGCCGTTCATGTGGCTCCGGTGTTTTGGTCGAATAGCCCGTATAACTTCTGAGACTACCATGATTCCGTTCTTAGTCCGGCTAGCGGTTTTTGCGACGGTTCTCATGTCGGCTGAAAGCTGTCAACGAGGATTTCAAGCGGCCTTGTTCAAAGGGGCCCCGCTGGCGCGGTATTCTATGACGTTCGTGCTTAAGCAATTCGGACGGCCGGAAGGCACCGAGAGGTCGAAGCATGGTGGGGCAAGGTACGTCTCAATGTCGTACCGAAACATAGATAACCTTCGCGGGCGGTACATATTTGTTTACAAGGAGGAGCAGCTCGCGTACATTGAAATTCATCCAGAAAAACTCCCCAAACGGGATTTTCGCGCATCACTTTCGTTTGGAGTTCGCGAGTGCAGATTCCGCCGGGACACGTGCATGAGCGACGGCGAATCTTCGCCAATCTACGAGGATTCAAATGGGGACGTCGTGATTGCCATGGTGCCTGAACTGGGACTCGAGATCGAATTCGGGCTGGAACTCGTCGACACAATCGTACTGCATCGCAATCCCATCGGCGCGAAACACTCGCGTTGCGGTAAAGGCCACAAGGGGCGGTAGCGCCAATAGGTTTGTCGGAAACCGTGTCAGCCTGGACCTCCTTCGTTTTCCGTCGTTGTCAAGGGCAGACCAAAAGTTTCCCATCAGGGCGGAGCAAAAGGGGACCACTGTGGGCGAAGGTAAAGAGGACAAATCTCACGATATGGGGGCGGCTGTAGCGTAGCCCTGCGAGGCCGGAGGCCGAGCGATTAGGGCGGAGTGGAGGCCGGCCCCA
>VFZO01000260.1 GCA_016871155.1 Acidobacteriota bacterium | reverse complement strand
AAAGGTGGGCGCCGCACCCGAGCATCCCCCCCAGGTCGTGGGCAATACGCCGGATGTAGGTGCCCGGCCCGCAATGCACACGGAGGCGAGCCCGGCCGGCGCCGCACGACAGCAGTTCGATCGAATAGACGCTTACCGGCACAGGCCGCAGTTCCACCGCCTGATTCTTCCGTGCGAGTTTGTAGGCGGGGACTCCGTTGATCTTCTTGGCCGAGACTGGCGGCGGGATCTGGCTGACCTCACCCACGAACGACGGCAGCGCGGCTCGCAGCGCGGCCTCTTCAACAGTGACGTCCCGAACCTCGCCCATAGGTTCGCCCTCGGCGTCATAGGTAGAAGTCGAAAAACCGAATCGCACTTCGGCGTCGTAGACCTTGTCGGCCTTCATCAGGAACTGGGACAGCCGCGTGGCCCGGTTCAGCAGCACCGGCAGGACGCCGGTCGCCATGGGGTCGAGCGTCCCGAGATGCCCCACACGCCGCGTGCCGGCAATGCGCCGCAGCTTCCCCACCACATCGTGCGAGGTCCATCCCGCCGGCTTATCGACAACAATCGCTCCATCCATTCGATCCTTTCAGGCTAGCGGGTTTCCCGGTCCACCGGGATTCCCAATCGTGTGGAGCCCCCGCTCAATCCGGAGCTTCGGGCGGAAGCCGGACGCTTTATTCGCTTTGGTATACTCGCGGCGTATGCGAGACGCGATTACCCAAACGCTTCTCCAATGCGCCGCGGGCGATACCGCCGCCTGGCAGGTCTTGGCGCCCATCGTATACGACGAACTGCACAGGCTGGCGGAATCCTGCCTACGCGGCGAACGGCGCGGACACACGCTGCAACCAACGGCGCTGGTTCATGAATCGTACCTGCGGCTGGTCAGCCAGAGGCTGCCTGTTTTCGAGGCTCGATCTCATTTCTACGCACTTGCCGCCCGCATCATGCGCCAAGTGCTGGTCGATAGCGCCCGGGCCCACAAAGCCGCGAAACGCGGTGGAGACATGGAGCGGGTAGGCATGGATGGGGCGGGATCGCTGCCCCTTTGGCCGAACCCCATGCTGGAAATCGACGACGCTCTTCGCCGTTTGGCAGAGTATAGCCGGGAGCAGGCCGAATCGATCGAACTACACTACTTTGGAGGTTTGGCGGTCGCCGAAATCGCGAACGTAACGGGGCGGTCCACCCGCACGCTGGCCCGGGAACTCAAGGCCGGCCGGCTATTCCTGGCCCGCGCACTCGCCGGGGACCATTGAAACCTCGAACCGCCGAAGAAATTTACCTCGAGCTCGGAGACCACACGGGTGATGGCCGGCGCAGATTTCTTGAAGAGGCTTGCGGCGGCGACGCCGATCTGTTGCGGCAGGTGGAACTGCTGGAGAGCCGGGCGGCGGCGCTAGACGAGGGCCTGCGCAGCGCCATCCGGGACCAGGCACGTTGCGAGCAAGGACGGCGTCGAATCGGACCCTATCGCGTGGTCCGGTCCCTTGGCCACGGCGGTATGGGCACAGTATATTTGGCCGTCCGCGATGACGACGAATATCAGAAATATGTCGCGATTAAAGTAGCGCGCGCAGTCTTCGCCGCGGAAGCAGATCTCACACGCTTCCGGCATGAGCGCCAGATCCTGGCGGCGCTGGAGCACCCGAACATCGCTCGTCTGCTGGAAGGCGGCACGACGCCGGACGGCGAACCGTATATCGTCATGGAATACGTGGACGGTGTGGCAATTACAGGGTTCCAGGCCGGTTTCGAGGTTCGCCTGCGATTGCTGTTGAAGGTCGCCGCGGCGGTCGAATACGCCCATCATCATCTGATCGTCCACCGGGACATCAAGCCCTCGAACATACTCGTCACAGCCGGGGGCGAACCGAAACTGCTGGACTTCGGTATCGCCAAGACTCTCGACGTCATGCAGGGCTCGGCATTCACGGAGACTCCGCTAATGACGCGCGACTATTCGAGTCCCGAACAGTTGGCAGGGAAACCGGTCACGATCGGAAGCGACGTCTTTTCGCTTGGTGTGGTCTTTTGCGAAGTCCTGACCGGCAGGCGGGACGCGGCTGCACTGCGCGGCGATCTGCAGAGTGTCGCGGAGAAAGCGATCCACCCGAATCCCGGTCTCCGCTACCGGTCCATACGCGAATTCACCGATGACGTCGAGCGCTTCCTGGCGGGCCACCCGGTTTGGGCGCGCCCGGCTAGCCATCTTTACAAGATTCGGAAGTTCCTTGGCAGGCACCGTGGGCCCGCGGCGGTGGCCGCGCTCTTGCTGGTTTCGGTTGGCATAGGCTGGTGGTCGACGCTGCGAGAGTCACGCCGCGCGCAGATGCGGTTGACGCAGGTTCGCCAGATGGCGAATACAATGCTGTTCGACGTTCACGACCGCATTCAGCCGCTCCCCGGTTCGATTGAGGCACGCGCCAGCCTGGTAGAGACCGCGCAAAAGTATCTCGGCAGCCTGGAGTCCAGCGCGGCGGAAGACTCGACGGTGGCATCCGAAATTGCGACCGGCTACGAGCGGCTTGGAGATCTGCAGGGAGGAGCCGAGATGGCCAGCATCGGCCGGGTCGGCGCCGCCGTCGAAAGCTACCGCCGTTCGTTGGCGCTCCGGGAACGCCTGGCCACGGATGCCGCGACCTTCCGGGATCTTTCGCGAGTCCAGGTCAAGACCGCGAACGCAATGGCCCAACGAGGAGCCAGCGCCGAAGCCTTTGACCTGCTGCGCCGGGGAACTGCGTCGGCGCAGGCCGCGCTGCGGTTCGATCCGGCAAGCCGCGAATCCGGGCGCGTCGTGATGGAGGCCGAGTACCGGATCGGCGATTGGCTGCTACGAAAAGGGCGCGCGGCGGAGGCGTTGCCGCATGCAAGCAACAGTCTGGAAATGGCCCGCCGGACCGGTGTGGATCTCTCGGCTGCGCTGAGACGTTTCGGCGACGCCGCTCACCAGGGCGGCCGGCTCGACCAGGCCGCGAGCGCGTTCCGTGAGGCCGCCGAGGAGCGCCGGCGCGAGCGCGGCGGCATGGACCGGGAGGGTATGTTGTTGGAACTGGCGCTCGGCAACGTGCTCGGCAACCCGCTCTTCCTCAACATGGGCGATGCGGACGCCGCGGGCGCTCACTACAAGCGGGCTTTGGAATGGGCCCGGACCCAGTGGGACCGGGATCCCGCTAACGCCGGAGCGCGCGCCGACTACGCCGCGGTTCTTTCCAGGCTCGCGTCTACCTATTGGGACCGGAATCCCGCCGAGTCCATCCGCCTATACGACCTCTCCATTGCGGTCCGCCAACAACAGTCGAACGCGGCACCGGAAAACGTCGAATTCATTCGTATTCTGGCCTACGATCTGGCCAACAGCAGTAATCCTCTGCGACGCGCCGGGCGCCCGGCGGAAGCGCTCCGCCGGGTGCAAAGGGCGCTCGAACTTGACGCCGAAATGGTGCGCCGGGACCCCGTCCGGGTGGAGTGCTGCAGCGATGTCCCACTCTATTCCGTCGCTCTCGGCAACGCCCAATGGACCTTGGGCCAGAAGGCGGAAGCGGGAAGGAGCTTTCTGCATGCCGCCGCAGTGGCGGAATCGTACGGCGTTCGCGATACCTGCGGAGTTTTCTGCACCAAGGACTGGGCCGCCTCGTTGAATCATGTAGCCGCCTGGCACGCCGCGATGAATCGTCCCGGCGAAGCGCGGCAGTGGGTAGACCGGGCCCGCGCCGTGTGGAAAAACTGGATCGCCCGCAACGGGTCCAATCCGGACATCGAAAAAAGATTGTCAGAACTTGGCAGTCCGCTGCGCTGAATTCCGCAGGCATAAGCAGGAGGGTATTTCTTGAAACTCTTTTCCGCTTTTGCACTGTGTGGGCTTTCCACGTGGGCCGCCGCAATCTATTCGACGTCGGTCACGTCGGATTTCATGATCGGAGGGGCGACCGTATTCAAGGGACCGGAGGTGCCTGTGACGTTGTTCACCCCGGGCGCTTTCTCCACCGCCACGGGTTTGGTTAGCGCCGACGGAATCCTGCCGGCCATAAGGGGTATCGCCGTCGCGGGGATCGCGCCGGTCTCAGTCACTTCGGCGACTTCCACCTATCAGTCCAGCCATCTCATTCACATCGACAACTCAACCGGACTCGCACCGCTGTTGGCGGCATTTACGTTTGGGTACTCGTGGGACATCGTTCTTGGAGTTACCAGTTCGCCTGCGGATCGGGCGACCGGCGGCGCTTTCTTCCACATAACGGGAATCGACAATGAAATTCTGATCGTCGAAGGTGCGCCGGTCGCCGAATTCCTGCTCAACCCAACCTACGACACCCTCACTGGCTCAACTGGAGGGACAGGCACCGGCATGATCGGCGGGGGAATCATCGTTCCCGCTGGAGAAGTAAGCCTGTTCAGCGTAATAACCGATACCAACGGCTTCGCAATCTCAACGCCGGAGCCGGCCACCCTCGGTCTCGCGCTGACGGCTCTCGGCTTCCTGGCCGTTCGCCGCCGCGTTCGATACTAGAGACTTGGAGACCACGGAAGGACGACTCTACGACGGCCGCCTGCTGCGCCGCTTGGCCGGCTATCTCGTGCCGTACCGGAGCGGTGTGTTTGCGACTCTCGCGCTGCTCGGCGTGCACTCGATTCTCGACGCAGCCGGCCCGCTGCTCACTCGCTACGCCATCGATACCTTTCTCACCAAGCCGCCGTCGCCCGAAGCCTGGAGAGCTCTGGCCGCGATCTCGACCGCGTATCTCGCCGTCATTTTTCTCACTCTCGCCGCCGAGTTTGCTCAAACGCTGTTGATGAACCGCACCGGGCAGCGCGCCATGTTCGACCTCCGCCGGGCGTTGATGGCCCATTTGCACCGGCTCGACATCGCATACTTCGACAAGAACCCCGTCGGACGGCTGGTCACCCGCGTCACCACCGATGTCGACACGCTGAACGAGCTTTTCACCTCTGGCTTCGTCGCAATCCTCGGCGACATCATCGTCCTGACGTCGCTGCTCGGCCTGCTGCTTTATCTGAGCCCGTCAATGACGCTGATCGTCCTGGCCGTTACACCGCTGATGTATGCCGCCACAATGCGTTTCCGGGCGGAGGTGGCCGGCTCTTACCGGAGAATCCGGGTCGCGGTGGCGCGCATCAACGCCTACCTTCAGGAGCATCTGGGCGGCATGGCTGTGGTGCAACTGTTCAATCGCGAGGAGCGCAGCAAGCGCGAATTCCTCGACATCAACGACGAACACCGCAACGCGTACAAGGACTCCATTCACGCCTATGGCTGGTTTTACCCGGCGGTCGAGTTTTTTGGCCTCCTGGCGCTGGCCGGGCTTTTGGTCTACGGCGGCTTCGCGGTTCCGGACGGCTCGGCGACACTCGGAACGCTGGTCGCGTTTTTCCAATATTCCATGCGCTTCTTCCGGCCCATCCAGGACCTGAGTGAGAAGTACAACATTCTCCAGTCCGCCACGGCGGCCTGTGAGCGCATCTTCCAACTGCTCGACACCGTGCCGGACATTCAGGCGCCGGCGAATCCGGTTCCTGTTCCCGAAGACCTCACGATTCGCTTTGACGATGTCTGGTTCGCCTACAACGGGGAGGAATGGGTACTGCGCGGCGTGTCCTTCACCATCGCACCTGGCGAGACCATCGCCATCGTAGGCCACACCGGCGCGGGCAAGACCACGCTGACGAACCTGCTGCTCCGTTACTATGACGTTCAGAAAGGCGCCATCACAATTGGCGGAGTGGATATCCGCTCCTTCGACCCGGAGGACCTGCGCCGCCGCATCGCGATCGTCCTGCAGGATCCATGGCTCTTCACCGGCACCATTCTGTCCAATGTCACGTTGGGCTCGCCGCACGTCACCCAGGCGAAGGCGCGCGAGGCGATGGAGCGCGTCTATCTCGCGCCCTTCGTCGACAGCCTGCCGAAAGGCATGGAGGAACCCGTGGCCGAACGCGGTGCCAATTTTTCCACCGGCCAAAAGCAGCTCATCAGCTTCGCGCGGGCGCTGGCGCATGAGCCGCGTCTGTTAATTCTCGACGAAGCCACATCCAGCGTCGACACCGAGACGGAGATCCGCATTCGCGACGCGCAGAAGGAATTAGTCCGGGGCCGGTCCGCTATCGTAATCGCGCACCGTCTGTCCACCATTCAGTCCGCGTCCCGGATTCTGACGTTCCACAAGGGAAGCCTTCATGAAGCCGGCACCCATGCCGAACTGCTCGCGGCCAAGGGTCTCTACTGGCGGCTTCATCAGCTACAGTACGCCGGTACACTAGGGTAGAGCCGTGCGATTCCTCCTGCTGTTGACGACACCGCTGCTGGCGCAATCCCTCGCCGATGCACGCCGCGCGGCGCACCCGGAAGAGTTCGCTCTTATCGAAGCCGCCCGCGCCGCGCCGCCGGAGTTCGCCGCCTGGGGGATACTCCGAGTTCTCGACGGCGGCGGCATCCGGGACCGCGCCTGGCAGCTTGAGCTGATCGACGAGGCACTTCATTTCAGCGCCGCCGCGCGCCACGCGTTGCCGAAACGAGTGGCGGCCTCGCTTCCGGAATCCAACAGCCGGGCGAACACGTGGTCCAAGGCGTATTCGCTTGGACTGGACCGGCTCTCGCTCTCCATGCGCGCCATCGAACATCTCCGGCGCATCGACCCGGCGTTGGCACACAAGCGTTTCCAGGAACTGCCCCGGCCTGCCGCCGCCTCTCCCGCTTGCGCCGATCCGTTTATCGACGATCCTTCGCCCTGGTACCGGGCCTTGCGGCAACTCAAACCCACTCACGAAGACGTCATGCTAGCGCTCACCGGCATCCGCTCGCATTCGGAGATCAAGGCCGCCGCCTCGGTCGTGCTCGCCCGGCGCGGGCCGGTCGAAGAATTACCCGTCTACGCCAACGCTCTCGCCCAAGCGCTCACCACGTTGCCGGCCAGCGCGCGCGCATTCAGCTCAGCCCTTGGCGATGTCACAAAGGAGCTTGGGGAGATCGAATTCGCTCTGCGCCTGCACCGGGAATCCCGCGCGGCGCTGGCCGCCGGCTGGAAGTCCTGGCTGACTGCCGGCCTGGAAAAGACTCCCTGCGCTGAAAACGGCGCCTCCGATCGCCAAGCCGCCGTCGCTGCGTTCACCAAAGCCACGGGCGTTGACCTGCCGGACGAGATTTGGAAGGCGAATCCAAATGGCGAGCCGGCCGAGGCCCACGTCTACCGGGAGTCCAGTTCGACGAAACATTTTCGCCGGCTCTTGTTTGGAACCGGCGAGCACGCGCTCTCGGCCGGAGAGAAAGACACACCGGAATGGAGGCGGGATTTTCAAAGTTTCGTACAAGAGATCGAATCGCACTCGCAAGCCAGCGACGAGTCCGCGGAGGACTTCTTTATCCGCCGCAGCCAGGTCTGGACGGCTGTGTTGATGGTCGCGCCGCCTTCGGACGAACGCGCCCGCGCATTGAGTCAGTACGTCGCTTTTGCCCTCGCCCACGCCTCACATATCGACCCCGTACTCTGGTTCGCGCAGGTGGAGGCGATGGTCGACACAACGCGTTCTCACTACGGCGATGCGCACGCCGCGGTGCTGGATCAACTTGGCCAGACCGGCCACCCGGTCCTGGCGCTGTACGCCGGCCTGGAACGTTCGAGGCCCACGCGGCCCACCGTGGCGGAGCCGTAACTCATGCGCGTTCGCGAGGCCGGCATCGTCATCGGCACACTTCCCACCGGTGAGCACAACGCCATTACCGACGTCGCTGGCGTCCGCGTCGGCCACACGACGCTGGTTCGCGGCGAACGCATCCGCACCGGCGTAACGGCCATCCTCCCGCACGGCGGCAACCTGTTTCTAGAAAAGGTGCCCGGCGCAGTCCATATCGGCAACGCGTTCGGAAAACTCGCCGGGTCCACGCAGGTGAACGAATTGGGCGAGATTGAGACGCCCATTCTGCTTACGGCGACTTTGAACGTTTATCGCGCCGCCGACGCGCTGATCGACTACATGCTCACGCTGCCCGGCAACGAGAACGTGCGGTCCATCAATCCGCTGGTTGGAGAGACCAACGACGGTGTGTTGAGCGATATTCGCGCCCGTGCGGTGGGCCACGACGAAGTGGTGCGCGCTCTGCAATCGGCCCGCGGCGGCGCCGTGGCCGAAGGCTGCGTGGGCGCCGGAACGGGCACCATCGCCTTTGGATGGAAGGGCGGAATCGGAACGTCGTCCCGCAAGGCCGGCGCCTTTACCGTAGGGGCGCTGGTGCAGTCGAACTTCGGTGGACGCCTGACGGTCGCCGGTATTCCCATCGACGATATCCGGCCCGGTTCGGGCGACGGCTCCGTGATGATCGTCGTCGCCACCGATGCCCCATGCCAGAGCCGGAATTTAAGGCGTCTCGCCGCGCGCGCGATGCTCGGTTTGGGCCGCACCGGCAGTTCCGGCTCGAACGGCAGCGGCGATTACGTCATCGCCTTTTCGACCCAACGGCAGGGACCGGAACTGCGGAACGACGCCATGTCGCCGCTCTTTCACGCCGTGATCGAGGCCACCGAGGAGGCTATTCTAAACTCCCTCTTCCAAGCCGTTACTACGACTGGCAACGGGCGGACCGTCGAGGCTCTGCCGGTTTCAAGAGTGCTGGAAACCCTGCGCCGCCACGGCGTACTTGTTGCGCCCCGAGGCCGAGATTAACCGTTTTCAGCCTTTTCAGCGCGATGTAGATGTCCATCGCGAACCAGAGGTTCTTGATGTAGTCGAGATCGTATTCAGGCTTTGTGATCGTGTCGCCGTACTTGTGAATGATCTGCGCCCAACCGGTGATGCCTGACAGCACGCGATGGCGTTGGCGATAAAACGGAATCTTAGACAGTGGGGGACAGTCATCTTTGGCACCTGTCGCGCCGAGGCTGCCTTTTGGTTGTAAGTGATTAGTTGTTAGATAGTTGCTGCTCTTGGATCACACGGGAACCGGAATCGTGGTTAGGCGAGGCTACGATGATGGGGGGATTATAGGGCTCGGACGGGTGCGGCTCGCGCTGCGGGACCGGGTCAAGAAGCCGCGGAACGTGGGCCGGGTGCGTTTTCCGACCCGTTATGGGCAACTCGACTGGGATGTGGCTCGCCTTAGCCCACATTTCCGTTTTGAGCCGCGCGTGCGAATCTCCCGGATGCTCGTCCGCATCAATATCCATAGGGGTTTGAAGGCAGCGAAGACCCCTGCGGAGGACAGC
>VFZO01000259.1 GCA_016871155.1 Acidobacteriota bacterium | reverse complement strand
CAATACGACGAACTGAACCGGCTAATTCAGGCTTGTATCTGCATCAGATGACGTTCGGTGTGGACCGACATCCGCAAGAGCCATTGGTAGGCATCACTATACGGCATTTCATCGAACCCAACTAACAGCTATGGAAGCCTATATCGGTCAAATCATCCTCTTCGGAGGGAACTTCGCACCCCAGGGATGGGCATTCTGCAACGGTCAGCTCCTATCGATCGCCCAATACTCGACCGTATTCGCCCTTCTCGGCACTACGTATGGCGGTGATGGCCTGACGACCTTTGCTCTGCCGGACCTGCGCAGCCGGGCGCCCGTGCACACCGCGAACACGCACCCGCAAGGTGAGGTGGCGGGATCCGAATCGGTCAGCGTGCTGAGTACGCAGATTCCGATTCACACGCACGGGGTCAAAGTGGCGACGTCCAACGAAGCCCCCGGCGCAAATCGGCCGGGCGGCAACGTCTTTGCCGAAAGCACCCAGTACAGCGCGCCAACCGCGGCTGACGGGACGCTTGGCGGGATCACTTCCGGACCAACCGGCGGCAACCAGCCACATAACAACATGCAGCCGTACCTGGCAGTGAACTATATCATCTGCCTGGAAGGTATCTTCCCGTCGCGGAACTAGTTCGCTGGCGCCGCCGCCGCATTTCGCGGCGGCGGCGCCGCTAGAAGCACTTCCCCGTGCAAACCTTCTCGCTCACCTTCACCGGAGCGCCGAGCGAGTTTGGATTGTCCACCGCGGGCCGCTGCACTGAGAGCGTCTCGACCGTGCCGCCCGCCGTGCGGGACTTTTCAATCGTCTGCTGCTCCCGGAGCACAGGCTGCCCGCCGGCCGGCCGGCCCGGCGCGTTCATGCCGTAGATCCGGACCTGGCGGGTCTCGGAACCGTCGGCGCGCTTGGATGTCTCGGCGACGCTCTGCCCGGCCAACTGCAACTCGCGACGGTCGCCGGCGATATAGGTCGCCACATTCTCGACCTTCTTTCCCCCTGACTCGTCCGTCTGCTTCAATTCGCGGGCGGCCGTATAGAAGGACCCGTTCGTGTCGCGCCGGTAGGTCAAGCTGTCCGACGTTTCCTTGGCGCCGGCCTTGGTCAAAGTCGTCGACTTCTTTTCGAGCAACTCCAAGCCGCCGTTCAGCGTGGGCCGCTGCACGGCGACATCGGTGACCGTGGATCCGCCCGTTGTCCGCGTCACCGCCTGGCTGCGCTCGGCAAGCGAGAAACCGCCATTCACGTTGCCGTGGAAAACCTGTGTGTCCACCGACAGCGAACCGTCCGCGCTTTTGCGTTCGTCCACGACGATCTTTTGCGGCGGGCCCGGATTCCCGTTCGGATCGAACGGCCGGATGATCCTCTCGGTCACCTTGCCGCTCGCGTCCTCCCGCAGGACCTTCTCCTCGACCTTTTCGAGTGGCGCCATGCGGCCGTTGATCGAACGTATAGACGCCGTTCCACCGGCCGACACGCTGTCGAGCGCCGCCCGTCCCGATCCGTCGAATGTAAACGTCCGCGTCTCGGACTGGCCGAACGCGCACAACGATAGCAACAGCGCACAGCACCGCATGCTCCCAGCCTAAGGCGCATAGGCGCTCGGAACAATCGGGGAAAGACCTTAGCCGCGAAACCCTATAATAAAGTGGGATGAAGTCGTTCTACCTCGAAACATTCGGCTGTCAGATGAACGTCCACGACTCGGAGAAAGTGATTGGCACGCTCCTGGAACGTGGCTACCGCCAAACGGAAGACGCCGGCGAGGCGTCGCTGGTGCTGTATAACACCTGCTCGATCCGCGACAAGGCCGAGCAAAAGGTCTTCAACAAATTGCAGCAGCACAAGCGGCATGGCAAGGAGCAAGTGATCGGCGTGCTGGGCTGCGTGGCGCAGCAGGAAGGCGAGAAGATCTTCGAGCGCGCTCCCTATGTCAGCCTTGTGGTTGGCTCGGCATCTTACACGAAGCTGCCGGAACTGCTGGTGCAGATCGAACAGGGGAACCGCCGCGTGACGGGTTTAAGCCTCGACACGGACGAGACCTTCGATACGCCGCTCACCCGCCGCGACAACCCCTACCGGGCTTTTCTCACCATCATCGAAGGCTGCGACAAGAACTGCGCTTATTGCGTCGTTCCCTTCACGCGGGGGCCGGAACGCAGCCGCGCCGCGCAAGGCGTTCTGGACGAGGTGAAGCAGTTGGCCGCCGCCGGCTACACCGAAATCATGCTGCTGGGCCAGAACGTGAACAGCTACCTGGATCCGTCTCCGCGCGGCTGGAACTTCGCCCGCCTGCTGCGAGAGGTTGGACAGGTGGAGGGGATTCGACGCGTGCGCTTCACCACGTCCCACCCGCGCGACTTTACCAAGGAGATTATCGACGCGATCGACGACGTGCCGGCGCTGTGCAACCACGTCCACCTGCCCGTGCAGAGCGGTTCGTCGAAGGTGCTGGAGGCCATGCAGCGGCAGTACACGCGCGAGCAGTATCTGGAACGCATCGGCTGGATGAAGAACGCGCGCCGCAAGATCAGCATCACGACCGATATCATCGTCGGCTTTCCTGGGGAGACGGAAGCGGATTTTCAGGAGACCGTCCGCCTGCTCGACGAAGTGGAGTACGACGGCCTGTTCAGCTTCAAGTATTCGCAGCGCCCCAATACGCCCGCGCTGCGTTTCGACGATCACGTTCCGGAAGAGGAGAAGGGAAGACGCCTGCTGCAGCTTCTGGAGCACCAGCGCACAATTCTGGTTCGCAACAACGCGGGCTACGTGGGCGAGACCGAGCAGGTTCACACCGAGCACTTCAACGCCGCCACCGGCCAATGGGTGGGCAAAACGACCCAGCACAAAACCGTCAACTTCACGCATCCGCAAGGTCCGGAGGCCGCCATCGAGGGCCGGTATCTCGATGTGCTTGTCACTCGCTCCGGCGTCGCGTCGCTTGCCGGCGAAGCAATAGTGATGTAATGGAACGAAGGAGCCGGCTATGGAAGTAGAAATGAAAATACGCGGCTTGATGATGGATCCGGTCACGCAGTCTCCGATCGTGATTCTCAAGGAGGTGAAGGGAGGAACTATTCTGCCGATTTGGGTCGGAATGTACGAAGCCAACGCCATCGCCCTTGAGATCGAAAAAGTATCCACGCCGCGCCCCATGACGCACGACCTGATCAAGACGCTCCTGGCAGGACTGCAAGCCGATGTGAAAAAAGTGGTCGTCAGCGAGCTGCGCGACGACACGTTTTACGCCATGATCTGGCTGGAAAAAGACGGCGAGTTGATCACCGTCGATTCCCGCCCCTCCGACGCGCTAGCGCTGGCCCTGCGCGCCGACTGCCCCATCTTCGTCGACGATCAGGTGATTCGCACCTCCAAGGCCAGCAGTTCGGTCAGCGACAAGGTCACCAACGACGAGTTGAAACGCTGGCTCGAAGGCCTCGGCGACGAGGACCTGGGCCGCTACAAGATGTAATGGACGCGGAACTTTTGGCCAAGCTGGAGCGCGTGCTGGCCGCGCGCATTGAACTGGTGCCCGATTTGAAGATTGCCTCGCACTACGTATTTACGCGGGATGGGTTTGCCGCCCTTGTCGAGCGGCGCGAGAGCTGCTTCGGCAACATCGGCGCGCCCGGCATCGTCACCGAACAGGGCTTCGCCGCGCTGGTGTGGCGCGGCGAGCGTGGCGTGTTCCAGGGCCGCGGCTTCGAACAGGACGCGACTCCGGCGCAGGTGGAATCCCTGCGCGCCTTCGACCGCGATCTGCGCGCCGCCTTGGGCGGTTAGCGCGTCGCTGGCTGTGAAAGGAAATTCGGCAACGGTAGCGGAAATGGAGTTCCGATTCCGCCGCAAGGGAAGCTAAATCCTAGCCCGCCCCGGATCACACCGCCGAAACCGGCCGGAACCGCACAGTCGTTCGCCAACAATCGGATCGCCCGCGCCTCGTCGATCACCGGCTGAAGCTTGATGGCCTCCTCCAGCGCCTTGAACCTAACTTTCTGCGCCTCGGTTAAAACGGCGAAGTTGTCGGCGATCAATTTTTTCTCGCGGTCGGTGACCTCTCGCCGGATCGCTTCCAGTTCCGCGTACCGAAGGCCCAGCGCGGAGGGGTTCAGCGGTTCGGCCGCGGTCTCCTCGGCGATTTCCCGCGAAACTGTGAAAGACCGCAGCTGCTTCTCGCGATTCCAGCGGTCGAACTCCGCCGAGTTCCGGTTGATGCGGTCCATCTGCTCCCGGGTCAATTGTAGAAACTGCTCGATTTCGCGGAACGGCCGGGGAAACGGAACGGGCAGGATCTGAGCCGGTAGCGAGGCGGTCAGAAGCGAAAAAACGACTAATCTCATGCTGCTCCTTGCTCCCCAAGGAGACGCACGTGCGCGGCCTTAGGTTCCACTCCTAAAATACTACGGGCGAGCCGTCTGGCTCGCCCGTGGTTAAAGAAGAGTCGATACCCTACTTTTTCTTCCTCACGGCCTTCACCGGCGCACGCTTCGGCGCGGCCTTCGCCGCCGGCGTGCCGGTCCAGCCCGAGATCGACTCTTTCTCGATCTCAAGCGTGACCATAAACGGATCCTTGACGAACTCCTTGCCGACGCCTTCAAACTCGATCTCTCCGCCCGGCTCCATCTTCCCGGGCAGGAAACCCTTTTCGGCCACGACAAGGGTGACTTCGCCCAGCGCCGCGTCGGAGATTCCGATTACGAGCTTTTTAGGGTTGGTCGCCGGTTCATGCGAAACCAGCTTGCCCTTCAGCTTGGGCAGCTTCGCGTCCTTCAGCATGGCAAAGTAATTCTCGCCATCGGCCGCCGTCAGCGCCTGCTTTAGTTCGATCCATATTGCCAACTGCGGATTATTCGCCTTGATCTCGTTGATCTTCTCGATGTCTTCCTGCTGCTTGGTCTTGATGGCGAATGCGGAGGGCGGGAACGCCTCTGCCGCGCCGCCAGCGGAATTCTTCAATTCTTCCATGCCTTTTGTGTCGCCGCGGTACTGCGGATAGACCTTCTGGAAGTACCCGCAAATTTGTGCCTTATTTGCCGCCGGGACCTCGCCCGCGCCGGACAGGCCGCAGGCGCGCGCGAAGTGCCAAATCGCTTCGGCCTGCCGCTCGGCCTTGCGTTGCGCGAGAATCGCCGCGCCGAGCTGGTACGTCACCATGCCGTTCTTCGGCTTGGCCTTCAGGTAGTCGCCAAGCCGCCGTTCGATGAGCGCCTGGTCTTTCTTCACCTGCGCAAACGTGATCAACGCCTGGTAGGCCTTATCCTGCGCATCGTCTCGCTGTGTGTTCCAGGCCGCGTCCGCAGCGCCCGCCGGCTTGGCCGCCGCGGAAAACAGATCGCTCAGGTTCGCAAGAATCAGGTTGGCCGCTTTCTCGCCGTCCTCCCCCGCCGCGGGGTTGGTGGTCGCCATCGACTGGCCAAGCAACATGATCCAGTAGTGACCAAGCCAATTCTTTGGCTCGGCCGAGGCGATCTCCTTGGCGGCTCCCAGCATCTCCGGCGCTTTATTCAGCGCCTGGTAGGTGAACAGGTACTGCACCCGCCGCGCCGATTCGAACGCGGTCTGTGGATACTTCTGCGTCCACTGATTGAGCAGTTCCAGTTTCTTGGCGGGGTCGGTCGCCTTGCCGAGCTGTTCGACAACAAGCTCGTACTCGGCGCGGTCCTTCCATTGCGGCTCTTGCCCGACGAGTAGCGCTGCCGCCATCATCAGTGCCGCCGTACCTTTTGTTGCTCTCTTTAGAAACACCGAGTGCCTCCCGTTAAATTGAATTGCAAAGCCGGAGTATAACGAAGTCGCGCAGGTGGAATCAACATGCGGGTCTGCCGGTTAGATGCCGCCGGGCCGGAATTTGTTCCCGGCCGCGTGTGCTAGACTCCCCTTTTTCCAATGCGAACTCTCGACCTCGGCGTCATCCTCGTTTACCTCATCGGCATCACGTGGTTCGGCGCGCGGTTCCGGGATTCCAAACAATCGCTCAAGGACTACTTCCTCGGCGGCCGGAACGCGCCTTGGTGGGCCATCGGTTTTTCCATCGTTTCAGCCGAGACCTCCACGCTCACCGTTATCGGCACGCCGGCCATCGCCTTTCGCGGCGACCTTGGTTTTCTGCAGGTGGTTTTCGGTTATCTGCTTGCCCGGATCGTCATAGTCACGCTGTTCCTTCCGCACTACTTTCGGGGCGAAATGTACACGGCCTACGAGCTGATGCAGCGCCGCTTTGGACCCAATATTCGCAAGCTCACCGCGGGCAGTTTCCTTGTCCTTCGCTCGCTGGCTGAAGGCGTTCGCGTCTTCGCCATCTCCATTGTGATCTCCATCATTCTCGGTACCGGCGAGATGAGTTCAATCTTGTTAATTGTCGCGCTCACGCTTTTTTACACGTTTGAAGGAGGAATGGAGGCCGTCATCTGGACCGACGTCATTCAGATGGTCCTCTACGTCGGGGGCGCGATCCTCAGCCTGTTCGTGATCCTCCAGCAGATTCCCCAAGGGCTCCCCCACGTTCTCGATGCCGCCTCGGCCGCCAATAAGCTGCGTCTCTTCGACTTCCGGTTCGATCTCAGCCAGGAATTCTTCTCGCGCCCGTACAGCTTCTGGGCCGGCGTACTAGGCGGCTGTTTCCTAACCACGGCTTCGCACGGTACCGAACAGTTGATGGTCCAACGCCTGCTCTCCGCCAAGTCGCAGGCCGAGAGCCGGCTGGCGCTGCTCGGAAGCTGGGTCGTGATCATGTTCCAGTTTTCGTTGTTCCTGTTTATCGGCTTGATTCTCTACGTGTTCTACCAGGACACCGGCAGGCCCGCGCCGGAAGTCCCGGACCGCATCTATCCGCAGTTCATATGGGACTATCTGCCGCACGGCGTCGCGGGACTGGTCATCGCCGCAATCCTCGCCGCCGCCATGTCGAACCTCAGCGCCGCGTTGAACTCCTTGGCGTCCACAACGGTCATGGACTTCATTAAACCGTTTTCGAAGACCCCGCGCGGCGACGCCGAGTACCTCCGCATCGCTCGCTGGGCGACCGTGGCCTGGGGCGTGGTGCTGATGACCATCGCGTTTCTGGCGCGCGAAGTGAAATCGGTGCTCGAATATGGACTCGGCATCGCGTCGATCGTCTACGGTGCGCTGCTCGGAACGTTTCTACTGGGCGTATTGACAAAGCGCGTCGGCGAGCGTGCGGCGATGTGCGGTATGGCGATCGGGATCGCCACGAATCTGTTTCTGAAACTCGCCACAACCGTCGCCTGGACCTGGTACGTGTTGATCGGCACCGCTGCCACCTTCGCCGTCGCGCTGTTGATGTCGTATTTCATAAAGGAACAAAATGCAAGAGCTTAAGCGGGACCTCACGGTCTGGGGCGCGGCGGCCATCGTCGTCGGCACGGTTATCGGCAGCGGAATCTTTCTGGTGCCAAAAAGCATGGTGCTGAATGTCGGCTCGCCGGGCATGGTCCTTTTCGTCTTTCTGTTCGGGGGGCTGCTTTCGATGGCCGGCGCGCTGACCTACGCCGAGCTCTCGTCGTCGATGCCCGAGGCCGGCGGCGAGTACGTTTACCTGCGGGAGGCCTACGGGCCCTTCTTTGGGTTTCTCTTCGGGTGGACCCAGATGTGGGTGGCCAAGAGCGGCTCCATCGCAACTCTCGCCACAGCGCTCTTCACGTACATGGCGAACTTTTATCCGGCCTTGGAGAACGAATTCGCCGGCGGCGTCAAGACCGGCCAGCTCCTGGCAATGGCCGCCATCGGCGGTTTTGGATGGTTGAACTACTACGGGGTAAAGGTCGGCGGCAACGTGCAGGTGGGCGTTACAGTGGTCAAGGTCGCGCTGATCGGCCTGCTGATCGTCGTAGGCCTGACCGCGCCGTCTGCGGACTTCGCCAACTTCTCCACGTCGATTCCCGCGCCGGGCGGAGTGGCCGGCTTCTTCGCCGCGCTGGTGGCGGCGCTTTGGGCCTACGACGGCTGGAACAACCTCAGCATGGTCTCGTCGGAGGTAAAGAACCCGCAACGGAATCTGCCCTTAGCCCTGATCTATGGAACGCTCGGCGTCATGGCCATCTACATGCTCGCGTGCTTCGCCTATTTCTATGTGCTGCCGGCCGATGGTGTGGCCAAATCCGACCGCGTCGCGGCCGAGATGATGCGCCGTGTGTGGGGCGCCGGTGGCGCCGGCGCCGTTTCGATCGCCGCCATGATCTCCATCTTTGCCGCCTTGAACGGCTCGATCCTCACCGGCGCACGGGTCCCGTATGCAATGGCCAGGGACGGTTATTTTTTCCAAAAGGTCGCCGAAGTGCACCCGCAGTACTTTACACCGGCAAACTCGATCATCGCCCTCAGCGCCTGGTCCATGCTGCTGGTGCTGACCGGCAGTTACGACCAGTTGTTCACCTACGTGATTTTCGCGTCCTGGATTCTCTACGGCATGGCCACCGCATCCGTCATCGTTTTGCGCCGAAAACGCCCGGACATGCCGCGCCCATATCGCACATTAGGGTATCCCGTTGTTCCCGTGATCTTTGTTTTGGTTGCCGTCGCTTTAATTATTTCGACTCTGCAGACATCCCCGGTGGAAAGCCTTCGCGGACTTGGCATCATGGCCATCGGGATTCCATTTTATTTATACTGGAAGTCTAAGCGTACGGTGTAGTTCCTGGTACGGAATTGCGCCGGTCTGTTCTGATTTCAGAACAGAGCGCTTGATTTCATCGCTCCGTTTGGATACAAAAGAATGTGTAATGCAGGGAAAAGTCTGCCGTCGTTCCGGATTCCGAACCGCGACTCCGGCATTCGCCAGAACTAACGAGGAAACGCATCAGATGGACGTCACAAAGATATTGGAGCAATTGCGAGAAGAGCGGGACCAACTGGAAGCCGCAATTATTACCCTGGAAAGGCTCGCATTAGGCCGCACAAAACGCCGCGGCCGCCCGCCCACATGGATGGTGGAAGCCCGCAAACGGACGAAAGGCGACGACGACAATAGCAAGGAAACACCGGTAAAAACCGCCGGCGCATAGCCGAAATCCGCTACCCCTTTGGCCTGTGGCTTTTCTCCGCTTGAAGCCGTAAATCGTACGCTTGCCTCGTGGCGCCGGCGGTTGTACGATCTTTGTGCTTGCCAGATGGCGAAGAAAATGCGAAGATGACTCGTCCCCCAAATTCAACACAGGAGATAAGCACTATGTCACTCGCGGAAAACGCCCTCGTCGAATTAGACGCCGCGCT
>VFZO01000258.1 GCA_016871155.1 Acidobacteriota bacterium | reverse complement strand
CAAAACGCAGAATCCAGCGTCTTCAGAAGGAATTTCGCGCCCTCGGCTACTTGGTTGACCTGACTCCTATTACTACTGCTCCCGAGGCATCTCGTGCATGACTTTCAACGGAGTGACAACACCGAGAGTCGCGACGGGCGCGTTGGCACCCGCGGAACCGCCCTTCGCCGTGCCGGATAACGATGTCGTGCTCCTTATCGATGGCCGGCGCGCCGAGGTGCTATTCGCCGGAATGGCGCCCGGCGCCATCGGTCTGTTGCAGGTGAACGCACGTGTTCCGCAGGGAACCGCGACCGGAGACAACATTATTGTCGGTGCGCGGATTGGCGGCGTGGGCCTGGCCGAGACGCTTATGATATCGGTTCGCTAACTACTTCGGTACCGGAGCGATCCGCAAGCGCAACCAAACCTGCATGCCTACCGGTTTGGTTCCATAGATCGGCGAAAGGTTGGCCGGGACTTGGAATACCTGCACCTGTCCACCGAGCGCGGGGCGAAGAAACCCGCCAACCGCCGGGAGTTCGTACGCGTAGCCCGAAGTATAGGCCTTGATTCGCGTATACCGGTACTCTTCCAGCAGGCGCACGTAGGGCGCCTCTTCGAACAAGAGGAGAGAATCCTTGTCGCTCAGTTCCGCCCGCCCCCAAATCCAGTGCTTGTTCTTCCAGAACCAAGTGGATTCGGCGGTGTATGCGTTATAGGTCTGCCCCTGCGCGCGGGTCGGGATTAGAACAATATGCTCCCGCCGGCCGTTACCCTTGCGCGGCAGAATATTCAGAAGGTCCGAATTCGGTTGTTGCGTGTATGGGAGGTCCCGATTTCTTCCCCAAACCAGACTGGTAGCCCAATGCCCGGTCGATTGCGGGCGCACGTAGGTGATGGAAGCGGTCTGGCGCCACGAATCGCGGTCGGGGTGGGTCGCCTCTCTGTTGTTAATTCGCGCGAGGGAGAACTGCGCCGCCCAGCGATCGGACGGCGTGACGGTAACCCGGCTTGCGAATGAGTTGATGGGCCCCAACTCGATTCCCCAGCGATTCTCATCCGGCTCGCGCCCGTGAAAGCCGCTGGCCTCCAGTGTGAGGATTTTGTGCGTCACGCCCAAAGTCACCACGTTAGCGGCGATGTGCGTTGAGTCCTGATAGTGGTGCGCCATGACCGCAATGGGATTCTCCGAACTTGAAACACGGTGCGGATACGCCACCGGACCTATGGCGGGGTCGCCGCGCAGTCCGGCGTACACGTTGAGCGTCGTCGATTCACCCAACCGGTATTGATAGGCGCCGCCCAGTTCCTTGACGAAGTCATGCGGATGCTGTCCATTGATGACCGGTATGTTCTTCCACGTCTCGCCGGTTTGAAACAGCAGCGGATAGCGGCCGTTCGTCACCGTCAGGGGCTCGATCGAAAACATGGAGCGAATTGTAAAGGTTCCGCCGAACGCCCGCCGGCTGGCCATGGGCATCACCCAACCAGCGCCAAACGTCTTGTCTCTGCCGCGCTCGCCGGTTTGGTTCGTGTAGATGCCCCACAAATTGCCGTGGAACATAAGGCTCCAGCCGCTCACCCGTTTGTGCAGCATACTCATGGGACGGGCGGCCGGTGTCTGACTTGTGCCGGTGAGATACGATCCGCCTTTCTCGCCCGGGCTCATCCCGAGAGCCATTTCGGCCATCAAAGCGAGCTTTATTTCGTTGGGAAGGATTCCCGCGAAGATCCCTTCGCCCGCGTTCCAACCGTCGTAGCAGTCGCCGCATACTCCCTTGGGCTCTCGAGGGGCCTTGGAGCCGCGCGCCACGGGAGCGGCGCCGAGGGAAAGATCTTCACCGCATGGGCACTCGGCCTCGGTCGCGCACTGCCCACAACCGCCTCTTACGCAGCATCGGAAACGTCCCTCTCCGGCCAGTGTCCGCTTGGCCGTCAGCAGCGCGGCCAGGCTCTCTCGAAGCTCCTGGGAGATTTCTCCCGCGCCCGGCATCTTCTGTTTATCGGCCGTTAGGAGTCCGACAGACTGGGCCCGGACGCCCGGCAACGCACCACGGCCTGTCTTCCAACCGGCCAAACATTCGCCACAAGCTCCGAGACCTCGCGCAACATTGGCGGCGCACGCGCAGGATCCGTTCTTCCGGACGCACAGATCGCACCCAGGCTTCACACAACATGCATAGCGGCCCTTAGCCCGAAGTGTTTTCTTCGCCGCAGCCAGTTTCGCCGCAGCGATGCGCAGATCGGCCTCGGCTTTCGTTGGCTTGGGGTTTTTGCGCCCCCCTTCGTGAGCCATCGCGAGCGAAACGGCGGCTAGTGATGCGATCCACTTCCTCATCGCTCAGTTCGCGGTGGCCTCTACGACGAAGGGCGCCGAATACAACCTGCCCCCGGACTGAACCTGTACCCAACCGCGATAGCGTCCGGGTTTCGGGAAACGCGCCAGAAACGCGATGCGGCCGTCCTCGCCCGCGCGCGGGTCCAACTCGTCGGGATGTGAGTGCACGAACGTCTCCGCATCTTCGTTGACCAGGATCAGGTGCCCGAGAGCACCAAGATAGGGTTCGAATCTGGCCGCTTTTCCTTGCAGCTTTACAACGCATTCCAGCCGCTGCGTACGCGCGGCCGGAAAGCGGTCCGCGCTAAACTCGGCGGTCAAGTTGGCGTCCACGGCGAGCCGCTGCAGCGGCAGCGCGGCGATATCCACCCGCTTCGGCCTCGGGCCGCTAACTTTCATCCGCACCGGCATCACCTGGCCTCCGGCTCCCTTGGGCGCCGCGTCGACGAACAGCGTATAGTCGCCCGCGCTCGGAAACACATAGCGAATCCGGAATTCGCCGCCCGGGCCCGGGTCCGGATGTTCGTGTGCAAACTCCCCCAAATCGGAGCGGACGACGATCAGATGCATCGGCTTTTCGTGCTGGATGTCGAAGGCGGTCACCACCGGCGATGCCCCTGGCACACGAGACTTCACGAGGATCGATAACTCGGCTGGGTCGCCGGCCTTGGGCGTCTTTGGCGCCGAGCGAACCTCGGCGTAGTAGGGCCGGGGCTTCGGCTTGCCCCCGCGCCGCGCGTCCCCTACTTGCAACGGAAAGCTGGCTTCGAACTCCGCCCCGCCGGGTGGCCTGATGTACAACAGCAAACGGTACTCCCCGCCGTGAGGAAACACGGGATGAACACCGTACTCGCCTGGAACGCCTTCCGGGTGCGCGGCTTCAATGAGCTTCGCCATGGACGGCATCGACGGCATTTCAATGACGCTGCGCGCCGCCGCACGAATCACCGGCACAGCGCCCATCACGGGATCTATGCGGGTCGCGTCCGCCACCTTGTACTCGATCTGCATCTCCTCCTGAGCCGTCAGGCCCTCGGGCGGCAAACGCAGCGTAACCTCGTAATTTCCGAATCGTGCGCCCTGCGGCCACGCGCTCGATGCGGCGAGCGCGAAAATCAGCAGCCTCATCGTACCGCCACTTGGGCCGTATTGCTGCGTTGGCGGTTGACGCTCACCACCAGTTCCAGCGCATTGCCAACGGGCAGGTCCGCGGGCAGTTGAATATTGGCCTGAGCCAGCCCCACAAAGCCGGGAGTCAAGCCAAGGAACAACATTGGCGCGTCCCGGCCGGCGATTGCGGCGCTGGAGTCCAGAGCGGCGCGGAAGAGCGTGTTGGAGGGCGCGGGACGGCCCGCTTCCAACTCCCCATCTAATGGACCGATGCCGGTGCAGTAGACCGTAATCACGCGCCCGCGCGATTCGGGGTTGTCAGGCGTATTCAACGAAAAATCCTGATTCACTGCAACCGCCCGCTGGGTGCCGGCGATCGTAAAGATTCCAGGCGCCGCCGCGCCGATATTGACCGTTTCTTCGGTGCTTACACCTTGCGCGTTGGAGACTTGGACCCGCGCCGCCCCTTCTCGAAGATCGTATGGAAGTTGTGCATTCACCTGTCCGCTGGAAGCAAACACCAGGGGAATGCGGCGGCCATTCACCGAGACACTGACGCCGCCTAGCTCGGTTGGAAGCGGCAGCTCGGAGGCCTGGCTAAGAGCGCCCGCGAAATTCACGCCAAAGACCGAGATCAGCGCGCCCGGCGCCAGCGGGACAGGGGCCGGAAGAAAGCTGGCGGCATTCACGACGCCGCCCGGAGAAATGGCCGGGCGCGCCGAGAAAGAGACCTTGCGGACGAGATAGTTCTGCCAATCGACGACAAGCAGATCGCCGGCCGCGTCGACCGCAACCGACGAGGGGAAGTTCAAGGCGCTCTGGGTGGCCGGCACCCCATCGGCGCCCCGGCCAATCTGCCCATTGCCGGCGACTGTTGAGATCACGCCGTCCGGCGTCACGCGTCGAATCCTGTGGTTACCCATATCGGCAATGTACAGGTTGCCTCGCGAGTCCAGCGCGAGTCCGTTGGGGCGGCTCAATTGCGCGGCGGTGGCCGCCGAACCATCACCCGAGAATCCCGGTGCACCAGTGCCCGCGACTGTGTCGATAGCACCGGAAGCGCGCAAGCGCCGAATCCGATGATTGCCTTGATCGGCGATCAATAGGTTGCCCTCGCGGTCGAAGAGCAGAAACGCTGGATTCGCCAATGCGCTGCGCGTGGCGTCACCGCCGTCAGCCCCGAGGCCTGGAAGCCCCGTGCCGGCGATGGTCTGGGTGCGGCCGTCGCCATTCACACGGGCGATTCTGTGCGAGTGAATTTCGGCGAAGTACAGGCGGCCCTCGCGGTCCACGGCTATAGATGAAGGCCAGTCCATCGGAGAAAGCGTCGCGAGAATGTTCGGCGCGTAGAATGCGTGGAGATTGCTCCCTACGATTGTGGAGATCTGCCCTTGCGGCGTCACTTGCCGAATCCGGTTGTTTTTCTGATCGCAGATCAACAGGTTGCCGTTTTCGAGCGCGATCGCCTGCGCCGGGCCGTAGAGCCGGGCCGAAAGCGCCTGCCCTCCGTCGCCTGCCGCCTGTCCCCCGCCGAGCGGCGAACAATTATTCAAACTCGGCCGCTCCCCGCTGCCGGCGATCGTCGAGATGACGCCGTCCATTCCGATCCGGCGAATGCGGTTGTTATTCGTATCGGCAATTAGGATATTTCCCGCGCGGTCCACGGAAATGTGACTCATCTCTTCGAAGCGCGCCGGATCGCATTCGTTCTGGATCCCCGCCAGCGTCAACGAGGCGCGTGCCGCGGGCCCGCCGTCTCCGCTAAACCCTCGTTGCGGTTCGCCGCCCGGGACCGTCAATCCGGCAACGGTGGAGATAACGCCTGTCTGGCCATGGACAGAGGACACAAAGGCCACAGCTAAGACGGCAATCACTCGCATGAACTTCCATTTTGACACGCCGGAAGGCGTGGCTAGGCGAGGCCAAAGATTCGCAGCACCCGCAACGCCAAGCGGCCCTTATACGCGTCGAACGCTTTGTTGAGGCTGGCTATGTGTTCGTGCAACGCTTCGATCTGTTGCCCGCGATTCACCCGGTCAGCCTCTAAAACGTCAAATTCAGCGCGCTGCCGCTGCAGCGCGATTTCCTCGTGATCCGCAAGGGCATCAAGCTGCCGGCGAAGCTCGGCGTTATCGGAACGCAGTTGGGGTAGCACACGCAGGGCGGTGTTCAGGTCGCCGCGAGAGCGTTGCAGTGTAATTTCCAAATCCGCCATTTTGGCCAGACTTTCGGACTCGAGGCTATCCAAGCGTGCTCGCAGTTCCTCTTTCTCGGTCACCGCGGCCTTCAGCCGCTCGACGACATGTTTCGTATCGTCCCGGTGCCTGACTGCCTCGGTAAGCGCGGTACGCAGTTTTACCAATTCACGGTCGGACCGCGCGGCCGCTTCCGAAAACCGCTGGTTGGCCTCCTCGCGGGCCCGCTCCAACGCCGTAACGTGGTTCTGTTCCAATTGCGCCAGTTGGGAATCAGCCCGCCTTACGAGTTCCGACTCCTGCTCCGCCGCGGTCTGGTATTCAGCCAGGCGCTTTTCAAGCGCCTCTTGATCGGACGCCCATTTCTCCCTCTCGACGGCGACGGCGGCGGATAACTCGGCCAGACGCGCCTCCGCGCCGGCGAGGGCGTTTCGCTCTTTTGTGAGTACGGCCAAGGCCGCTTTTAGGTGCTCGATATCTTGCAGACGATCCGAGTGCCACTGGTTGAACCGGCCCCACTCTTCGTGCATGGCGCGGCGAACGTTCCAACTGCGCTCCCAAGACTGGCGCACAGTGGCCGCGGACATCAGGGCGTCCGGTTGCAACTCCACGGCTTGAAAGTCCTTGCATTCACCCGAGACCACCAGATCCGCCAGACGCGCCATGACGTCCACCGGCACGTCTTTCACACAATGCGACTTCTCGAGGTGACAGCACCAGGAGCAACCGGCGCACGGCATCACCATCGTGACGGTCCGCCCAATTCGAGCGGCGGGAACAAATCTTGGCCAGTCTCCGGCGCCGAAGACCGAAACGACGGGCTTCCCGAGCGACGCGGCGATGTGCATGGGGCCCGTATCTTTACCGATGTATCCGCGCGAAAGCTCCAGCACGCCGACTACGGATTCCAGTCCACCGGGCTCTCCGGTGAGACTGGCGGTCCGGCTCGCCGCGTCTCCCATCAGCGACCGGATATGATTGGTCACTTCGTGCTCGTCCTGGGATCCGACAAACAGCAATTGAATCGAGTGGCGGTGGACCAAGCCGGCCAGCAGTTCCGCCCACTTGGCGTACTCCCAGTTTTTCACACGGGCGTGCGGGAGGTCACCTGCGCAGACAGCCCAGAACGACTGTCCATCCAGGCCCACACTGCGCAAGCGGATACGCGCGTCCGCCACTGCGCTTTCCGGCGCTTGCAGGCTCGGGGCAGGAAGAGTGACGCCCTCTCCGAGGATGGCGGCGCATAGCCGCTCGTTCTTTCGAATTTCCAGCGTGTGCTGCGCAACCGTCACGCAGGGATTCAGCCGCTTCCGCATCTGCTCGGAGGGAAAAGGCGGAAATCCCTCTTTGAAAATTAGACCGTCGAATCCGGCGCAGCGGACGCCCGGTAACCGGTCGGCCACGTCGATTTCGAACTGAGTATATTGAAACGACGCGAACGCCAATAGATCCGGCCGCGCCTGCCGCAACCCTTCCAGGAACTGCTGCCCTTCCGCCGAGTCGAGATTGAAGCGAGGCCCATACGGATTGCAGGGATATTGGATGGCCTTGGCTCGCGGCGTGTACATCCGCACGAGCGGCATGTTCATGTCCCGAACGGCAAGCGACACCTCAAAGCCGCGGTCCAACAGTGCGTTGAACGCCGGGGTCCGAAGAACGAAATCGCCGATTGCGTCCGGATTTAATGCAACAACGCGCATCCAGCCTTCTAGTCTAACTAAACTCCGCCGGACAAAACGGCCGCGCGCGACATAAGCGTGTGAAAATGTTTCTACCGTTGTGGTGCGCCCGGAGAGATTCGAACTCCCGGCCCTCTGGTTCGAAGCCAGATGCTCTATCCAGCTGAGCTACGGGCGCATTGATCGTTCGCAGAGTAACACATCCGCTGGTAGGATTGAAACATGACGACCGGGACTCTCCATCGGGAAGTGGAAGTGAAGGTTGCGATTCAGGAAGCGGCTACGCTTCTCAACCGGCTCCGCGACGCCGGATTTACGCAGGTTCGGCCGCGTCATTTCGAACAGAACACGATGCTCGACCTGCCGGGTGGAACGCTGCGGGGCAAGGGCGAATTGATCCGGCTTCGCCAGGCGGACGGCCAGACCATCTTCACGTTCAAGGGACCCGCCGCGGTTTCCAGACACAAGGAGCGGGAGGAGCTGGAGGTGAGTGTCGGCGACCACGCGGTCATGCTCGCGATTTTGGAACGCCTCGGCTATCTTCCGACATTCCGGTACGAGAAATACCGGACGGAATTCGCGCGCGCCGGCGAACCGGGCGTCGTCATGCTGGACGAAACACCGATCGGCGCCTTTGTCGAATTCGAAGGCCCGCCCGATTGGATCGACGAAACGGCACGATCGCTCGGCTACTCTGAAAACGACTACACAAACCTCAGCTACGCGCGGCTCTACCTTCGCTACTGCGAACGGAGCGGAATCGCCCCGGCGCACATGCTATTTGGCTCCGATGCCGTTCGAATTTAGATCCCTTCTCCCTGCGTAAACCGGTCCTTGCGCCGCAAAACGCCGCGATCCTCCAGCAGTTTCAACACCCACTCGGCGGCCTCTTCGTCGCTGGCCGGCAACCCTTTTGCAGAAACCTCCAGGAACCGGTTCGGCGCGGTGAAGCGCTCGGCGCGGTCGCGCTCCCCTGCGTCCGGAGAAGCGATGGAACAAATGGCGATCAACCCGGCATTGTTCAAGACGCGGGCCAATTCGGGTAGCAGGTGGCTGTCGCTGTCGTCGGCCAGGACATGGACCTGGCAACCCAGATCGAACAGCTTCCGCTCCACTAAATACGCCACGTCCCGGCGCGCCGTCAGCCACAACGTGGCGGGGTAGTGCCCCGCTCTGGCGTAACGCTCCGCGTTGGTCAACCGGCCGGACGCCTCACCGTCCAACTCTCCAGTGAACTGCAAATCGCGAAGGTTTAACGGCGCTACGTTGTCGGCCGTCGATTCTTCAATCATCCCCGCCGCGACAGTCAAATTTGTTAGCGGGTCGATCAGTACGAACCCGCCTGTGTGCCGGTTCTTCGCGTAGGCGTCGAAAAACAGCGGGCGCCGCGTCTCCATCGCCACCGCGGCGATATCGTTTAAGCCAAGTTCCGATGTTTCGATATGGGCCAGCGTACTCACGTCCACCCGATGACGAATCCGCCGGATCTCGGCCGGAACGGTCTGGGTCGTGTGCTTCAGCAGGTACGTCTTATCGACGCCTCCCGCGTCCTGATGCATCCACACCAATTTCGCGCCGAAGCGGCGGGAGACATGCGGAACGTGGTTGGGGTCCACCAGCATGTCGCCGCGGCTCAGATCGATCTCGTCTTCCAGCACAACCGTCACCGACATCGGCGTGAACGCTTCGGCGACTGGACCGTCAAAGGACGGAATCTCCTTCACGCGTGTGACTCGGCCGCTCGGAAGGGCCATCACTTCGTCGCCCGCGCGGAGGGTCCCAGCCGCTAGCTGCCCGGCGTACCCCCGGAAATCGAGCGTCGGCCGGATCACGTACTGCACTGGAAAGCGAAGCTCTTCGAAGTTCCGGTCTTCGGCGACCGGCACCGTTTCAAGATGCGCCAATAAAGGCTTTCCCTCGAACCAGGGCGTGCGCGGA
>VFZO01000257.1 GCA_016871155.1 Acidobacteriota bacterium | reverse complement strand
AACGGAAATGTGGGTTCAAACGGCTTGGGGAATCGCAAGACTCGCCCGTTGCCAGTGTCGGCGACGTAGAGATCGCCCGAGGCATCCACGGCGACGCCGGAGGGCGACACGAAGCCGGTATCGGTCAACAGATTGATGTCGTCGGCCGGAGAGTTCAGTTTTGACTCAAACAGGCTCGCCTGGCCGATAACGATGTCCGCCGGATCGCCGGGCTTGACCGCCCGAGCGTCCGCATAGCCCAGGATGCGATTGTTGTAGGTGTCGGCCACGTACAGCCGTGGAGTGGCCGTTGTGTTGTCGAGGACCATCGCCGCGCCTGGGGACACACTACCGGCGCTCAAAGGAAGCTGGGCCAAGCCGATCGAAAGGAACATCTCGCGCCCCTCGACCAGATTCGGCGAGCGGAAGGTAAAGTTGATCTGCCCGAGCACGCTGGTGGCGCCGAGGATCTGATTGTTGGACAACGGGGCACGCAGAATCCGGTGATTGAGCGAGTCGCAGATGAATAGGTCCGCACCGGCCACGGCAAATTCGACCGGACCCGCAAAGGAGGCGTTGCTCGGTTCGCGGCTACCCCGGTTCGCACGCGAACTCAGCAGATCCGGCTGACCAAACACCGCCTTGGCGGGCGGCGAGGGCAGCAGGTCGGTCTCCTCCGGCCAGGTGTCGAAGGGATCGAACCGCAGAATTCGATGGGCTCCGGAATCGGCCACGAACAGGTTGTTGCCGGCCGTGAAAAGGCCCTCCGGGTTAAATAGCGTGTACTCGTTGATCGGTGTTCTGGGCGGTTGGCCGGGTTGGTTTACCGAAAGCCCGGCGAGCCGCGCGGCCGTCATGCCGGACCGGAAGGGCGGGGAATAGACGAGCACGCGGCTGGCGTTGTCGCTCACGAAGAGCCGGCCCGCCGTATCCATGGTAATTCCAGAAGGGATGCGAATGGCGGTCTTGAGCCGCCGGTTGTTCACGTCGAACCAATTCACGTTTTGGATGGAGACGAAATCGGCTTGCCCCAGCACCAGATCGGCTTCCGGATTGCTGGCAGCGGACTCCCCGAGCACAGATGCCGGGAAACGCAGAACCCGGCTATTCAGGCCGTCAGGGACCCAGAGATTTTCCGAGTTATCGATGAAGAGAGCGGCGGACACACCCGTGCTGCCCGACGCGTAGGCCAGCGTTTTCGCCGTTGGCAAGGTGTTGCCCTGGTTCGGCAGATTGGCATTGAAGGACGGCTGGCCAATGACCATATTGGGCTGAATGAGATCGCGGGGCTCATAGGGCCGCGCGAAACGCAGGATCCGATTATTGCCGGAATCGACTACGTAGAGGTTGCCGCGGCGATCCACGACGAGGCCCGATGGGCTTCGGAAGCCAACTGTGTTGGATGTGCCGGGGCCGCCCGGGGTAGTTGTGAAGAAATCGCGCTGACCGATCACGGCGTCGGCTTGCGCACCGTTGGCGGCGCGGGCGTTCCGGAAGATCAGGACGCGGTGGTTGTTGGTGTCGGCGACGTACAAGACCGGCGGGTTGACCCCATTGTCGACCGCGATGCCGAGCGGTCCGTTAAATTCCCGGCCTTCCACCAAATTTGGCGCGGCGGTGATGAGCTCTTTCTTGGCGTGGCCGACGACTCGACTCGGATTCGGGTTAAACTCCACCGGCGTCTGGGCAGGCAATAGGCCCGGAAGCGCCAAAACAACGGCCAACCACACTTTTTTCGCGATCATTCTCATCCTGAGTATCCGTTCTGTTCGATGGGGCGCGGTAGCGGGAGCGGGTTCCGTCCCACTTCCACCCACACTAGCATCCGGCGAACTAAGGTGTCCACACCAAGGCACGTTACAGTTATCGACCTTAACTACCGTTCTCTGTAGTGTTTGCGGTGCGGTAGACTGGTATTTTCGACCTCTTCGATGTTTAACCCGCCGCCCCGGATCCGAGTTGCCGCCGTTTCCTATCTGAATACGGTTCCATTGGTCTGGGGACTGGAAAACGGCCCGCAGCGTGGTACTTTCGACGTCGAGTACTGCCTTCCGTCCGTTTGCGCCGACCGGTTGCGCGATGGTGACGCCGACATCGGCCTGATTCCGATCATCGAAATGGCCCGCCAGGGTCTGGATTTCTGCCCCGGCACCGGCATCGCCTGCGACGGAGCGGTTCGAAGCATCTTGTTGGTTTGCAAAACGCCCCCGCCGGAAATCCGGACGCTGGCCGTCGACGCGGGATCCCGAACCTCTGTGATGCTGTCGCGTGTAATTCTGGATTCTCAGTATGGAGTCCGGCCGGCTATAACGGTTTCCGAACCGTCGCTGGACCGGATGCTGGCGGAGCACGACGCCGCGCTGATTATCGGCGATCCGGCCTTGCACCTGGATCCCGCTTCGCTGCCCTATGAGACGCTGGACCTTGGCAGTGAATGGAAGCGCCTGACCGGGCTCCCGATGGTCTTCGCGGTCTGGTCCGGCCATTCGAAGTTTACCACCGAGGCCAATAGCCAGGTTTTTCTGTCCTCGCTTCGGCACGGGCTGGCGAATATTGAAGCCATCGCCGCCACCGAAAGTCCGCTTCGGGGCCTGCCCATCGCCGTGGTCACCGAGTACCTCACCCGCTACATTCGCTTCGAGCTTGGCAAGGCCGAGTACGAGGGAATGCGCACCTATCTCCGTCTGGCCTCCGAGTTGGAGCCGGCACTCACCGAAATGGCCACACCACTGTCCCAATGATTACTACTGCCCAAGCCATCGACTTATTCCGAAGCCCCGACCTGATTGGTATCGGCATGGAGGCCGACAAGCAACGCAAGCGCCACCATCCGGATAACATCGCCAGCTACATCATCGACAGAAATATCAATTACACCAACGTCTGTACCGAGTATTGCAGCTTCTGCGCGTTTTACCGGCCCAAGGGCCACGCCGAGGGGTATGTGCACCCTAAGGAAGTGATCTTTCAAAAGATAGAGGAGACGATCGCGGCCGGCGGCACCGGTGTATTGATGCAGGGCGGACTGCATCCGGACCTGCCCATCGAGTGGTATGAGGACCTGTTCCGCTCCATAAAATCCCGCTACGCGATCCAGTTGCACGTGTTGTCCGCACCCGAGATTCTTCATATCGCCGGGCTCACCGGCATCTCCATTCGCGATACCATCGCGCGGCTGCGCGACGCGGGGTTGGACTCCATTCCCGGCGCCGGCGCCGAAATCCTGCACGATGAGGTGCGGCACCGGATCGCGCGGCTGAAGTGCTCCACCTCCGAGTGGCTCGACGTTCATCGCGAGGCCCACCGGCTGGGTGTTCGAACCACTTCGACGATGATGTGGGGCACCGGCGAAACGATCGAACACCGCGTGCATCACCTGAACGTTCTGCGGGAGTTACAGGAAGAGACGGGCGGGTTCACCGCTTTCATACCTTGGAGTTTTCAGAGGGAAAACACATCGCTCGGCCGGTTCGTCAAGGAAGAGGCCACAAGCGTGGAATTTCTCCGCACGCTCGCCATTTCGCGCATTTTTCTGCATAACATCGTCAACGTCCAGACCTCCTGGGTTACACAGGGCCTGAAGGTCTGCCAGATCGGGCTGCGCTTCGGCGGTAACGATGTCGGCTCCGTGATGATGGAAGAGAATGTGGTGTCTCAGGCGGGCGCGCGGTTTGAGGCGTCCGAGGAGGACCTGCGCCGCATGATTCGCGACGCCGGGTTCATTCCCAAGCAACGCGATACACTGTACCGGACTTACTTCCTCAATTAAGTCCCCCGGCTTACTGGTTGTCCTTCCACTCCTCGTACCACGCCATCTGAATAGCCTCCAGCTTCCCCTCGTTCGACTTGGCCGGGTCGTCGCCGAAGTCTTCCAGCTCGACGATCCATTTGTGCATATCCGTGAACCGCACCTGCAGCGGATCCTGGCCGGGGAACTTTTCGTAGAGCGACAAGCCAATATCGTCAAAGTCGGACCACGTGAGCTTCTTCATGCGTCGATCTTGGTTCCTTTCAGCGCCCCTTGCACGGCGGTGTTCATCATCAGCTCGGCAAGTTTCATAGTCGCTTCGTTTAGCTGGTCCATCTTTTCGTGCACAAGATGGTGGTTTTCTCCGTGATAGGCGAGAATCAGTTCGGCGATGCAACGGTCCACGTTGGCGCGCTCTTCGTCCGAGAGCTCCATGTAGGCGTCGTCGCCCTTGGCTTTGTCGACGGCGTTCAGGATGCGGTCCGCCTCCACGCGGACCTCGCGCAGTTGCCGTTCGGCGAAGTCTTCCTCGGCCTTGGAGAACGATTCGAGGATCATCGCTTCCACCTGTTCGTCGGTGAGGCCATAGCTGGGCTTCACATCGACGCTGTGGGCCTTACCGGTGCGCAGGTCCTTCGCCGTCACGTTGAGAATACCGTTTGCATCGATCAGGAAACGCACCTCGATCTTGGGCATGCCGGCTGGCAGCGGATCGAGATCCTTGAGATCGAACCGGGCCAGGGAACGGTTGTCGCGTACCATCTCGCGCTCGCCCTGAACGACGTGGATCAAGACGTTTCGCTGGCCTTCGACGGCGGTGGTGAAGGTCTCGGAGGCGCTGGCGGGGATGGTGGAGTTCCGGTGGATGAGCTTCGATACCACACCGCCCATGGTTTCGATGCCGAGGCTGAGCGGCGTAACGTCGAGCAGAAGTTTATCCGGCACATGACCGCTGAGGATACCCGCCTGCACGGCGGCGCCCAGCGCGACCACTTCATCGGGATCAAGCTCTGTGTGCGGCTCCGCCTTAAACAAGTTCCGCACCGCCTGGCGAACCAGGGGAATCCGCGTAGAGCCGCCAACCAGAACCACCTCGTCGATCTCGTCCGGCGTGAGGCCGGCGTCCTTCAGGCAGGCGCGGCAAGGGGCCAGCGTCCGGTCCACCAGGGGAGTGATGAGTTTCTCGAAGACATCCCGAGGCAGTTCCCGGCGGAACGATTTGCCATTGAGATCCAGGGCGATGACTGCCGATGGCGCGGAAGAGAGCTGGTGCTTGGCCTCGATTACCGCCCGCCGGACGCGCTGCACGGCACTGGAGTCCCCGCTGAGATCGACGCCCCATTCCGACGCGATATCTTCTAATGCGATCTTCAGCAGGAGGTTGTCTATGTCGTCGCCGCCCAGGTGCGTGTCGCCGTTCGTCGCCAACACCTCGAAGATGCCGTCGTGCAGTTTGAGAATGGAGATGTCGAAGGTTCCGCCGCCAAGGTCGTACACGGCCACGACGCCGTTCTCCCGCTTGTCGAGTCCGTAGGCCAGCGCCGCCGCCGTTGGTTCGTTCACTAGCCGCATGACCTGCAGGCCCGCGATGCGGCCCGCGTCCTTGGTGGCCTGGCGTTGCGCGTCGTTAAAGTACGCCGGCACTGTGATCACGGCGTGGTCGATGGGTTCACCGAAGAAGTCCTCGGCGTTCTTCTTGATCTGGCGAAGCACCAGTGCGCTGATGCCCGGCGGCGTGAAGCGCTTTCCGCCAAGGGAGAGTTGAATCACCTGATCGGAGCCGCTGGCGATGTGAAACGGAAACAGCTTGAGCTCCTCTTGCACGTCACGCACGCCCCGGCCCATCAAGCGTTTGACGGAATAGATGGTCCGGTCCGGGTCCGAGATCAGGCGGTCGACGGCGGGCCAGCCAACGATGGGTTCGCCGTGTTCCGGGATGGAGACGACGCTGGGGACGATCGGATTGCCGCCGGGGCCCGGGATGACGGTTGGGCCGGTGAGGTCCATGAAGGCGCCCAGCGAGTTAGTGGTGCCGAGGTCGATGCCGATGACCTTGTGTTCCTTGCCGCCGGAGCCGAAATCGATTTGAAAAAGAGACATGGAGTTAGTCCAACGCGGCCCGCGCATCGCGAACCAGATTCTGCAAATACTTGCGCTTGTTGAGCAGCGTGCGGAGGGCGGCGAGGAGTTCCGGCTGGCGGGAGTCGTCGTAGCGGGCGAACAGCGTGTCTCGCTCCTGATCGACTTCACCGAGCGTACCGGCAAATCGCTCCAACGCCGCGGCCACTTGGGCCTTGGCGCCGCCGTCTCCTTCGCGCGCCTCCTCCAGCGCCATGTTCAGCTCAAATACCTCTTCCAGCAGTTCCGGCGGTACGTTTTTGGAGCGCTGCTCGCCAATATCGAAGCCTTCGCCCTTCAGAAAGTACTCGGCCCGCTGCACGGGGTCCCTCAGCACGCGCCACGCGTCGTTAAGAGTGGCCGTGGCCTGCTCGGCGCGTTGCCGGTCTTCCGGGGAGGAGCGCGCGTGGCGATCCGGGTGCCATTCCCGGCTGCGCTCGTAAAAAAGGCGCTGGAGTCCTTCGACGTCCAGCGCCAGCCGCTTCTCGATCCCGAAGATCTCGTAGTATCCGGAGGGCGGCGCTTCCATCGTTACGCGGTAAACGACGTGCCGCAACCGCAGGACTTTTGCGCGTTGGGATTGATGAACTCGAAGCCGGACTGCATGATCGACTCGGAGTAATCGAGCTTCATGCCCTTCAGGAAGTTCATGCTTTTCGGATCGACCCAAACTTGCACGCCGTCGAAGTTGAAAATGTGATCGTTGGCGCGAGGACGCGTATCGAACTTGAACTGGTAGCTCATGCCCGAACAGCCGCCGCCCAGAACGCCTAGGCGCAAGCCGCCGGTGACGCCCTGTTTCTCAAACGCGGAGCGAATCTTGGAGATCGCTTTTTCGGTCACCTCAATCATGAGTGCGCCACCGCCTGAGGCGTGGAGCCAACCGGCGCCTGCTTCTGCTTGTAGTCGTCAATGGCCGCCTTGATGGCGTCCTCGGCGAGTACGGAGCAGTGGATCTTCACCGGCGGCAGGCTCAACTCGTTCACGATATCGGTGTTCTTAATCTGCAGTGCTTCGTCGACGCTCTTCCCCTTCAGCCACTCGGTGGCAAGGGAGGAGCTGGCGATGGCGCTGCCGCAGCCGAAGGTCTTGAACTTGGCATCTTCGATGATTCCCGTGGCGGAGTTGACCTTGATCTGAAGCTTCATCACATCGCCGCACTCCGGAGCGCCGACCATGCCGGTGCCGACTTCGGTGCTGGATTTATCCAGCGAGCCGACGTTGCGCGGGTTGTTGTAGTGATCTACGACTTTGTCAGAATATGCCATGATTCGGTTTCCTTCCTTCTACTGATTAGTGCGCGGTCCACTGGACCTTGGATAAATCGATGCCCTCCTTGAACATCTCCCACAACGGAGACAGTTCGCGGAGCTTGTTCACGACCTCGATCATTTTGTTGCCCACGTAGTCCACTTCCTCTTCGGTGTTGAAGCGGCCAAGGCCGAACCGGATAGAGGTATGGGCGAGATCGTCGCCCAGGCCCAAGGCCTTCAAAACGTAACTGGGTTCCAAAGTCGCCGACGTGCAGGCCGAGCCCGACGAAACGGCGATATCGTTGATGCCCATCAGAAGGCTTTCGCCTTCCACGTAGGCAAAGCTCATGTTGAGGTTGTGCGGCAGACGGTGCTCCATCGAGCCGTTAATGTAGACCTCTTCGAGATTGGCCTCAAGATTGGCGCGCAGCTTGTCGCGCAGGCGGCGCAATCTGGCCGATTCCTCGGGCATTTCCTTCTGCGCGATTTCGCAGGCCGCGCCCAGGCCGGCGATGCCGGGGACGTTGAGCGTGCCGGAACGCATACCGCGTTCGTGGCCGCCGCCGTCCATCTGCGCCGTCAACTGCACGCGCGGACTCTTGCGGCGCACATACAACGCTCCAACTCCCTTGGGACCGTACATTTTGTGCGCGGAGAGGGACAGCAGGTCGATTCCATCGGCCGCGACGTTCACCGGAATCTTGCCGCAGGCCTGCACGGCGTCGGTGTGGAACAGAACGCCCTTTTCCTTGGCGATCCTGCCGATTTCGGCAATCGGCTGCACGACGCCGATCTCGTTGTTGGCGTACATGATGCTGATCAGAATCGTCTTATCGTTGATCGCGTCCCGAAGCATGTCCAAGTCCACCAGCCCGTCGCCCTTCAAAGGCAGGTAGGTAACTCGGCAGCCCTTCTTTTCCAAATGCTTGCAGGTGTCGAGCGTGGCCTTGTGCTCGGTCGCCGCCGTGATGATGTGGTTGCCTTTTTCGGCATACATCTCGGCGACGCCCTTCAAGGCGAGGTTGTTCGATTCGGTGGCTCCGGAGGTGAAAACGATCTCCTTAGACGTTGCGCCGATCAGTGAGCCGATCTGTTTACGGGACTTCTCGACGGCGTCCTCGGCGTTCCAGCCGTACGCGTGGTTACGGCTCGCGGCGTTTCCGAAGTGCTCGGTAAAGTAAGGCATCATGGCGTCGAGCACACGAGGGTCGACCTGGGTAGTGGCGTGGTTGTCGAAGTAGATGGGCTTGGTGTTTGCCATAGAATTTATTGATTCAATGTCGCGATTTGTTGCAGGACGCCGTTGGGTTCCGGCGGGAACGCCTCGTTCTCCGCCGCCAACTCCTGAATTGAGAGGCGTTCCAACAGGTTCAGAATGCCTTCGTGGACGCGGCGAAGCGGATCCCGGATGGTGCAGCGGTGGTGGTGGCTGCACTTCTCTTCCGTGTCCGTAAAACACGGCGCCAGAAACACCGGGCCGTCGATGGCGCGCACCACATCCAAGGCCGAAATGGTTTCCGCATTTTTGGCGAGACGATAGCCGCCGTTCGTCCCGTGCACCGAGGCGAGAAAGCCGCTCTTGGCTAATTTTTGCAACACTTTGGAAAGAACTGGAACCGGAATGCCGTAAGTGTCCGACATCTCTTTGGCACTGGAGGACCGGGGCCGCACCTCAGCCAGATGCTTTAGGGCGATGAGCCCGTAGTCGGCCTTTTTGGTGAGCTTCAGCATAAATGGGACTGAACTGGTCCTACTTCAAAGAGTACCGCACCGAAAACGGTCACGCAAGCGTTAACACGAAAATTGCGACCGAAATAGTCCGATATTCAAGCTCTTCTGATGCCGCGCCGTCCTGGAAGGATTCGAAGGAATTCCGCCGATAGGTAGACTAGAGGGGTGGAGTACTACCGGCCCGCGCTGGGGTATAATGTAACCAGTTTTATTTTCATCCACTTCGAAGCTGTCTGCCGAAGTGCGCCTCCGGCAGGCGTGTGAGACCGCCAATCATGGAAAGGATCCCCAATCGGCCGCTTTAGCGATACCGTAGCGCGATGATACGAATCTTCCGTGTCTTTGTACCCGCAAACGTCGTCGCCTTGGCGGTGACCGAAACGATTCTGCTCTATCTGAGCTTCATCGTTTCCGCGTTCCTGCTGCTCGAGGTCGATCCGGAGTTCTTTCTGTTGTATGAACCCAAATCCGGCAGTTGGCCCCCGGCCAGCTGGCCGGAAGTGATGGATACTGAACGGGATGAGCGCAATCGA
>VFZO01000256.1 GCA_016871155.1 Acidobacteriota bacterium | reverse complement strand
GTCGTAGTGCGACAGAAGGTCCTTGTACTCGGCGCGGACCACAGCGCGCTCCCGCTCTTCGAACGGGCGCGCCAGGACATAGGCGGACAGGTAGTCCAGGCGCTCATCGAAGCCGCCCTTTGTGTTCTTCAAAGTCCGTTCGGCCAAGTTGCGAGCGGCCTCGACGAACTGGATGTCGTTCATCGTGACCAGGGCCTGCAGCGGCGTGTTGGTGCGCTCCCGCTTGACCGTGCAATTTTCGCGCGATGGAGCGTTGAAGATATCCATCGACGGTGGCGGAGCGGCGCGCTTCCAGAAGGTGTACATCGACCGGCGATAGAGCTTCTCACCGTGATCCTGCTTATAGAAACGGGTGTTGGAACCGAGCATCGCAACGGTCTCCCAGATCGCGTTTGGCTGATACGGTTTCACGCTTGGGCCGCCGATCGTTTTCACCAGCAGCCCGCTGGCGGCCAGCGCCGTGTCCCGGACCATTTCGCCGTCCATCCGGAAACGAGGGCCGCGAGAGAGCAGCAAATTCTCGGGATCCTTCTTTCGTTTTTCCTCAGTCGAGACGGCGGCCTGCCGGTATGTGGAGGACGTGACCATCATGCGAATCAGCTTCTTGACGTCCCAGCCCGATTCACGAAATTCGACCGCAAGCCAATCCAGCAATTCCGGATGCAAAGGCGAATTCCCTTGCGCCCCGAAATCTTCCGACGAGCGAACGATGCCCGTTCCGAATGTCTCCTGCCAGAAGCGGTTCACCGTGACGCGGGCCATGGTTGGGTGCTCAGGCGCCACAAGCCACTTGGCCAAACCCATCCGGTTCTTGGGAAGATCCGTGGGCAGTCCACCGAGGATGGAGGGCACGCCGGCCACGACCCTATCCCGAGGTTGATCGTACATTCCGCGGAAGAGCACGAACGCTTCCGGATCCTTCTCCTTGATCTCGTTCATAACGTGCGTCACAGGAGACCGCCGTGCGATTGTCCGCTGCTCCGCCACCGAAGCCAGCCATTGCGTAGAGATCTTCTGCCACGCTTTGTCGTTGCGATTCAGATACGCAAGTTCCAGCGTCTCCTTGGCGGCTCCGGCGGGCGCCGCTCCCGAAGCCAGCGCCTTCTCCAGCGCGAGCGCGCCCGAGAGCAGTTCCACTTCGTCGTCGCGCAGCTCCCGGTCGATGATACGCAAATCGTGCAGCCGCCCGCCTTCGAAGCCGCGTTTGCCGTGCTCCCCGCCGAGTTTAAGCGGCGACCCGGCGAGCGTGACACCTTTTACCATGCCGTAGCCTGTATTGCTGTTCGATTCGGTGTACTGCACCTTGCCGTTGACGAACATCGTCAGGCCCTTATAGTCGCGGCTTCCGTCGAAGGTGACGGCGACGTGATGCCAGGCGCCCGCTTTCAGGCGGATGGTCTGGCCGGTGCGAATGAGAAGGAAGTCGTCCTTTTCACCACCATGGAGTTGGAAGCGCGGCCGGCGGAAGTCGAAATCAAGCACCCATCCGCGCAGGACGCTGTCCTCCTTTTCCACCAGGTCGGTCTTGGAAGCGATCACATAGTCGCCTTCTGCTTTCGGCAAATACACCCAAGCGGCGATGGTGAAGGGCTTGCGGCTATCGAGATCGGCCTTGAGGCCGGGAAACTCCAACGCCTTGCCCTTTCCAAACTCCAAGGCCTCCGTGCCCGGCGTGAAACCCTCCACGCGGGTGACTCCCTCCGGCAGCGCCGCCGGAGCCACGACGGCGAAACGGGACGTCAGGCCTTTGAACGGTTCCTTGAATTTCTTGTATTTGGCATCGGCCAGCCACTTCTCGAACACGCCTTGCCGGGCTTTGCGATGGGCCTCCCGGCTTGCCCGCAGCGCCCGCTCTTCCTTCTGTCCGGCCAGCCAGCGGTTGCGATCGCGTTCGGCAGGAACGACGATCACGGGCGGCGTGTCGTGTATATTGCCGTCCATCGGCTTTTGCGTCGTGTTCCGGAAGAACGCGGTCATCTGGTAGAACTCTTTTTGGGTGATCGGATCGAACTTATGGTCGTGGCAGGTAGCGCAGCCAACCGTCAGCCCCATCCACACCGTGCTGGTAGTATCCGCGCGATCCTTGGCGTAGACGGCGGCCACCTCGTCTTCGATTGAACCGCCTTCGTTTGTGGTGATGTTACAGCGGTGGAATCCGGTGGCGACCATCTGCTCAATGGTCGGATTCGGAAGCAGGTCCCCGGCCAGTTGTTCAATTGTGAACTGGTCGAACGGCTGATTCCGGTTAAAGGCGTTAATGACCCAATCCCGGTAGGACCACATTTCGCGATAGTTATCGACATGGATACCGTGGGTATCTCCATAACGGGCCGCGTCGAGCCAATACCGGCCGCGATGTTCGCCGTACTGCGGCATCGACATGAACTTGTCCACGAGCTTATCGTAGGCGCCAGCCGTAGAGTCCTGCACGAACGACTCTACGTCAGCCGGGGCCGGAGGCAGGCCCGTCAAATCGAAAGAGAGTCTTCTGGCGAGCGTGCGCTTGTCGGCCTCGGCGGCGGGAGTCAGTCCTTCGCTTTCCATTCTGGCCAAAAGGAAATTGTCGATCGGATTCCGGACCCAGTTGGTATTTCGGACGACAGGCACGGCGGGCCGGACGGGTGTGGCGAACGACCAATGCGATTTGTAAGCGCCGCCTTCTTCGATCCACCGCCTCAAGACCGCCTTCTGGTCCGGGGAAATCACTTTGTGTGTGTGCTCCGGCGGCATGCGCAGTGCTGCGTTGGCGTGATTGATACGCTGCCACAGCTTGCTCTGTTCGACATTGCCGGCGACTATCGCGGGGCCCGGCACATCCAGGCGGAGGTTCGCCATGCGTGTCGCCTTGTCGGGACCGTGGCAGTGGTAGCAGGCGTTGGATAGAATGGGCCGGACTTCGCGCTGAAAATCGACCGGCTTCGGCTGGGCGAACGCGGCGGCCGAAACGACAACGAACAAGACTTTCATGATTGGTTCCTTACTTATGCTACGCAAGTACGCCGCGGATTACATGACCGTGCACATCGGTGAGCCTTCGCTGCAGGCCATTGTGGTACCAGGACAATCGAGTGTGGTCTAGGCCCATGAGGTGCAGCATGGTCGCATGGAAATCGTAAAGCGTCACGGGATTCTCCACGGCCTTGTACCCAAGTTCGTCGGTACTCCCGTAGGAGAAGCCTTTTTTTAAGCCAGGGCCAGCCATGAAGGACGTGAAGCCTTCCGGATTGTGATCCCGGCCTCCCTCTCCGATGCCCTCGCTGATAGGCAGACGGCCGAATTCGGTGGTCCACAGGACCAACGTGTCGTCGAGCAACCCGCGCTGCTTCAGATCTTTCAACAGCGCGGCCGTTGGCCGGTCCATCACGGCGGCGCAGCGGGAGTGGTTGGCTCGCAAGTCTTCGTGGCCGTCCCAATTGATACGCGGAGCACCGAAGTGACCGCCATTGTACAGCTGAACGCAGCGCACGCCGCGTTCCACAAGCCGGCGGGCCAGGAGGCAGTTGTAGCCGTAGGCGCGGGTGACCGGATCGTCGAGCCCGTACATCTGCTTCGTCGCTTCGGACTCATTCGAAATGTCCGTGGCATCCGGCGCGGAGAGTTGCATCTTGGCGGCCATTTCGTAGGCACGGATGCGTCCCGCTAGCGCGTCGTCGCCGGAGTTGGCCGAGAGATGATCCTGATTGAGCTGGGACAACAGATCGTAGGAGGCCGCTTGCACCTTGGCGGTGACGGGCGACTGCAGGTCGGCGATCGGGTTCTCCTGATTGCCGAAGATCACGCCCTGGTACTCGGCGGGCAGAAAACCATTTCCCCAATTCGCGACGCCGCACGGCGGCAGTCCCCGGGGATCGGGTAGCACGACAAACGACGGCAAATTCCTGTTCTCACTCCCGAGCCCGTAACTAACCCAGGAGCCGATGGACGGAAAGCCTTGGAAGATGAACCCCGTGGACATCTGGAAAAGCGCCGGACCGTGCGCGTTACTGCGCGTGACCATGGAATGGAAAAAGGTCAGATCGTCGACGGTTTCGGCCAGATGCGGCAGCAGGTCCGAGACTGGCTTCCCGCTCTTGCCTCTGGGTCTGAACGCCCAGGGCGATTTCATCACCGCGCCCGGTTTGCCGAAGAACGGGGTGATTGTGTTCTCCCCCTTGGTCTGCTTGCCGTGATGTTTTTCCAGACCGGGCTTGTAGTCGAACGTATCGATATGGCTGATGCCGCCGGGCAGAAAAATAGCGATTAGGCTTTTGGCCTTTGGCGCGTGGTGTGCGCCGGGCTTCCGCGGAGCGGCCTCCGCCTCCATCTGTGCGAGCGCTAGGCCCGCCGCGCCGCCTCCCACTTCCCAAAGCAGCTGTCTTCTGGTCATGGTGTGTACACGAACTCGTTGGTATTGAAAAGCACTCGCGCGTAAGCTGTCAACCCGTGCTCGGCGATGAACGCGGAACCCGCGGCGTGTTCCTTCGCAGTTGGCTGGCGCCCGTACAATATCTCGTAGGCGCGGCGCAACGGGTCGGCCGAATCGCGCCGCAGGCGTTCGGCGAACCGGTCCGCCTGCTTCATTACAAAGGCGTTGTTCAGAAGCGTGAGCGCCTGAACAGGCGTGTTGGAAATGCTCCGCTGCGGTGTGGCGACAGAAGGATCCGGACAGTCGAAGCTGTCCATGAAGATCCGCTCTCCGCCGCGAACGACGAACCGGTAGACCGCGCGCCGCCACACACCGGGTCCGTCGTTATCCAACGCCGCGTAGATATACGAACCCCGATCGCCCTTCTTCTGCAATAGAAAGCTGGGCCCGCCCCGTTCCGGATTCAAACTCGCGGTCGAGACGAGAATGGAATCGCGCAGCGTCTCCGCATCCATGCGCCGCAACGGCATCCGCCAAAGCAACCGGTTATCGGCATCAGCCGCAAACGCTCTCTCGTTCATGGCCGCCGACCGGCGAAATGTCTCGGACATGACGATCTGCCGGTGCAGCCACTTCAAGCTCCAGCCGTTCTCCATGAACGAAACGGCCAGCCAGTCGAGCAACTCCGGATGCGAGGGCCGGTCACCCATCAGACCGAAATCGCTGGGTGTATTCACGATGCCGTTGCCAAAGTGGTGGAACCAAACCCGGTTTACGATGACGCGCGCGGTAAGCGGATTCTTCGAATCGGTGATCCAGTCCGCTAACGCCTTTCGGCGGGAGGAGTCCTCGGCCCGGCCATCCAGGCCAAACAGGGATTCACGATGTCCAAGCGCGGAGAGCGCGCCAGGAAAGACCTCCTCCTTCGGTTTCGACACGCTGCCGCGTTCCAGCAGATAGGCAGACTCGACCGTGTGCGGTTTGGCGGCGTAGACCATGGCGGGGGCTGGCACCGCGTCGATCTTTTGCCTCCACGCGGCGCGCTCCTTGAGCAGCGACTCGCGGTTCAGCCGGCCGGCGGCGGAAAGCTGCGCGAGCATCTCGGCCTCGGAGACCGAAGGCAAGTCAATCTCATTCTGAGAGACATGATCGAGCGAGACAGCGACCGTTCGCCAGTTCTGACCGTCGCTGGAGGCCTCCAGCGAGTAAACTCTCACCGAGCCGTCGCTGCGGCCCATGCGCTGATCGGTGGACCACTCCACCTCGCTGGCCGTAACGGGCATCGGCGACTCAAACGATATGTAGACCGGCTGACCCGTTGTCGCCTGTGCGGTGCCGATGAAGTCCCGCACCGTGAGTCCGGCTGGCTTCAGAGTAATCTCGTCGATGCGCGGAACCTTGCCCGCGTGGCCCTGGATGGCAAACCGGAAATGCCGGGCTGTCATTGGCGCGAAACGGTTGCGGGCAAAGACAGGAAGAATTGGCAGGCTCTCGCGTATCTTTTTTCGAGTCTCGTCGAGCGCCATTAGCTTCTGCCGGAGTAACCGGGCCTTGACCGGCAGTTCGATTTCGTCGATGGCACGCTGCACCTTGCCGGCCTCGGCGTTGAGCGGTTTCACGGCGTCGTCGTAGGCCTTCTTTTCAGCGGCGTTTGCCACCTGCCGCGTGCCGAAACCGACGCCGGAGAACAGGGAGGTGAGCTGATAGTACTCTTTCGTTGGAATGGGATCGAATTTATGGTCGTGGCACCGCGCGCAGTTCACGGTTAGAGCTTGAAACGTGTGGAAGGTCGTGGTGACCATGTCGTCCAGCTCATCCATGCGCGCGGTCTTCTTCATGGCCAGATCCTTGTTCAATTCGGCGCTCACCGAATCCCACGGCCCGGCGACGAGAAATCCGGTAGCGGCCACCAGGCGCGGATCCTCTGGCGCCTGCAGGTCTCCGGTCAGTTGTTCGCGAATGAACTGCGTGTAAGGAATATCGCGATTGATGGCGTCAATGACGTAGTCCCGATAGCGCCACGCATGGAAGCGCTCGAAATTGTGTTCGCCGCCATCGCTTTCGCCGAATCGCACCACATCGAGCCAATGGCGGCCCCAGCGCTCACCGTATGCCGGCGTGGCGAGAAGTTTCTCGACGGTCTCCGCGTAGCCCGCCGTGTAATCCTCGGGGCGCGGAGGCAGGCCGGTCAGGGCGAAATGCAAACGGCGAATCAGGTCCCGGTCCGAGGCACGGGGGTTCGGCGATAGGCCCTTGGCTTGCAGGCGCAGACTCACGAAATCGTCGATGCTCTTTCCCGCAGTGGATTTCACTGGCGGGACGAACGCCCAGAACTCCTTCTTCGGCGCGGCGATGTCGCGGCCCCATTTCGCTCCCCAGCGAATCCATTCGGAGAACGCGCGCAGTTCAGGCTCGGCCAGTCGCGGACCGCCCATCGGCATCTTGCCGGACTGAAGGTGTCCCAGTAGATTTCCGGAAGCGACCGCTGCCGCCACGCCAGCGCCGTTGGTCAGCGCCAGTCCGCCGGCCGGCTTCTCACCGGAATGGCAGCGCACGCAACGCCGCTCCAGCACGGGCCGAATCGACGTATCGAAGTCCTGACCGCTTACGGCCAGCATCGCCAAAAGCAGAAAGCGTCCACTCACGATAGATATGATATCCCTCATGATGAACCGCCGCACATTCAGCCTCTCCTTGGGAGTGGGCGCCTTGTCCGCCCAGCCAAAGTTCACCGCCGATTGGAACTCGCTGCGGCGTCATCAGGTGCCGGCCTGGTACAACGACGCAAAACTCGGAATCTTTATTCATTGGGGATTGTACTCGGTGCCGGCGTGGGCGCCGCCGACGGGCGAATTGGGCAAAGTAGACTTTTCGAAGTGGTTCGCCAACAACCCGTACGCCGAGTGGTACTTGAACTCGATTCGTCTGAAAGAGTCACAGACGTACCGGCATCACGCGAAGACCTACGGCGAAAACTACGACTATTACAACTTCGCGGCAACGTTCCATCGCGAGACGGAGAAGTTCCGGCCCTCCGAGTGGGCGAGGTTGTTCAAATCCACCGGAGCTCGTTACGCCGTCTTGACCACTAAGCACCACGACGGCTTCACGCTGTGGCCCAGCCGGGTCCCGAATCCGCGCCGGAAGGGCCTTTCCACGAAACGGGATCTGGTGGGCGATTTGACGAATGCAGTCCGGGCCGAGGGCATGAGGATGGGCCTCTACTACTCCGGCGGTCTGGATTGGACGTTCAACAATACGCCCGTCGCTACGATGCGCCAGGTGAGTGAAACGGTCATTCACACCGAGGAGTACGCGCAATATGCCGACGCCCACTGGCGCGAGCTGATTGACCGCTATCAGCCATCCATCCTTTGGAACGATATCGGGTATCCTCGCCAGGGCAAACTGCCGGAGATCTTCTCCAGCTATTACAATCGCTTCCCCGACGGGCTGATCAACAACCGGTTCACGCAGGATCATTTCGATATCACAACGCCGGAGTACGCGACGCACGCGCGGATTCCGGAGAAGAAATGGGAGACCTGCCGCGGCCTGGGGTTCAGCTTCGGGTACAACCAGGTGGAGGGTCCCGAGCATGTGATGGCACCGGGGAAATTGATCGGGCTTCTTATCGACATCGTCGCGCGGAACGGCAACCTGCTCTTGAACATTGGCCCAAAGCCCGACGGCTCTATCAGCGCCATTCAACTCGACCGGCTGCAACGGTTGGCGGACTGGATGAAGATCAACGCCGAAGCGATTCACGATACGGCGCCGGCCGCCGTGCAGGAGTCGAAGACCTCGGCCGGAGGCAAGGTCAGCTTCACGAAAAAAGGCGATTCGCTTTTTGCGCTGTTACACGACCGTCCCGCCGGCAAAGTGATCATTGAAAATCTCTTCGTTGAGGGGGCCGTGACGGCGCTTGGCGCCAGCGGCAATGTGAAAACGACGCAACAAAACCGCGCGGTGGCGTTCGATCTCCCCGAGCGGATCGACGGCGAACACGCTTTGGTTTTGAAGCTGTCAAACGCCTGGCAGTTCGCGCGCTAGCGGGCCACGCCCAGCGCGCGAATGCGCTTGTGGAGACTGGTTCGTTCCATTCCCAGCGCTCGTGCCGCGGCCGAGACGTTCCAGTTGGCTTCCTCAAGGGCCTTGGTTATGTGATCGCGCTCGGCCGTGCGCCGGGCGGCTTCCAGTGAAGTCGGCGCTTCCGGATCGCGCCCGAGGCGAATTTCGATCGGCACGGCTTCCTTATCCAGCACGTCCGACGCGCCCAGAATGGCCATCCGCTCCACAACATTCCGCAACTCACGGGCGTTGCCCGGCCAGGAGTAGCGTTCCAGCAGATCCATCGTCTCGTTGTCGAACGACTTGGCGCGTACATTGTTCCGCCCACAGAACTCATCGAGGAAATGCTCGGCAAGCGGGCGAATGTCGGTGGGTCGCTCCCGCAACGCCGGCACACGGAGCGGCACTACGGCCAGACGATAGTACAGATCCTCGCGGAACCGGCCGTTCGCGACCTCCGCGCTTAGGTCCTTGTTCGTCGCGGAAATCACACGGACGGAAACCTTGACTGCCTGTTCGCTTCCCAGGCGGTGAAACTCGCCCTCCTGCAGGACACGAAGCAACTTCGCTTGCGCGGCCTGCGGCAGGTCGCCGACTTCGTCCAGGAACAGCGTACCTCCGTCAGCCAGCTCAAACTTCCCGCGCCGCAGTGCCGAAGCGCCCGTGAACGCACCCTTTTCGTGGCCGAACAACTCGCTCTCCATCAGCTCGTTCGGAATCGCTGCGCAATTCACCTTGATAAAGGGACCGGTTGCAAACGGGGAGTTCGCGTGGACGTGCGCGGCCAACAACTCCTTGCCCGTTCCGGACTCGCCAATCAGGAGCACGCGTACATCGGCGCGGGACGCGAGCGTCGCCTGCTCCAAGGTTCGTTGGAACGCGGTGGAGGCGCCAATCATTCGAGGAGTGCCCATCTGCTCCTTCAGCCGCTTGTTTTCCTCCCGCAGATGTA
>VFZO01000255.1 GCA_016871155.1 Acidobacteriota bacterium | reverse complement strand
CAACTATTGACACGGGCTTCGGTAGTGTAGTCTAACCAAAGACATGTTTCCGGCACCTGGCACCGCAACGCTCACCGCAGACCAAGTTGCGGCTCTGCGCCGGAAAGTAGCTTGGCGCATCCTGCCGCTGGTGATTCTGCTGTATCTGGTCGCCTACCTCGATCGCGCGAACGTGGGTTTCGCAAAACTGCGGATGGGCCAGGACCTCGGATTCTCCGAAGAGGTTTTCGGCCTGGGCATCGGCCTCTTCTTCATCGGCTACCTGACGCTCGAGATCCCCGGCGCCTTACTGGTGGAGCATTGGAGCGCGCGCAAGTGGTTTTCGCGCATTCTCCTCACCTGGGGGCTGATCTCCGCCGCCACCGCCTTCGTCCAGACGCCCGGCCAGTTCAATGCCGCCCGATTCCTGCTCGGCGTTGCCGAGGCCGGCTTCTTCCCGGGAATCATTGTCTACTTCACGCATTGGTTCCCCGGTCATCTGCGCGGCCGGGCGATGTCCGGCCTGATCGTCGCCGTCCCGATCAGCCTTGCTGTGGGCGCACCCGTTTCCGGATTGCTTTTGGACGTGACGTGGTTCGGCTTGGCCGGCTGGCAATGGCTATTTATTCTGGAAGGACTGCCCGCGGTCGCGCTGGGCGTGGTGACGCTGTTCTACCTGACGGACCGGCCGCGCGATGCGCACTGGCTGACCGCCGCTGAACGCGAATACCTGCAGGAGGAGTTGGCCGCCGAAGCGCGGGCCAAGAACGCTGGGAGCCAGGTTTCCGTCTGGCAGGCACTCCGGATGAGGGATGTCTGGTTGCTGGCGCTCGGCATCTTTGCCACGAACACCGGCGGCTACGCGATCGGGTTTTGGTTGCCGACCACTGTCAAGAGTCTATCCGGAAGCTCAGACCAGACGGCGCTAGCCTACACGGGACTGTACTACTTGTTCGGACTGGCCGGAGTGATTCTCTCGGGCCGGGCGTCCGACCGGACCGGCAAACACAAGTGGCATTGTGCAGGGGCCATGGTAGCCGCTTCGATTTTTCTGTCGGCGTCCGCTTTGCCGGGGCAGTCGTTCGCCATGGTGATGGCCTGGCTATGCCTGACGGGATTCTCCGCGCTGTCCTGGCCCTCGCCGTTTTGGGCGCTTCCCACCTTGTCGCTCACGGCTTCTGCCGCGGCAGCCAGCATCGGATTCATCAACATCTTCGCCAACCTGGCGGGCTACTGCGGCAACCACTTGATGGGGTGGATGCGGCATCACGGCGCGACGGACCGGCAGTGCCTCCTCTTTCTCGCGTCGTGTTACTGCCTGGGCGGCATCATCATCAGTTTTGTGAGGACTAAACGCCAAACGTATGATTGCAAAAATGTTTGATCTCACCGGCCGGGTAGCCGCCGTCTCCGGCGCCGCCCAGGGCATGGGCCGGGCCATGGCGACCGCGTTGGCGGAGGCCGGCGCGGATCTTATGCTGATCGACCGCAACGGCGCCGGCGCCAATCAAACCGCAGCCGCGATTCGCGGCCTCGGCCGGCGCGCCGAAGTCGCGGTCGTCGATGTGTCCAGCACACAGGAGGTCCGGGAACTGTTCCAGAAGCTCGACCGTGATTTCGGCCGCATCGATTTTCTGGGCAACGTGGCCGGAGAGTCGATTATGGGGCCGCCCGAGGATCTTTCGCTCGAAGACGTAGAGCAAGTCCTGCGCAACCTGGTTGTCGGCCGCTTCTGCGCCTGCCAGGAAGCCGGCCGCAGAATGTTGGCCGCGGGGCGCGGGAGCATCGTGAACATCGGCTCGCTCGCCAGCGTCACCGCATTGGGGCGCGGACACGTCGCCTACAGCATGGCGATGGGCGCAGTTGCCCAGATGACCCGCGAACTCAGCACCGAATGGGCCGGCCGCGGCGTGCGCGTGAACGCTATCCTCCCGGCGCAAGTCGTCAATCCCGGGCTGGAAAAACGCATGGCGGAAACACCGAACCTCGAGAGCAGATTCCTCAGTGGCATCCCCGCGGGCCGATTGGGCGCCCCCGATGACATCAAGGGCCTGTCCGTGTTTCTCGCCTCCGACGCCTCCAGCTGGATCACCGGCGCCCTCATTCCCATGGATGGCGGCAACCTCGCCATGAACGGCGGTGGCTCAGTGGGACCCAGGAGATCGAGCTGATGGAGAGAGAAACCGCGTTTCTGTACCGCACCATGCAGCTCATCCGCACCGCGGAGGAGCAACTCGCGCGCTGCTACGCCCGGCAACTGATTCACGGTGCCTGCCACACCTACGTGGGACAAGAGGCGATCGCCTCGGGCGTTTGTCTGCATCTCCGTCCCGATGATGCGGTCTTCAGCACGCATCGCGGCCACGGCCACGCCCTGGCCAAAGGACTGCCGGTCGACCAACTGTTCGCCGAGCTGTTCGGTCGAGCCACCGGATGCTCCCGCGGGCGTGGTGGATCGATGCACTTGTTCGCTCCGGAACTCGGTTTGATGGGCACCAGTGGGATTGTCGGGCCTTGCATCCTGCAGGCGGCCGGGGCAGGATACTCGTTCCGGCTCTCGAAGTCCGATCGCGTTGCCGCCGCGTTCTTCGGCGATGGCGCCGTCAACAACGGCGCCTTTCACGAAGGATTGAATCTGGCGGCCATCTGGAAGCTGCCCGTTCTGTTTGTTTGCGAGAACAATCAGTTCGCCACCGAAGTCCCCTTCCGCTACGCCGCCGCGAATCCGGATGTCGCCTCGCGCGCCCAATCCTACGGCATGCCGGGCATTCAGGTGGACGGCAACGACGCGCAAGCGGTCGGGGCGGCCGCGCGTCAGGCGGTGGAGCGCGCCCGGTCGGGCGAGGGCCCCACGTTGATCGAGTGTTTGACCTACCGCACGCGGCCGCATTCTGAGGGCATGGGCGATTACACGTATCGCACCCGCGAGGAGGTCGCCGAATGGCGGCGCCGGTGCCCGATTCAGTACTTCCGGTCTCAGTTCACTGACCTTCAAGCAGAGTTCGATTCGATGGACCGCGAGATCACCGACTTGGTCGCCGCCGCAAGCAAGAGCGCCGAAGAGGCGCCTTGGCCGAGTGCGGAAGACGCGACCACGCACGTCTTCGCCGCCCTTGGCGCTTCCCATCCTGAACCAGGCCCCGAGGCTGGCGCAACACGTGAACTCTCGCTGGTAGCCGCCACACTGGAAGCGCTGGACAGCGAGATGAACGCAAACCCAGCTATCTTCGTCCTCGGCGAAGGCATCGGCGTTCGTGGCGGCAACTTCGGCACAACCGCCGGACTCTTCACCAAGTACGGCGCGGAGCGGCTCCGCGATACGCCCATCGCCGAGCGCGGATTCACGGGCCTTGCCTGTGGGGCGGCCATGGCAGGCGCGCGTCCTATCGTAGACTTCATGTTCATCGACTTCCTGAGTGACGCCTTCGGGGAGATCGTCAACCAGATCGCCAAGATGCAATACATGAGCAGCGGGCGCTTGAAGATGCCCGTGCTGCTTCGCGGCTGCATTGGAATTGGCCACTCCGCCGCCACGCACCACTCCGGAAGTTACTACTCCATCTACAGCCACATTCCCGGACTCCGGGTGGTGGTTCCTTCTTCGCCCTACGACGCCAAGGGGCTCTTCACGCATGCTCTCCGCTGCCAGGATCCGGTGTTGTTTCTCGAACCTCGCGAGCTCATGGCGGTCAAGGGTCCCGTTCCAGTGGAGTCGTACGAGATCCCGTTCGGGAAGGCGCGCGTGGTCAAGCACGGACGGCAGCTCACGGCGGTCGCCGTGGGCGCTGTGGTGCCCAAGGCTCTCTCCGCCGCGGGCCAGTTGGAAAACGAAGGGCTCTCCGTGGAGTTGATCGATCCTCGCACCATCACGCCTTTGGACGTGAAGACCATCCTCGCTTCGGTGGAGAAAACCGGCCGGCTGCTCATTGTCGAAGAGACGTTTGCGCAATGCAATCTGGGCGCGGAGATCGCCGCACAGGTGGCCAGCGCTGGCTTCGATTTCCTCGACGCGCCGATTCGCAGGCTGACAGGAGCGGCCGCGCCGACACCATACAGTCCGCCGCTGGAAGCGGCCGTCATTCCCGGCCTGGATGCCATCGTAGACTCCATGCGGCGTCTGATTCGGGAGTAACGAGAGATGGCGATTGAAATCACCGTACCGCGTCTCGGATGGTCGTCCGAAGACGGCGTCTTTGCGGGTTGGTTGAAGCAGCCCGGCGAGAAGGTCGTCAGCGGCGAATCGTTGTTCGCGCTCGAAAGCGACAAAGTCACCATGGAAGTGGAGTCGCTCGACAGCGGCATTCTCCACGCCTTGCCTGATGGGCCGCAGCCCGGAGGGATCGTTGTAGTTGGACAATTGCTCGGCTACCTGCTTGCGGAGGGCGAGGAGATCGGACGAGTGCAGCCGAACCAGGTCCCGGCAGGCGCACCGGCGCGGGTGGCATCGCCGGAACCTCTTGCGCCCTCGCCGGCCGAAGAGCGTAAACCGGGCGCCCGGCGTCCGGTGAGCCCGCGAGCCCGCGCTCGCGCGAAGAGCTTGGGGCTCGATATCGATTCCGTTCCCGCGGCGCCGGGTTCGAACCGCGTCGTTGAGGCGGACGTATTGCGTTTCGCCGCGGCGCCCCGTGCCCGAAGAGTCATCGCCGCGCGGCTGGAAGAGAGCTTCCGTACTCCGCATTTCTACGTGCATGCCGAGGTAGACGCGACTGGACTGGCGAAACTCCGCGACGAGCTTCTTCCCGTTCTGCTGGAACGCGACGGAGTGCGGCTCACCTACAACGACCTGCTGGTGAAAGCGGCGGCGCTCACTCTACGCGCGTTGCCCCAGGTGAATTGCTATTGGCGCCAGGGAGAAGTTGTTTCTCTGGACACTGCCCACATCGGTCTGGCTGTTCAAGCCGGCGAGAGCCTGGCCGTACCGGTCATCCGCGGCCCAGACCGGCTGACCATCGCCGAGATCGCAAGAGAAAGGCAGCGCCTTGTCGACAAGAGCAGAAGATCTACCCTGCAGCGAGCCGACGTAGAGGACGCCAGCTTGACCATCTCCAATTTGGGAGCCTTCGGAGTCGACCGGTTCCAGGCGATTCTCAATCCGCCGCAATGCATAGTCATCGCTGCCGGCAGCATCGCCCAAAGGCCATTCGTCATTGGAGGCTCCGTTGTCGCCCGGCTTACCCTTCCGCTCTCCGTTTCGGTGGACCACCGCGTGATTGATGGCGTAGCTGCGGCCCAGTTCCTGCGGGCCCTCGCTGGCCGGCTGGAGTCCCCGATTGGACTTGTCGGCTGAATTTTTGATCGGTATATTGGTCCAATCAATTCTCAATCAAAGGATCACAATGAGCTGGGGCTATTTGCAGGACGCGAGTGGATTCAAGGGAAACGCCGATCGTATCTGCGTTCCGCACGACGAGACCGAATTGCTGAGCCTGCTCGCCGAAGCACGCCAGGCGAGTGTTCCAATCACCATCGCCGGCGGAGGGAGCGGACTCACCGGTGGCCGCGTGCCGTTTGGCGGCTGGGTCGTCTCGATGGAAAAATTCCTCCGGCTCGATGTGGGGCGGGGATCGGCTACCGTAGGCGCGGGAGTCGCCTTGCAGGACTTGCACGCCGCGGCCAAGAAGACTGGCCAATTCTACCCGCCCGATCCTACCGAGACGCTGGCATTCCTCGGCGGCACGATCGCCTGCAATTCGAGCGGATCCCGCAGCTTTCTCTACGGTGCGACCCGACGCTGGCTTAACCGCCTTCGCGTCGTTCTGCTTGACGGCCGAATCCTTGATGTTCGCCGCGGGGAGGCCATCGACTTCGATGTTCCATCGATTCCCCAACCGGCCTCACGCAAACACTCCTGTGGGTATCCCCTGAAACCCGGCATGGACTGGATCGATCTGTTCACCGGTTCGGAGGGAACGTTGGGTTTTGTCGTGGAAGCCGAAGTCCGGTTGCTCCCGAACCCGGCCGGCTTGCTCAACGGAGTTGTGTTTTTCCCCAGCGACGATCTCGCGTTGGCCGCTTTGGACCTCTGGCGCGGCGTCACCGGCCTCCGCATGTTGGAATACGTCGACGGCGCGGCGCTCCGTATGATCGAAACGCGATATCCCGCTGTTCCAAAGAACGGATGGGCGGCTCTGATCATCGAGCAAATCATGGAATCCGGAGGCGAAACGGACGAGTGGCTGGACCGGCTGTCGGCGGCACAGGCGCTCGAGTCCGAAAGCTGGTTCGGTTCGTCCGATGCGGATCGCGAACGGTTCCGCAAGTTCCGCCATTCGCTAGCCGAGACGCACGGCGAGATCGCCCGCCGTAACGGCTTTCCCGCTCTTGGCACCGACTTTTCCGTCCCGATCCCGGAGAGCCGGAGAATGCTCGCGTTTTATCGCCAACACATGGACCGGATCATGCCGGGCCGCTATTGCATTTTCGGCCACCTGGGCGACGGGCATCCGCATGTCAATATGCTGCCGGCAACGGAATTGGATTTCCAAGCGGGCGTCGAGGCCATCGAGATATTCGCGAGGCAGTCGGTCGCCCTGGGTGGTTCAGTTGCGGCGGAACATGGGCTTGGCAAGCGCAAAGCTAAGCTCCTCGGAATTCAATACAACGCGGAGGAGATCGAAGCCATGAAGCGCGTGAAGCGGCGTTTCGATCCCGAATGGCGGTTGGGAAGAGGAACGATTTTCGAGTTGCCTCCTGAATAGAAGGGGCAAGTATGGTGTGCTGAGCCGCTTCGGCGATTATGCGCCGCATCGGCGGCCAACCTCGACATTTACTGGATTGACGTGGAAGGTTGCGGCGCGAATCTGCTGGCAACCCCAGCGCGCGAGACGATCCTCATCGACTCCGGCGAGAACCAGGCCCATCATGCGGCCCGAATGCACAACGCGGCCCGGAGTGCGGGTCTAGAGCGGACCGATCATCACATTGTCACCCATTGGCATACCGGTCACTCCGGCGGAACGAATGAGCTGGCCAAGCTGCTGCCCATCCGGAACTATTACGCCGGGACCCCGTTCGCGGGCCGAGTCGACGACGACACCAAGTCTCCGTTCTTGTGCCGCTCTTCAAAAAGACGGACCGGGGCAAACCGCGGATCCTGGCGCCTAGGGATGTTATCCCGCTCCGTCAAGTATCCGGGTACCCCGAGGTGCAGGTTCGCGTTATCGGCGGGAATCGCCGGCAGATCGCGGCGCGTTCTGGCGGTCCGTCGAATCCAGCCTGTGGCGCGCCGGTCGTTGCGCCTCGTTTCGACGACGGCGAGAATGCCATGTAATTGATCCTCATGATCGAGTAAGGGAGATTCCGATTCCTGAATGCTGGCAACTTACGTGGCATATTGAGGAGCGCCGAGCCTGCCCGGCCGACCTGATCGGTATGGTGGAATTGTTTCCGATGACGCACCATGGTCTCGTCCGGAGCAAAAACCGCACCTGATCCGATCGATGCAGCCACGTGTGGCCGTGGTCAACAACGGCCCGCAAAAGGGATCGGAACCCGAATACCATGCGAACCCGTCTAGGCGCGAAGGAACCGGCTGTCGTCTGGGCGCTCGACGCCAACCTAAGGATCGGACCCGATCTCAATCCTCCGCCCAGCGAATCGCCAATCCCGCCGGATCACCCGGCGGACGAGGTTTGCGGGCGCCGGTTCAACCCGGCGGCACGTTCACCGTTCAGATTGGCGATGACTGTCACAAAGAAGCATCCCGCTAAGGAGAACGAATATGAAAAGAAGATCGTTTCTTCAGCCCGCAGGTGCCTTGGCCGCGCCGTTGGCAACCCACGCCGCCACGAGCCCATCGGTGAGCCGCAAGCCGAAAGTCCTTCTCTGCATTTCCGGCGATCAGTCATCGAATCGCGCGCGAGGGTGGCCTCTTTCGGAGGAACTTCACATCCAACCCCACTTGCTCCCCTTCGCGATCGTCTCTGCTAACGGGACAGGCTTTCTATCGCCTGGAGAAGAGGGCCCAAAACTGGGGCACCCTTCCGTTGAAAGACGGAATCGATCCAGACCTGCTCGACTGCGCGTTCGAGATCGAGTGGTTCGATAGCCAGTTGGGCATGTACACTCGGGACGTGGGCGAGATTATCGCAAGCGATGGCCGACGAATAGTGGTTCGTGAGTTGAGCGCATCGGACGACATCGCAACACCGTTCGGCGGCGAGTCCTTCGTCGCCGTGATTTGGGCCGCTGACGGCACGGCTAATGAAGTTGATCGAATGACGACAGCGAGGAAGCTGATTGATTCGGGGTGCCGTTATATGGTCTGCGGTGGCGTCAACTGTGAGCAGTGGCATGACGACGCTGATCTTGTGTGGGTCAACTTGGACCACCAGTCTGCCCCCGCTGGCCCCGAAATGCCTATGGTAATGACAACTTGGCACAACGGGGAATTAGTCGAAGAGGTAGCGTCCTTCGCCGCAGACTGTACCGACTTTGACGAGCACGATTTCAGGAATTACCTCATCCTTATCGTCGGGAACGAGTCCGCGCGGTTGGCCTGTGTCGATCACGTCTTTCGGGCGATTCAGAGTGCATTTGGGACTCAGCAATGACCTCGGTAACAGGCCCGGTCAATTCATGGACTGTGATGAGATTCGGCTGTTTGCCGGCGGCACTGGTGCTGGCCGGAATCATGTCGACCGCAACGTTCGGGCAGGAGATCGACCCGGCTGATCCGTTCTTCCTGGCGGCTGGCGTTAACCGTGCGAACCTGATCGTCGGCGGCACATTCAGGGTTGGCTGGTTTTATCCTTGGTTCGACGGCTGGCACTATAGCGGTGCTCCACACATCGAAAGGGTCCTAGACGGAAGCCGCAAGGCCGATTTGCCGATTGAGTTCCGGTGGAAAGAGGGCTAGGGTGCAACCTGCCTCTTGTGCGATCGCATGAGCCGGATCAGTCGAGAGCAAGGGATATGGCTGCTCACGCAGGAGGAAGGCAGATGAGGCTTCTCTGGAACGGCGGGGACACTGTGCGGCTGGTCCCTTCCGATGCATGTCCAGGACGCTATGGAGAAGGCGATTCGTGAGAGGTCAAGCAATCGCGCCGTGAGTCCTGGCGCAGTCGAACCAGCGTGGTTGTAAAGGCAGTTACAAGATCGAAAAGCGGCCTTTACGGGCCGCCCTTGGAATCTCTTGTAACTACCTTGTTTTCAATTTGGTGCGGATGAGAGGACTTGAACCTCCACTCCCTTGCGAGAACTAGAACCTGAATCAGAAAAACCTAGTTTGCGCGAGTTTGGCGGCGATGCTCCGAGGCGCTTAAGCTGTTGATCTGGCGTGGGATGTCCGCGTGTTCACTCCTTCTGCGATTCGCTCAGTTTCGGCCAGTTTTGCGCGTTTGTCACACTTTTGTCCCACCAAACTGGGGTGAACCCCGTCATTGAGACAAACCGAATTAGTCACACTTGCCGTTTAACGGTTTTTCCTACTCAAACAGCCGCTTCTCCGCCACAATGG
>VFZO01000254.1 GCA_016871155.1 Acidobacteriota bacterium | reverse complement strand
TTCCATGGGTGAAATCTCTCCGCCGGGATATTTCGCCTGGGCGAGGTCGACGCAAGTGGCCATGATGTCGATCAGATGCGCGGGTTCCCGCACGAAGCCGCCCCGCTTCCGGATGCCCACCGGCCAGCGCGCGATCAGGGGAGAGGAGATGCCACCTTCGTGCACCCAGTGTTTGTAGAGGCGAAAGGGGGTGTTGCTGGCGTTCGCCCATTCCAAGCCGTAGCTCTGATAGTCATCCGCCTTTCCCGGCAGGATCGCTGGTATGTTGCCGAACTTCACGGGCCGTCCGTCTCGGGTTCGCTTTGGAATGTGGAGCGCCTTCCCTTCCCCGCGCAGAACCTCGGCGCATCCGCCATTGTCGGCCAGGAACAGGACGAGCGTATTCTCTTCCTGACCCATCCGGCGGATTTTTTCGAGCACTCTTCCGATGTTTTGATCGAGCCGGTCCACCATCGCAGCGTAGACCTCCATGCGCCGCTCCTGCCAGGGTTTTTCCGTTGCGGCCTCCCACGCTTGTCCGTCCGGGTCGCGCGGCGAGAGCGGCGTGTTTTTGCCGATGACGCCCAGCTGGACCTGCCGCGCGTGCCGCTCCGCGCGCAACACGTCCCAGCCTTTGGCGTAGCGGCCGCGGTACTTGGCGATGTCTTCGTCGAGCGCGTGCATCGGCCAGTGCGGCGCGGTGAAGGCGAGGTACAGGAAAAACGGCTCGCTTTTTACCTCGTCCAAGAAGGAGATCGCATTCGAGGCGATCGCGTCGGTGTAGTAGTACGACTCGCCCTCCGGCGCGGCTGACTCGTTGCCGCGGCTGAGCGTGACGGGATCGTAGAAGCTGCCCGCGCCGTGAATGGTGCCGTAGAAACGGTCGAACCCGCGCTGCAGCGGCCAGTTGTGCTTCGAAGAGGTCACCGGCGTTATGTGCCATTTGCCGCTCATCAACGTCCGGTAGCCGGCCGTTTTCAGCACCTGCGCGATGGTGACGGAGTTGGCGCTCAGGTCACCGCGGTATCCGGGCAGCGAGGCCTTGCCCGAATCGACCATGTGGCCCACGCCGGCCTGATGGGCGTAGAGGCCCGTTAGAAGAGACGCGCGTGTTGGACAGCAGCGGGCGCCGTTGTAGAACTGGGTAAACCGGACGCCGGCCTTGGCCATGGCGTCCAGGTTTGGAGTGCGAATCTCGCCGCCGTAGCAGCCGACGTCGGAGAATCCGAGATCGTCGGCCAGAATTACCACGATGTTGGGCCGCGCACTGGGAGCAGCGGTTAAAGAAGCCACTCCCAACGCACGCAGAAAGTCTCTCCGTTGCACCCAACCACGATACTAGAAGACGTACCGGATACCCATCATCACGCGGCGGCTGCCGCCGTCGGTGGTTCCTTCCAACAGGAAGCTCGGCGAAGTGAACACGGCGTCCGGAATGCCCCAGTCGCGCGTGTTCGTGGTGTTGAAGAAGTTGGCGTGATACTGCAGCGTGTGCCCTTCGCGGAGCCGGAAGTTCTTGATCACGCCGAGGTCCAGCCTGTTCACGCCGTTCGCCCGCAGGATGTTGCGTCCCGCGTTGCCGACGCCGGTGGGATGTGTGTTCGTAATCGCGCTGAACAGGCTGCGTCCGCCGGCCGATTGAATCTCGCGGACCTTCATCGAGGCCAGGTTCAAATTGGTGTTCAGGTCCGGACGCGTTGGTGTGCCGACAATGTTGCCGGCCGTTCGCCCGCGCGGATCCAGTCCATTCAAGACCGTGAACGGCGCGCCGGATTGGAAGGTGAGGAATCCGCTGATCTGCCATCCGCCGAGCAAGCGTCCGGCGGCACCCTTCTGCTCGCGCAGGAAGGGCAGTTCAAAGACGCCGTTGGTCGTCAGCCGGTGCGGACGGTCGTAGGTCGATCGTCCCCGGTCGAGGTTTCGATTCGTGGGGTCCTGCGGAAACGCGATCTCGCCGCGTGCCGACGGATTGAAGACCTCGCTCGCGCCGTCGATAAAGGAGCTCCACGTATAGTGCGTGCCGAAGCTGAAGTTGCGCGAGAGACGTTTTTCCAGGCTCATCTGCAACGAGTGATAGGTGGACGAGGTGCAGTTGCAACGCTCCCGGATTACGCCGCGCGTTGGATCCTGACGCCGGCCGTTCAACTCCAGAATCGGCGCATTGCCGTCGATGGATTGGAACAGCGCCGTTCCCTTCGTGCCCACGTAGCCCACAGTCATCGCGTAGCCGCCGGGCAGTTCGCGCTGCAATTGCAGCGACACTTGCTCCGACAGCGGTGCGCGATAGTCCTTCGAGGTGATCGTCCGCACGAGCGTATTGAAGTTCGTCGACGGAGTAAAGCCTCCGCGCACACGCTCGATGGTGGTGAACGCATTGGGCCGCACGTTCCCCGCAATCGACGGATCCACTGGAACGTCGAAGGCGAACACGAACGGGAAGGAGCTGCCCACGTTGAGAGGGATGTTTAGAAACATCGGATCGTAGGTCCTGGAATAGCCGCCGCGCAATACCAGCTTGCCGTCGCCGGTCAGCCAGCCCATCTTCTTGCCGAAGCGGTAGTTGAAGCCGAAGCGCGGCGCCCAGTTATTGGTATCGCGATTCGGCACCGGGGTGTAGGCAAAGACCGGATTGTTGTTGTTGTTCGCCACAACTTTGGCGTTTTGATCCGCCAGGTTTTGGAATGCGTTGCCCGGCGTCTCATAGCGCACGCCGTAGGTGATGGTGAGATTGGGGCGCAGGCGCCACTCGTCCTGCAGGTAGAAGGCGTACTCGTAGAAGCGATAATGCAGCGTGGCAAGTGCTCCGGGCAGCAGCGCGTTAATCTGCGCCGCGGTCGCCTGATCGTCCACCAGCCGCTGGAGTGTCGCGTACTCCAGCCGTCCGCGGAGCTGCGGCAGGAAGTTGCCGAACTGCTCCTGCCGGCGGATGTCGAAGCCGAACTTCATCGAGTGGCTTCCGCGGATCCACGACACCGAATCCTGCAACTGATACCCGTTGATAAATGTGGCGGACGGAAGATTCGCGGCCAAGCCGATGCCGGTACGCGCAGGGCCGGAGTTGAACTGCCGCAACCCCAGGTCCGGAATCTCGATGGACGGGATGCGCTCCGCTACGGCGGGATTCTCGGCGTTGGTCGATGCGACGTACCGGTTGTAGGAGACGCGCAAATCGTTCAGCAGCGTGGGACGCAGGGAACTGGTGAGCGCGACGATTATCGACCGCGACTGCAAAGGCTGCACGGAGGTGAGGCCGGCGGGGGTGGCCTGGCCGCCCCCGGTCTGCGAACCGTCGTCGGCCATGTAGCGGCCCATGAGTCCGTGCCGGTCGTTGAAGCGGTGATCGATGCGGCCCGAGTACTGCCAGTCGTTGAACCTGCCCGCGGCGGCGCCGGTAATGTTTCCGAGCGGAATGGTGAGAGTGCGGCCGTCGGCCACGACAGTTCGCACCTGGCCGTTATCCGCGCCCGCCGGAAGGTTTTCGAGCAGGGCCCGCACCGTTGGCCGCGTGGCCGCGATGGATTGCAGCGCCTGCCGGCCAGCCTCAGTGGGCGCGCCGTTGATGGTGGAGCCCGAGCCCAAGAGCCGCGTGGTCCAGCGTTGCAGCGATCCGAAATAGAATGTGCGGTCCTTTACCAGCGCACCGCCAAACGTTCCGCCGAACTGGTGCTCGATGCGGAACGGCGCCTTAGTGAAACGCGCGGCTTTGTCCAGATTCGAGAGCGAATTCAATTTGTTTCCGTTGTAGAACCAGAAGCCGGAACCGTGATACTCATTCGTTCCGCCCTTTGTGACGATGTTCACCACGGAACCAGCCGTGCGCCCGTACTCCGGCAGAAACTGATTCGTGATGATGCGAACCTCGCCAATCACGTCCGGGTTGTTCATGCCTTGCAGCAATCCGCCGGTGGAGCCGTAGTAGGAGTCCTGGCCGTCAACGAGAAACCCATTTGACCGCAGCCGGTTTCCGTTCGCCGAAAACGACAAGGATCCGTTCTCGGTTCCCTGATTTCCGCTAACGCCGAACCCATTGTTTCCGGAGCTAATCACGCTCACGCCCGGCACCGAGGCGGCGAGGTTGAGGATGTTGCGGTTGGTAGAAAGGGGCAGCTCCGCTACCCGTTTGGCGTCGAAGTTCGTGGAGATCTCGGCGTTCGTGGTGTTGATAATCGGCGACTCCGTTACGACCGTGATCGCATCGCGGGTGGACGCCACCTGCAACACCACGCGCAGCTCGGCGCGTTGATTGAGCGCGAGCGGGACGGAGGGTTGAACGTACTTAGCGAAGCCGGCCTTTTCCACCGTGACTTCGAACGTGCCCACCGGCAGTTGCAGAACGCGGAACGCGCCTTCGTTGGAGGAGGCCGTTTCGTTCTTGATGTTAGTCTGCGTGTTGCGAACCGTCAGCTTCGCGCCGGCGACTGATGCGCCGGACGCATCGACGACGGTTCCGAGAATTTCGCCTGTGATCGCTTGGCCGTACGTAGCCGCTATCGTTGCGGCCGCGAGAAATAGTGCACGTGGCATTGGTTCCAATCCTCCCGTTTAAGACCAAAAGGGAGAGAGCCCCTTTTCCTTACGGGTTATCGCCTCTCTTCGCCGTTGCACATCCCTTTGTGGCAGAGACCATCCCGGCTGGGGCGAAATACCGAATTTCGGGGCGGATTCGGAGGGCATTGGGGCGATACGATATGACGTATGCCAATTACGCGCCGTCAGTTCGGAGCTTCGCTTACGCTCGCCGCGCAGGCCCAGACTTCAAAGCCCAACATCCTACTGATCTTGTCCGACGACCATACGGCGGAATTCACCGGCTGCTATGGCAACCCTACGATTCACACGCCGAATCTCGATCGCTTCGCCGCCGGCGGCATGAAGTTCACACGCTTTTACTGCGCCGCGCCGCAGTGCGTTCCGTCGCGCACGGCGTACCTTACGGGCCGTTCGCCGGTGGCCGCGCGCATGGGCCGGTTCACGTCGCCGCTCCCGCCCGATGTGGTCACACTGCCGGAGCTGCTGCGCTCGCAGGCCGGCTACTTCACCGGCATCTGCCGCCGCCAGTTTCACCTGGATGGCGCGCCCGGCCCCAACAGCACGGCAGTGTACGACAGGCACAACCTGCGCACGTTTCAGGACCGCATCGATTATCTCGACCGCGCCTCTCCGCGCGCTATGACCGAGCAGCGCGTGAACGAATTCTTCGATAAGCGTCCCGCCGGCAAACCGTGGTTTCTGTGGGTGAACTTCGACGATCCGCACTTCCCTTGGGACAACGTTCCCAACGGCATCGACGCCGCTAAGCTTCGCGTCCCTTCCTTCCTTCCGGACCTGCCCGGAGTTCGCGAAGACCTTCGGCGCTACTACGATGAAATTCAGCGCATGGACGGCGAGTTCCAACTGGTCCTCGACACCGTGAAGAAGCGGGCCGGCCTGGACAACACGATCGTTCTGTTCGCTGGCGACAACGGCTTTCCTTTCCCGCACGGCAAAGGAACGCTCTACGAACCCGGCCTGAACGTGCCGTTTCTGATGCAGTGGCCGGGGCGGATCCAGGCCGGCTCGGTCTGCGACGACCTCATCTCCGGCGAGGACTACACACCTACGATGCTCGAGGCCGCCGGGGTCAAGCCGGCGAAGGAGATGAGCGGAGTGAGTTTCCTGAACCGTCTGCTCGGGCGGCCGCACACGCCGCGTAAATACGTCTTCGGCCAGCGCGTCACGCACGGTTCGCGGCCGTTCACCGAGGGAACCACCACGCATACCTTCGACCTATCCCGCATGGCGCGGGGAAACCGCTACAAGCTCATCTACAACTGCACGCCGCAGCAGCAATACTCGCCGGTGGATAGTTACAACGAGCGGAGTTGGAAAGAGATGTCGGACGAAAACGCGTGGGGCCGTCTGGCGCCACGCTTTTCGCGCAGCTACTTTCCCCACGGCCGCCCGGTGATTGAGCTCTACGACCTGCAAACAGACCCTGACGAGATGAACAACCTGGCCGGGCGGCCAGAACTGGCGGCGATTGAGAAAGAGCTGAAGTTGGCTCTTCAGGAGAAGATGATCCTCGACTACGACTACCTGCCGCTGCCCCTCACTCCCTGATTCCCGTGCGCGGCGCTATCCTCAAAGGAAGAATTCCATGACATCGCGCCGCCTCTTTCTTTCCTCGTCCGCCGCTATGGCTCAGGTCAAGCCGAACGACCGCATCCGTTTCGCGCTCATAGGCGCCGGCGGCATGGGCTCCGGCGACGCGCGGACCGCCCTGCGCACAGGCCTTACCGAAATCGCCGCGGTGGCCGACATCTACGACGGCCGGCGCGAACGCGCGAGAGAGGAGTGGGGCGCCCGTCTCTACACTACGCGCGACTATCGCGAGGTCCTTGTCCGCAAGGATATCGACGCGGTAATTGTAGGCACGCCCGATCACTGGCACGCACAAATCGCGGTAGACGCCATGAACGCCGGCAAGGACGTCTACGTCGAAAAGCCGATGGTGCAAAAAGTGGCCGATGGCCACCGCGTCATCGAGGCCGCCAAAAAGAACAACCGGATTCTTCAGGTGGGCAGCCAGCGCGTTTCGTCCATCATTTACGAGAAAGCCCGCCAACTGCTGGCGGAAGGCGCGATCGGCGAGTTGAATCTGGTGGAAGCGTGGTGGGACCGGAACTCCGCGATCGGCGCCTGGCAATACTCCATTCCACCCAACGCATCGACGCAGAACGTCGATTGGGACCGCTTTCTAGGCTCCGCGCCCAAGCACCCATTCGAACCGCGGCGGCTCTTCCGCTGGCGCAACTATCAGGATTACGGTACAGGCGTTGCGGGCGATCTGTTCGTTCACCTGTTCAGCGGCATGCACTTCATCACGGGCGCCAAGGGACCCAGCCGCGTGTTCGCCACCGGAGGCCTTCGCTATTGGAAGGACGGCCGGGACGTGCCCGACGTGATGCTCGGCCTCTATGACTACCCCGGCTTCAATCTCGCGTTGCGCGTGAACTTCGTCAACGGCGCGGGTGAGACGTCCGGCTTCCGCTTCGTGGGCAGTGAAGGCGTTTTGACGGTTGGCGGCGGCGTCACCGTTTCGAAAGTCAACCGGGAGACGGCGCCCGGCTACACCATCGGGACGTTTCCACGCGGCGTGCAAAAAGCGTTTCTCGAAGAGTACGAAGCGAAGTATCCGAAGACGCTCTCCATGGATCCCACCGGCGAGCAACGCTTCAATGCGCCGCGCGGCTACGACGATCACTTCGATCACCACCGCAACTTCTGGTCCGCCGTTAAGAGCCGCCAGCCGGTTGTCGAGGACGCTCTCTTCGGCCTTCGCGCGGCCGGACCCGCGCTGCTTTCCAACCAGTCCTACTTTGAGCGCCGGGCCATCTTCTGGAACGCCGAAACGTGCACCGTCAACTCGTAGCGCTGCTCTACGCCGCCGCCCTTTGCGCCGAAACGCTTCCTACGGGCACGGCGCGCGCGCTGGGCGTCGCCGCCGGGGAACACCGCCATATCCGCTACCGCCTGGACAGCGGACCTTGGATCGAAGCGGAGACCGACGCCGAAGCCGGCACGCTGCTGTGGTTCAACGCACCGGCCCGGGCCGTGGAGGTGCAGGGCGCCGAAGGGCTGAAGCTGTTGCTAATCGATCCGGGCGTGACGCCGCGGGCAGTCACCGAATCCGGCATCCAGGGCCGGGCCGCGTGGTGCCCGCCGCCCTTCGTCTGTCCTGCCAACGCCAACCCGGCGCGGACTACGCCCACGCATCTGATCGTGCACCACACCGCCACTTCGAACATTTCGAACGACTGGCCGGCCGTGATGCGCGCCATCTGGCAACTGCACGTGAACGGTAACGGCTGGGCGGATATCGGCTACAACTTTCTGATCGACCCCAACGGTGTGGCCTACGAAGGCCGCGGCGACGGCATTCTGGGCGCGCACTTCTCGGCCGTCAACACCGGCACGTCGGGTATCTCGATGATCGGCACCTTCACCGATCGCAAACCCACGGAAGCCGCCCTCCAAACTCTGCGGGATCTGCTTGCGTGGCAGGCGTCGAAACATACTCTCAACCCAGGCGGGAACGCGCCGCACGCCGCGAGCGGCCTGGAACTTCCGGTGATCAGCGGCCACCGCGACGCAGGCCTTTCGCCCCGCGCCAGCGGCCGCACGGAGTGCCCCGGCGCGGCACTCTATCCGCTTCTGCCGCGAATCCGGCGCGAGGTTTGCCAAATCGTCGATGGCTGCCGGCTCTTCGTAAATCCGGTGGTCAATTCGGCATCTTTCGATCACCGTCCACTTGCCCCGGGCGCGATCGCGTCGGTGTTTGGCGAAGCGCTGACCGGACTTCGCGCCACCGTGAACGGGCGGGTGGCGGCCATTGTTGGCGCCGTCGACTCTCAAATCAACTTCCTTGTTCCTCCGGCGACGGAGCCCGGCATTTCCCGCCTCCAACTGCTGGACGGCGCCCAGGTGCGCCGGGAGATTCTCTTTCCGGTGACGGAGACGGCGCCAGCCTTCTACAGCGCCGCCGTGAATCATGACGAGGGAACGCTGAACGGCGCCACCGCGCCAGTGAAGCGAGGGCGGCCGCTGACACTGTATGTGTCGGGCGCCGGCCGGCCCCGGCCCTGGTCCGCCACGCTGGGCGGCAACGCCGCCGGCGCGCTCTTTCTGGGTCCGGCTCCCGGTTTCCCGGGAGTCGAGCAATGCAATATTCTTGTTCCGGAGTCGATTCCTCCGGGCGAACATGCTCTCACCATCGCCGTTTCCGGCGTGGAGAGCAACACCGTATCGATCTTCGTCAACTAAGGAGAGACCATGAAGTTTGCACTCATCGGCGCGGGAGGCATGGGCACGGGCGACGCGCAGGACTGTCTCCTGGCTGGCGGCACCGAAATCGCCGCGGTCTCCGATATCTACGACGGCCGGCTGGAACGCGCCAAGGAGCGTTGGGGCGCCCGGCTGTTTACCACCCGCGACTACCGGGAGGTGCTGGCCAAGCGGGATATCGACGCGGTCATCGTCGCCACGCCGGACCACTGGCATGCGCAAATCGCAACCGACGCGCTCAAGGCCGGCAAGGACGTGTATGTCGAAAAGCCCATGTGCCACAAGTTTCACGAGTGTCACCAACTGATCGAAGCTCAAAAATCCTCAGGCAAGATTCTCCAGGTGGGCAGCCAGTACGCGAGCGCGATGGTGTTTCAAAAAGCGCGGCAATTGATTCAGGGCGGCAGTATCGGTGAACTCAACCTGGTCGAGGCGTGGCTGGACCGCAACACCGCGCTCGGCGCATGGCAGTATTCCCTGCCCGGCGCCGACGCCACGCCGGAGCGCATCGACTGGGATCGCTTTCTGGGCAACGCGCCCAAGCGGCCCTTCGATCCCATCCGCCTCTTCCGCTGGCGCAACTACGCGGACTATGGCACCGGCGTTGGCGGCGACCTCTTCGTCCACCTGCTCACCGGCCTCCACGTCGCCACCGCCACCGACG
>VFZO01000253.1 GCA_016871155.1 Acidobacteriota bacterium | reverse complement strand
CCCCAACCCGTATGGTCCGAAAATCGGATCTGTTTGAATCTACAGGGCTGCCGAGCTTTGCAGCCTCGCGATAATGGACTCAAAGGATGCTGAGAGCCCTGGACCCATTCCGGTTTTTACTGATCGCCTTGTGGTTTAATGAAAGACACTAGGTTTGGGTTGTAACACTGATCGTCAGGGGCGACGGCCGGCGTCAGGAGAACAGTAATGGGAAAATGCTTCAGTACAGTGCGTCCGCTCTGGCTGAGTGGAGCGATAGCGCTTTTGTGTCTCACCACTTACGGTCGCGGTCTGACCCTGCCGCCGATCAGCGACGACTATCTGCAGATTCAGCTCGGCCGGGAGTATGGCCCGCTTGAACAGTGGCCCGCCCTGGCGGCCGATGCCCTCTACCGCTGCCGCGCTACCTCCATTCTGCTCACGCATTGGACGGAACGGTGGCTGGGTCTCGCGCCCCTCTGGTTAAACCTTTCGAGTCTCCTCGTTCACTTCGTCAACTGTTGCCTGGTCGCCGCGCTCGGCATCTGGCGCCCGGTTGGCTTCGTTTTGTCAATTCCCGCAGCGCTGATCTTCTGTATCCTCGAGCGCCCCCACGAGGCGGTCCTCTGGTACTCGGCCCTGCCGGAGCTGCTGGTGTTCACCTTCACCCTCGCCGCGCTCCTCGCCTGGATCCAATACGCCCAAACCGGCCGCCCGCGCTGGTACATCGCCACCGGCGTCGCCTTTGCGCTGGCCCTGTTGTCCAAGGAATCGGCCGTGGTCTTCGTTCCCCTCGCATTTGCCATTGCCGGATGGCGGCGGGACCTCTGGTGGCGGCTCGTGCCCGCCGTCGCCGTTTCCCTTCTCTATTTCCTCTCAATCCACGGCGCCCGCGACAACCATGTCCACTTTAACGACGGTACCTTCTCGCTCTCGGCGCCGTTTTGGGTCACCGAAATCCGCACGACCGGCCGCCTGCTCTCCCTCTGGGGCAGCCTGGCGCTCCTGATCCTGGCAACCTACAAGCGGGATTGGCGGATCCTCACGGGCTGCCTGGCATGGATGGGGGTGACCCTGCTGCCCTACAGCTTTCTCACCTACCAAAGCGCCGCCCCCAGCCGCCACACCTACCTCGCCGCTGTCGGTCTCGCCTTCCTCCTCGCCGCCGCCTGGCACACCCTGCGGGACCGCTTTCCCCACCGCCGCCCCTGGCTCGCCGTCCTCGCCACCCTATTCGTGCTGCATCAGACCACCTACGTGTGGGCCTACAAGCATCATCAATTCGTTGAACGCGCCAAGCCCACCGAGCAACTGCTCACCATTGCCAAGACCCACCGGGGACCGATTCAACTCCGTTGCTTTCCCTTCCCGCGACAAATCGCCGAACTGGCCCTCAGCGTCACGAACGCCTCTGGCGTCTGGATCGCCGCCGAAGAGGAATATGCCGCAATCGAGCTTAATTTCTGCTCCGCCTCCTCTACAACTCAGCAGACCGCCGGTACGGAGTACTCAAATACCGCTTCGATTCCCGACCCGCATCCGACTCCGGCGCCGCGCTAACCGCTTGCCGGTAAGCCGCCAACGCCTTGGCCCGCTGCCCCAGTAAATCGTAGCTCTGCCCGAGCCGCATCCACGCGTTCATCGCCGTGTTGACGTCCAACTCATCCCCCCTGCGTCACCTTCGTCAGGGTCTCAATCGCGCCCGCATAGTCGCGATACCAGAACAGCAGGTTGCCCCGCGCGTACTGAATCTTCCCCGCCGGCAGCGTCTTATAGACGGCGGTGCCCTCGCGCTTCAACTGGTCCATACGCGCCAACACGGCCAGCGCCTCCTCCCGCCGGCCCAGGTCTCCGTACATCTGCACCAGCTCCAGCCGGAACAGATAGTTCCGCGGAAACCAGCGCATCAACTCAAGCAACAGCGGTACCGCGTATGGTCCGAAAATCCGATCTGCTTGAATCCTCAGGGGCTGCGGAGCTTTGCAGGCTCGCGATAATGGACTCAAAGGATGCTGAGAGCCCTGGACCCATTCCGGTTTTTACTGATCACCGTCGCCGGCTTGATAATGATGGCGCTCGGTTGCCAATCCGTCCAGACCGCCGCCAACCAGGCCCACAGTAACCGATCAGCGGCCGTCAGCTTCGGCCGCTGCACCGAACGTTGCAGAACACCGAGTTGATGACGGAGGGCCAGTATCTCAAGCTGAAGCGCCGTTCGCTGGCGAAAGAAAGCCAAGAATGCCGCCGCCAGCGCCAGCAACGGAGGCGAACAAGGGAATCGAAGGAAGAAGGGCAACCCCCAAGTTATCAGCAACTTCGGAGTTTGCGAGAACCACAATACGGGTCAGTTCGTGCCGCTGTCAAGGGCGCCCCACAAGCTCGGCGGGTTTACACCAGAGCCCACCTTATCAGCAACTTCGGGGTTTGCGAGAACCACAGGTCGCCGCGACCGTGCCAACCAGGGTGTCGGGGTGGCCGCCGAAATTGTGACGCAGCTTGTGACGCAACCGCAGTTTTCTCGTCACAACTACTGATTGCTCTCGTTTGCTATGGCTTCGCGCTTGTGGCCGTAACTGCATGATAAATCGATACCCTATAGTAAGGGTGGGTAGTCTTTACAACCTTGACGGGCCAATTCACACGCAGGAGGTCCGGGGTTCGAGTCCCTGCGCGCCCACCATTAGAATTAGTAGCTTACAGTGGCCCGAGCCAAAAAACCCAGAGATCCAGTAGAGCGAAACATAGGGATTTTGGGGAGAAACCTCGAACTTTGCCCGCGCTCGCCTCGTCGATTGGCAGCGATTCTTTCCGCCTTGCCAATCCGCTCAGGTGTGAGGTCCCGGATGTCTGTCAGTAGAACCGCGCTGGGGTTCCGCCCAGTGCAATGGAATAGAGCCGAAGTTGTCGATAAGCGCCGCCAAGCTCGTAACGAAGATGCCGTCCGCCGATCGGATGGTAGTGCGCGAAACGTGGCAGGCGACGAGACAAGCTGTCCTCGCCGAGCACCGTTCGCTGTTTCGGGCAATCGCCGGGCAAGGCGTTATCCTGCTCAATCCACATACCACCGCTTCCGCCTGCCCGAGAACCCCAGTCGCCGATGAGGGCGGTCCGCCGGTACCCGCAATGGTCCGCCGCGACGCCGGCCCAGGTTACACTGAGAGCCATGACGGTCATCACTGCGGAGCGCACTGGCTTGGTCCGCCGCGGCCAGTGGCTTGAGTACGTCACGATCACTTGGAACTGCGCCGAATGCGCCATCGCGTTGCTCGCCGGTTGGTGGGCGGGCAGCATCGCCCTGACCGGTTTCGGTCTCGACAGTGCCATTGAAGTAGCCAGTGCCGCGGCGCTGCTGTGGCGGCTCCGCCGTGACCATATGGCCGAGCGCCGCAGCTCTGACGATCAAAGTGCTCTAAAGGTCGTGGGCTGGTGCTTTTTCGCCCTCGCCGTCTATGTGGCCGCCGACGCCGTGCTGATGGTACTCCGGCGCGAAAGTCCGACCGAAAGTTGGCTCGGCATTGCGCTGGCCTCTCTATCGCTGGCCGTGATGCCGCTTTTGGCCCGCGCCAAGCGCCGCGTGGCGGCCGGACTGGATAGCGCCGCATTGGCGGCGGACGCCCGCCAAACCGATCTTTGCGCCTACTTATCGGCGATTCTGCTGGCGGGGTTGGCCGGCAATGCGCTCTTCGGTTGGTGGTGGATGGATCCAGCGGCCGCACTCGTGATGGCGCCGGTCATCGCGAGGGAAGGCTGGCAGGCACTCCAGGGGAAAACCTGCTCCGGTTGCTCCTCCTGCCACTAGCCGCACCGGACCAGCCAACGGCAAAGGACGCCCCCTGCCCGGCGCATGATCACGCCGGTCAGGAGATCGGCGGGCTGCCCCGCGCCCGCCATTTCAATCACGCGGACTCCGGGGCCCTGCTCCCCCAGTGCCCAAAATTTCCGCCGCGCTGCCAGACGATGGGCGATACTCGCTCTCATGGGCACCATGCGAACCATTCTCATAAATACTCTGTTCCTGGCAGGTTTCCTTCGCGCCGAAATCACCCCTCCGCAGCGCGCGGCGATCGATAGCGGCACCGGCGCCAAAGGCGTCTACACGGAGGCGGAGGATGTTTATCGCGTCGCGTTCCCTCGCACCGATGTTGCAGTGACGGTCGATGGCCGCGCGCTCCACCCCTTTCAAGGGCTCACCTCCTGGGCGGCCTTCACCTCCGCAGCTCACACAGGGCAACTAATGGTCATGGGAGACTTGGTCCTGTTCGAGGACGAGCTCAATCCCGTCATGTCGGTCGCGCTAGACAACGGGTTGGAGGTAACGGCTCTGCACAATCACTTCTTCTTCGATTCGCCGAAGGTAATGTTCATGCACATCGGTGGATCGGGAGCGGCGGACAAACTCGCGAACGCCGTGGGCCTCGCCATAAGGAAAGTCGCGGAGGTTCGGAAACCGAATCCGAAGCCCGGGTCCGCGTTCGCCGGCGCACCCATCCCAACCGGCGATAGCATCGCCGCGGCGCCGCTCGACGCCATTTTCGGTGTCAAAGGTCAGGTGAATAGCGGTATGTACAAAATTTCCATTGGGAGGCCGGCCTCCATGCATGGGCGCACCGTAGGAAATCAAATGGGCGTGAATACATGGGCCGCATTCGCTGGTTCCAGCGAGGCTGCCGTAGTGGATGGGGACTTTGCCATGCTGGAATCGGAGTTGCAGACCGTATTGAGCACTCTGCGCCGGGCCGGTATCAACATCGTCGCCATACACAATCACATGACCCATGAGGAGCCCCAATACGTGTTCCTGCATTATTGGGGAAAAGGTCGCGCGCAAGACTTGGCGCGTGCTCTCAAAGCGGCCATGGACACCCAGAAAAAATAGTCCCGTTCGTTACGGGCATACTGCACCAGATCCGGCAGCCGGATCGCAGCCGCGAACGGCGAAACCCCGGCGAGCGCGAGGATCCACTCGTATCGCCCAGACCCGCACTTGCGTAGAGTGCCGCCTTCGCCCCCAAAGCCGAAGTCGGCGCGCTGTTGCGGCGGCACCCGCCGCAAGAATTGGACCGGGCCCTTCTCCGCACGCCACGCCTGCGGCGGACTCAAGCGTTCGGAATCGATCGAATCCTCCCGCTCGACGTACTCGACGCCGAACACTTGCGGCACTTAATCGGTAGCAACATGCAGCACGATGGAATGCAGTCACGATAGCTCCGCGGGCCCGCCCTCTCCAGCGCCGGGCGCCGGGGGAGTTAACTGCGGCAGGCATCGCTTCTCGAAGCAAATGCGGATTCAGCCTCGCACGCCCGTGAATTCGGAATCATCCATTCCATCGACGCTCCCAAACGCCCCTACCTCTGATACCGAGCCACATCCGGGCACTCATAAATCCACTTCTCATCCATGCTGGATCCTTCCAGCGCGACCATCCGGCCGGCGAAGGCTGTCAAATCCCACTCTCCAGCGCCTGGATCGGGATCGCGGGGCTTGCATCGTGTGATCCGCAAACGTTGGTCGCCGCCCGCGACAAGCGTTCGATCGACCTCTAGCGGAACAAATCGCAACTCCTCGTAGATCGAGTTCAGCGGCCACACCTTTGCAACTACACCCCGAAAGATCATGATGCTATGGCTGCCTTCCCTGGATATCCTTACACCCATACAGCCAAACCGAATCGTGACTGGCGGCGACTACCAAGACTAAATGGCCCTCAAACTCCGTGAGTGATTGCTCACGGATACTCGGGTCCACCGTGCCGGCTCGCGAGCCAGAAATCCGAAGCCGGCAACTGCCCCCGTTCAAGGCCGCGGAATCGCTTCGAAACGGGATGAACCGAAGGTCTTCGCCAACGATCCTCGCCCCGTCGAAAAGGGTGACTCTCGCTACCACTCCTGTATAAACAGCCATCGCGAATCATATCGACACCTACGGCAGTCCTCTTAGAAGCCGCTCATATTCGGCTTTGGCGAAATCGTAGGCCTGCTTCATCTCGCCCCGCTCGGTCAGCCGGATCCTCCCGATTTTCTGCTGGAAACACCGGTCCACGGCCTTGGAGCACCATTCGATGCTATCCTTCACCCGCACTGGCTGGTCGTTCACCGTGACCCAGATCGGATTCGTATGCGACGAAAGCGGAATGCGCAGCGCCACCCAGGAACTCTTCGATACCTTGACATCGAAACTCATGTCGCGCATCGAGCCGTCGGCCGCAATCTCGCGGGTCTCCACCACATCGCCGTTCACCAGTACCTCCACCGGTACCGTGCGCGTATTCCCCACACGCGCCCGTTCCAGGTCCCAATACGGCTTTTGGTCCAGCCGGCGCCTCCGGATCTCCTCGTTCGGCTGTGCCTCCAGCCGGGCCGACACTTTGGCCGTTACCTTCACCGTCGTTGGACCCGCAACCTTGACAGTCGAATCCCCGCTTCCCATCTGGACCCCATTCAGGCGGAAATCGATCAGATGGCTCTTCCCGTCGGAGACATAGTTCCGTCCCTCTCGAACACCCACAACCCAGTCGGAATAATCCAACTTCGCCTGCCGCACATAACTGCGTCCCAATCCCACCTTCTCACCGTAGATGCACGGAAAATCAGTCTCCCCGGAAATTCGGGTCCTATACCCGGCGTTTAGCGTGTGATACCACGCGTTCAGCTCCCAGTGATAGGGCGTGTCGACGGTCGAAATGAAGTCCGTAACTCCATGGGTCACGCTGACTACAAATTCGTTCGCGCCAATGCCGTCGAATGGCGGTAGCTCTTTCGAAGGTAACTTCGTGTCCTGAATCGTCAATCCCCACCCTGAATGCGCGTAGCCCGTAATCGCGCCCTGCTTCTTGCCCCACTGCAAGATCGGAATGCCCCATGTCGGCCAGTCTTCGATGCGGTGGGTGCCGGGGTAGTCCATCTCCTTCAGCCCCAGCAGAATCAGGTGGCCCGTGTGGCTGGACGGGTGGCCGGACACCTCCAGGTCGTATCGAATCTTGTAGTCGGGAGTCGACACGGCGTTGTCCTTCCCTTCGAAAAACGTCTTCTGGAAATACCAGCCGGGACCCCATGTCAAGACCGAACCGACCTTCAGATCTTCGCCAAGCACGTGGCGCATCATGTCCTGGGGATACACGCCCTCCGTTGGCCGTTCATAGTGCGCGCAGCCCGCTGCGTGAATATGATGGTCGCCCGAGTACCAACCCATCTTTGCCGGGTCGATCCAACGTTCTAACTGCACGCTCAATTCGCGGGGTTCGGCCGCCGTGATCGCGAGTTTCATCGTTTTGTACAGGTACTCCGGGCCGCGCCCATACTCGATCGTGTAACTGCCCGGCGGCAGCATCACGTGCTCGCCGTCGGCGCGATACACCTGTGGATGGAAAAAAAAGTCGCCCGCTAACCGTTTTGTCTGAGAAGGGTACACCCGCCGCATCTCGTCCCGAATCAGAAAGGATGCCGTCGTGGGCTTGCCGTCCGTGTCCCGGACGCGGAACACCACCTTGGCCGCGGCGGTCGCCGTGAAAAGGATATCGACCTCGCTTCGAAACCCAAGATCCTGCGAACCCTGGCCCACGTCGAACATCAGCTTGGCCTCGCGCTTGCCGGCGTCCTTGGAATAGAGCTGCAGGATCCGGTACTCCACTTCCAGTCCTGACAAATGCGGCTTCAGAGGCTGCTTGTTGAACATCGCCAGGTCGATCCACCGCCGGCCCACCACTCCCGCGGGCGAGTTCGCCAACTGGCCCGCGTTTGGGCTCTCCGCCGCCAGCACCGCCGTAATTCCCGCCTGATTGTGGACCTTCACTAGAAACGCCCGCCAGCCCTGCTCCATCAAACGGGGCGGAGCCTGCCCTTGCCGAACCTTTACGCGTCCCTCCGGGTTTATCTCAATGCCCGCCAAGGTGTGGGCGTCGAGTATTTTTTGCAACTGCTCCACCTGCGCCGCCCCGCCGCCCGGCAACTCCGTCAGCTTCCGCAGTGCCGCCGCATCGGCGGAGGGCAGCGGCTCGCCAAGGATTTCCAGCGCCTGCGCCACGCGCGCCGCCTGCGCCGCCAAAGGCTGGAACTCCACTTGAGTCACCAGGGGCAATTCCTCGGCCATCGCGGCCGCCAAGAAGCAGGAGAACAAAAGGGAGATCTTCATAACGTGAATCAGTATCACAAATTCAGCGGTTCGGCGTAGCATGGGTTCTTAGTATGAAGCGCATCGTGGCTGGTTTGGCACTTGTGGCGGCGGGCGTGATCTTTGGCCTGCCCTACGCCGTCGTCGGAGATCGCTTTCGCCCCCTGCTCGCTGAAAAGTTGTCCACGGCCGCCGGCAAGCCGGTCGCGCTGGGCGAAGTCCGCCTCCGCGTCGTTCCTCTTTCTCTCCGCGTCGAAAACGTGCGTGTTGAGGACCTGGGTGCCGCCGAGTCCATCGCGGCCAGCGTCCGCCTTTTGCCCCTGCTGCAAGGAAAGGTCGAGATCGACTCCCTCGTCATCCGGAAGCCGGCTGTCTCGTGGCCGCTTGACTATAAACCTCCCCCCGGCGAAGGCCAGGGCGCCGCGTTCAACGAGATTCGAATTGAAGATGGCAGCGTCGGCCGGATCCTTTCGCACATCGATGTTGTTGCCTCCAACGTACGGCCCGGCGCGTCCTTTCCCATCGAGATGACGCTGCGCGCTGGCGGCAAGGGAACGCTGCGGTACAAAGGCTCCGGCGGCGCGTCTTGGATTGGCGCCGTCGAGGCCTCCGGCTTCCCCGCCGCTCTGCTGGATCCCTCGCTGAAAGGGGAGGTCACCGGCACCGCCGAGCTTCGGAACCTCTCGGCCACTGGAGCCTTCGACTGGAAGGAATACATGGCTTCGCCCATCTCCGTTCGCTTCGATGGCGGCAAGGCCGGCGAAACCATCAATCTCCGCGAACTGCGGGTGACGATTGGCAAGTTCAACGCCTTGGCGAAAGGCTCTGTCACGGGCGGCGCGCTCGACGGCGACTTGCAAATTCGGGACTCGCCCGTTGAGACGATGAATACCTCGAAAGCCTATCGCGTCGCCGGGACCATGAATGCGTCGCTGCGCGTCAGCGGGACCACGAAAAGCCCGCGCGTCGACGGCCCGGTGTCGCTGAGCGGCTTCCGTCTCTCCGGCGGGGCGATTCGCGAACCGTTGTCCATCGAGGCTGTGCACCTCCATGTAGCCGGCGACCGCGTGGAGGCCCGGCCGTTCACTCTCACCACCGGGCCCACCACGGTGCGAGTCTCCGGCACGCTTTCGAATGTCCTGGCCGTACCAGTTGCCGATATCGTCGTCGAGTCCCCAGGTTCGCGCCTGGAGGATCTGGCCGCGCTCGCGAAAGCCTACGGCGCAGAAGGCGTGCAAGGCAAAGGGACCTTGGCGTTCCGGGCCCGCATGACTGGGCGCGTCAGTCAACCGGCGATTCAATTTGTCAAGGGCAGACCAAAAGTTTCCCATCAGGGCGGAGCAAAAGGGGACCACTGTGGGCGAAGGTAAAGAGGACAAATCTCACGATATGGGGGCGGCTGTAGCGTAGCCCTGCGAGG
>VFZO01000252.1 GCA_016871155.1 Acidobacteriota bacterium | reverse complement strand
CCGGGTGCGTCCGGACCCGGAAAATCGAATTTTCGCGGCTGAAATCGTTCCCGACTCGAAATCCGCGTATCTCATTGCAAACAGGACGCTTGCTGGATACCACCGGAAAGTTTACCGGACACTAGTGGGTACAAATAAAGGCTGCTCAGTCGCCTCGCAGCAGCCTCTGGCCTGGTGGGTCCGAGGCATAATCCTTCAGTCCGGTGCGGTTTTTCCGCGTCTCCCCCACTTTTTGATGCTCCAAAAGGCGAAAATCCGCGTAGCCTATAGATAGCAGTGTATCTATGGCCCTCCGTATCCTCTTAATTCTACTAGTGTCGGCGTCCGTGGCCGCCCAAGAACTCGCCTTCCCGCTCACGGCTCGATTGCAGTCCCGCGTCCCATCCGGTGGAATCGCCGCCGATTCCTTCTACCTGCCCGGCAGCGCCGATGTCGGCTGCTTCGAGGGCACTTCCACGAATCGCCGGTTCCTGTGTTTGTCGGACTCGGGGACGATTTTGGAATGGACAGCGGAGAACCGGATCCGCCAACTCGCCGACGGCTTCACCGGCCCGCTCCGCGCCCGCGCCGCCGACGATGGCTCTCTCTACGTTCTCGATCTGGGCCGGGGCACGCTCTCCCTCATCGCCCCAAACGGCACGGTCACCCGGATCATGGCGTCCGGCTCGGACCGCGTCATTCGTCCCCAACTCGACCCCCGAACCTTCGACCTGCCGTACTTCGTCCTCTCCCGCGACTTCTACCAAAACAGCACGCAGATGGCCGTCGACCCGCAGGGCAACCTCTACATCGCCATTCTTCGCGAGGAAAACACCGTCGAAGCCGGCCAGCCCTCGACCAAGCGCTTTTTCTGGGTCCTTCGAATGGAAAACCGGGGCACTACGCTCGCGCTGCATTTTGACGGCACCTCCGCGATGGCCGGCAAGTCCGCGCTCCCCGATCTCACTTCGTTTTCCGTTACCGCTGACCGTACGATGATCTTCGCCATGGACGGGCAGATCTCCCGTCTCGCAGGCACGAACTATACCGAGTTTCGCGGCGGCACCTTCACCCAGTTGAATGCCAACCCCGCCGGCGAAGTGGCCAGCCTCTCCAACGGCGATACGATTATTCAGACACAGAGCGGTTCGCTCTTCCGGCTCGCCTTCGCCGAACTCCGGACCGATCTCAACCCCATCGGACGGCTCACCGGCAAGATCGCTCGCGCCGGTAATCAGGTCATCGGTTTCGACTACAACGAAAATCGCCTGGTCCGCTTCGTGCCGAATGCGCAGACGATCTACGCCTCTGAAGAGGTTGCGCGGATGCTGCGCTATATTCCAGTCACCGGCAACAACGCGTTCCGCCCGGCCTTCGATAATCCGGTCTCCGTGTCCGTCGACAACCAGGGCCAGGTCTACGTCGTTGAGGGCGAGGACGGATCCGTCTATCGAATCACGACCAACGGCGTGCTCCAGCGGGCCGCTACTCCCGCCATCCCGCCTATCGTGACGCCTCCCAGCGAGGCCATACCTTCGAACGCTCTCCCAGCGCCGGTTGTGGCTGTCACCAACGACTCCGACGGGCGGCTCTATCTCGTCGACCGCCAGTGCAACTTCTTTGTTCAGACCGAGCCGAATATCCTGCGCCGCGCCGGCAATCTGGGCGCCGGCTGCGACCGCGTCTCCATGCTGACCGACTCGGCCAAGCGCGTCCACATCGCGGTTCACTCCACCGGGCAAATCGTGACAGGCAACGGCGACCCTATCGCCGGGAATTGGACGTTTTCGCCCGCCTACTCCGGCCAGCCGATTCTTTCGATGTCGCTGCTGCCCACCGGCGAACTGCTCGTTCTGGACGGCGCGAACCTGAATTTTTGGCGGCTGCACCGAGTGAATCCAACCTCGCGCGCCGTCGTGACACTCCGGCTCGACGATTCCCTTCGCACTAGCGGCAACGTCCGCCTCAGCTCGGTGGCCGTCGATTCGGCCAGCCGGATTCTCGCTGTCTCCTGCTGCACCACCGGGTCCACCAGCCAGGCCGGCCGCCAGTATCTGATTTCGATGACCTACGACGGCAACAATCTGCTCACCGGCGCCTCGCGGCCCGTCACCTTCTTTGATGAGCCCGGCCAGTCGCCGGTCCAGGTGTTCACCCACCCCCGCGGAGCTTTGATCCGTACCAACCTGAACCGGATCTACTACTTTGAGGATCCGCAGTTCCGCGCCACCTCGAGCGTCGGCCTGCCGAACCGCCAGACTTGGACCTATCCGCCGGACTCCGGTACGCAGGAGCTCTCGATTCCCGTGAATCCGGGCTTCGGACCCACCGCGTTTCGCACCCGTATGAGTTGCACGAACGATTTCGACCGGTTCGTACGCATCGGCCCGGCCGCGGCCGTCGCGCCAACTCAACTCCGATTGGCGCTCGACACCCTCAACGCTCCATCGCGCGCGGCCAGTTGCCGCATCGAAATTCTCGCCGTGGACACCGCCCGGCTGCTGGCGAACACCACCGTGGATCTGACCCCCGATGCCGAACTCCTTCGGCGCATTCCGCCGCTCAGCGTTCTGGACCAGCTCACGCCGTTCAGCGTCGATCCCGCGTCCCCAACGGTCACCCGGACCATACGTGTGTTCAACAACGCGCCGGATGCCTTCGCCGCATCGGTTTCGGGAACTCTGCCCGAAGGCATCGCGATTACCCCGGCCTCCGTCCAGCTTCAGCCCAAACAATCCGGCGAGTTTACGATCACTCTCACCACCGCCAGCCTGCCGCGCCAGCAGTATCGAGTTCCGCTGCGCGCCCGGTGTACGCCCTGCAGCACGGACCCCGTCCTGCTGGATCTCAGTTTCCAAATCTCGGGCCGCACCACCTCCATCGACCTTTCCGCCGAGGCCGCTTTGGTCGAAGCGTCTTCCATCAACGCCCGCAACACCTCGCGAGTTGCTGCCACCTCCCTGGTTCTCAGTGGTCTCGACGAGTCCGACGTCTTGATTCGCACGGAAGCCGGCGCCTCGTGGTTCACCATGCAGAAGGCCGAGACCACGCGAACCGAAGACGGCCGCCTGGTCATCGGCTACGACGTGCAGGTGAATCGCGCCAACCTGCCCACCCGGCAGACCAGCTCCATCGTTACTTTTGAGGCCCGCACGAGTCAGACCGTCGCCCGCCGGTACCTCACAGTCTTTTTCTTCCCCGCCGGCGCTTCGGCCCAGCGGCTCTATGAGGCCGGCAGTGCCGGAGCGACCGTGAATTTGTCCACCGCGCGGACCGCGACGGTGACGATTCCGGTCTTCAGCCGCGCCACGTCGGCCGCCGTCTTCAGTACCTACTCGTTGGGCGGGGAGGCGGGTGTGGTCTCGGTGCCTTCCACGCAGGGCGTCGTCGGCGCCGGCTCGAACGAAATTCAGTTGGAGGTCCAGCGCACCGGCTCCGCCACCTCGGCGTCGGAAACCAAGGACGTCGTGATCCTCTTCGCCAACGGCGAGAAACTCCTCTATACGCTCAACGTGCTGACCTCCGGGGCGCAGGCGGCGCCCTCCTCGAAGTCCTCCGTTCGCGAGGCCATCGGCTCCTGCTCCAGTGCCCGCCTTCTGCTCAGTACCCGCGAGCCTGGCCTGCCTTTCACCGTAGTCCGCAATGTCGGCCTCCGGTTCCGTCTCGAGTTGAAGGACGAGTGCAACCAGCTCGTGAACATCTCCGACAAGGCCCAGGTCCGCTTTACGGTCGAGCCGGCCAATGGTACGAATACCGTCACCTCAGTCGGAAACGGAATCTGGGAAATCTTCTGGCGGCCGGAGCGTAGCCAGCAAAACACCGTCGCGAAGATCGTCGCCGTGCGCGGCGTCAGCGAGCGCGAAATTTACGTCGGCACCGCGTCGTTGAACGGCAGCGTTGTCGATTCCACGGTTCCGTCGCTGCGGTCGTTCTCCGTCCGCGACGCCATCAGTTATCAGGAAAAGTCGTTCACGGCCCCCGGCGCGTTCATCACAATCTTCGGAGAGAACATGGCGCAGGCAGACCGGCTGGGCCTCGATACGCCTGGGACGTTCCCCACCGAATTGGGGGGCGTGCAGGTGGAGTTCAACGGCAAGCCGGCGCCCCTTCTGTTCGTATCCCCGGCGCAGATTAACCTCCAGGTCCCCTTCGATCTCCAACTCAGCGAGTACCGCTTAATCGTCAAACGCGGCGAGTTGGTCTCCGCCCCGTCCGCGCTCGGCGTGGGCAGCGCGTCGCCGGCCGTCTTCACGGCGGACCAAACCGGCCGCGGGCAGGCATTGGTCTTCCGCTCCGGCGCCGAAGGGGCGCAGATCCTGGCGGGACCGGGCGCCGCGGCGTGGCAAGGCGAAATCGTGACCATTTGGGCGGCCGGCTTAGGGCCAACCAATCCCCTGGTCGATGAAGGCAAGGCCGTCTCGGCCGACTCCCGGTTCGACACTACCGGTCAAGTGCAGGTGCGCTTCGGCGAAAAACTCGCATCCCAGGTCGCTGCGTTCCTCGCTCCGGGCCAAATCGGTATCTACCTGGTCACCGCCATGATCCCGGCCGACGCGCCGCTCGGAGACGCTGTGCCAATGTCCATTGCCGCCAACGGCGTCGAAAGCCAGGAAGTGACCGTCGCCATTGCGGCGGCCGCGCCCGCTACGCCAGCCGAGCGTCTCGACCCGTAACCTGCGGAAGCAGCACGAGGGTAATCCACAACCGGACCAGTTGGAAGAAAGTGTTCGCCAGAGCCTTGATCCGGAAGAACTGGCTCCGTCCGTGCAGTCGAGGGTAGTGGTGAACTCCCACTTCTTCAACCAGATACGGACATAACTCTAACTTTTTCACGAGCTCAACGCAAATGGTTCCGCTGGTCGATTTGAGCGATATCTCCTCAAGCACCGTCCGGCGGATCAGCCGGAAGTCGCAGTCGATATCCCGCAACTCCACACCGAAGATGAACCGGGCGAACTTGTTGTACAGCAACCCGATCATCACCCGGTGCCAGGGGTCGTTGCGGTTCATCTTGAAACCGTTCACTAAACCGACTGCGGGTCCCAGGCGTTCCACCAGCTTGCGAAGCTCGGCCGGATCGTACTGACCGTCCCCATCTGTATAGAAAACAAGGTCCTTCGTCGCTGCGGCAAATCCGCTTCGCAGCGCGCCGCCGTAGCCCCGGTTGGCCTCGTGCGTCACCGCCCGGAACCGGCCTGGAAACTCCGCTTCAAGGTCGCGAAGAACCTGTGCCGTCTCGTCCCAGCTACCGTCGTTGACCGCGATCACCTCGTAGTCAGGCGTCAGTTGCGGCAGGATCTCGAAACTCCGCCGAACGAGATCACCAATCGTTTTTCCGTCGTTGTAGGCCGGAAAAAACACGCTGATGCTTTCGCGAATCATTTTGCCGTTACGGTTTCCTCACTATAGCACGAAGCCTTCCGGCCGCTGCCTGTGCCACGTTGTTACATCCTGAATGGCCTTCGCCACCCTCGCCATCGGTCCCTCGGCGAACAGCCGGCCGGTGAAATGGATGGCTTCCGGCTCCCCGTCAACGAAGCCGATGGGAATAGTCATCTGTGGGTGGCCCGTGAAGTTGGTGATGGTCAGCATCGCGCTCGAGGGCGGCGTCAGCACGCATTCGTAGTCCTTCATCAGCGCGTCCATCGCCTGCATCAACTGGGTCCGGACGCGCATCGCGCGCAGGTACTCCACAGCGGGAATCAGCCGGGCGGCGCGGAATGTATTTGGCCAATCGCCCTCTTTCTGGCCGGATAACTGCCGGACTCGCCCGTCGCGGGTAATGTCGTCGAACGCCGTGGCCGCCTCCGCGCTCAGAATCAGGCGGAAGGCGCCCAACGGAAACGCGGGAACTGTCACCGGATGCAGCACGGCGCCCGCCTTCCGCAACACCTGCAAAGCGGCTTCGAACAGTTGCTTCCTGGGACCCTCCGCCGTTTCAAAGCCGGCAATTCCGATCCGGAGACTACGTAGTGGGGCGCCTTGCGCCCACCCTAGAGGCGCCCGCACCACGGATCCGTCCCGCTCGTCCGGCCCGCCAATCGCGCGAAGCACGAGCATACAGTCAGCCGCCGACCGGCAGATCGGGCCCACCTTATCCATCGTCCAGCACAAACTCATCGCCCCGAAACGGGAAACCCGGCCAAACGTCGGGCGCAGACCGGTAACGCCGCAGACTCGGCTTGGCGTAAGTATGGAGCCGAGCGTCTCCGTCCCGATCGAGAAACCCACCAGCCCCGCAGCCGTTGCTGATGCCGAACCGGCGGAGGATCCCGACGAAGTCTTGTCTGTCTTCCAGGGGTTCCGCGTCATGCCGCCGAACCACTGGCCGCCCAACGCCAGTGCGCCCATGGAAAGCTTGGCCACCAGCACGGCGCCCGCACGCTCCAAGCGCTCCACCACGGCCGCATCGTAGGCCAGCACCTGGTCCCGGAACGGTTCCGCGCCCCATGTGGTTGGAATGCCCTTGGTCGCGAACAGATCCTTTACACCATAAGGAACCCCGTGCAGCGGGCCGCGATACCGCCCGGCGGCGATCTCCTTGTCGGCGCGCGCCGCCTGCCGCAGGGCCAATTCTTCGGTCAACGTCACGACGCAGAAAAGGCCTGGCCCGTGGCGCTTCAGCCGGTCCAAGTACATTCTGGTCAACGCGGTGGATGTGATCCTGCGGGTACGCAGTAGCGCGGCAAGATCCGTAAGCGGCCAGAACGCTACGTCCTCCGGCTTTGCAAACCGCTTCGGCGCGGCCGGAATTTCGACGAAGGGTCCCGGCGCTGGCGGTTTCCGGCCTGGCAGCAGGGCATGAAAGGTCAACGCCGGTTCGGTGTCGAGCGGTACCGCATGGGCCCGAAGCGCCGCGTAGGTGCTCAGCGCTCGGGTGGCATTGGCCCGCAGCAGTTCCACCTCCTGGCCGGCAAACTCCAGGCCGCTGGCCGCCAGGGCGGCCTTCAGCGCGGCCAGGTCCAGGTCCTGCGCCGCAGCCGGCTGCTCAGTCAGCCATAGAGCCGCGGCGGGCGCGAGCGGTAACAAGCTGCGTCGATCCATGAAGAACATTCTGCAACACCCACGCCACAAGCGTCGCCATCAATGGTGTCAAAATCAACATCGGCAGGAACGATTTCATATGAGCCTCCGCCCTGAGTAGCGCGGAGGCGCGGGCGGAAGGGCCAACTACACCGTCCGCTGAAACTCCAACTCGTCCTTCCACTTCTCCAGCGTGTTGTAAGTGATCGGGCAGTACGTCGCCCGCTCCGGCATCACCCACATCCGGAACAGCATCGAGCCGGGACCCTTCACCAAATGCGGGAAATCCTGGCAGGAGGCCGGCCGGCCTTCATACACCAGGCACTCGTTGCCGTGCAGGAACACGCAGCCCGCCGCCGTTCGCTTCAGAATCCGGCCTTCCTCCTCGGACTCCTCGGTACAGTCGCGCAGAAATTGCGCCACCTTCATGCCGGCCGCCTTGGCCACCCGTTCGATGTCCCGGTCGATCAGCTTCGCCGTCGCCACGCGGCAGCAGTTGGCGCATTGCAGGCAGTCGATCGACTGCTCCACATCGTCCGCGATCGCCTTCAGCCTCCGCTCGACGAAGTTGTGCCGCTTCATGTGTTGGCGCAACTTCTTGTTTTCCTCGAGCTTTTGCTCCCCCAGCCGTTTGATCTGGACAAGGTCCGTAACCAGCGGGCGTTCGCTTCCCATTCCTTGATTATCGCAGCCGGATTTCCCGGTGATACGATAGTGGTTTCGTATGGACCAGACTCGCCGCGCTTTCCTTGCCGCTTCCTCCGCTTTCGTGCTCTCCGGGGCCGCGAAACCGGACAAGAAATTCAAGAGCGTCATCATCGGCGCGCAGACCTACAGCCTGCGCGACCGGGATACGGACGGCTGTATCAAGGCCTGCCAGGAGTTGGGCATCAAGACGGTCGAGATGTGGAGCGGCCACGCCGAGCCCTTCAAAGGCCGCGTCAAGCCGGAAGAGACGACCAAGTGGCGTGAAGAGGCGCCGTTGTCGCACTTCAAGGACATCCGGAAGCGGTTCAACGACGCGGGCGTGACGATCCATGCGTACAACTACAGCTTTCGCGAAAACTTCTCAGACAAAGAGACCGCTCGCGGTTTTGAGTTCGCCGACGCGCTGGGCGCGAAGATTATCACAGCCTCCGCCAACGTTTCCACGGCGCAGAAGGTGGATCCGTACGCGCGCAAGGCCAAGATGCGCGTGGGTATGCACAACCACTCCCGCATTGTGAAGAACGAGTTCGCCACGCCCGAGGATTTCCTGGCGGCCATGAAGGGTATGAGCAAGTACATCAGCATCAACCTGGACATCGGCCACTTCGTGGCGGCCAACTTTGAGCCTGTGAAATTCATGGAGGAGTGGCACTCCCGCATCGTCACCCTGCATATCAAGGACCGCCGCAAGAACCAGGGCGAGAACGTCGAATTCGGCAAGGGCGACACTCCGATCAAGGACGTCCTGCTCTGGCTCAAGAACAACAAGCAGGCGATTCCGGCGAACATCGAGTACGAATACAAAGCCCCCGATACCATCGCCGAGATTCGCAAGTGCCTCGACTACTGCCGCGGAATCGTCGCATAGCGAAGAGCTACCATAAAGACGATTGCCGACACGCCGCGTCTTTCTATACGGCCTTCCCACCGCAGCACTTTCGGTCTACGGTTACACCTATCACATAGAACCCCGCTGGCTCGAAGACACCCAAACGGAGATCGTCACGGGGCGGAAGCTGCCGCGTCCGCTGCGAATTTTACACCTCTCCGATCTCCACGCCGCCGCCATCGTCCCGATTTCATTTCTGGAAGAGGCGTTCCGGCGCGGCCTGGCCATGCGCCCAGACATCGTCTGCCTCACCGGCGACTTTGTAACCACCGATAACGACTTCGACCCCGTCCGTTACGAGGCGGCGCTGCGAATGCTCTCCTCGGCCTGCCCTACGTTCGCCGTCGCCGGCAACCACGACGGAGGCGTCTGGGCGGCCCAATCCGGCTGGTTCCCCACAAGCACCTACATCCGCCAAATGGTCGCGCGCGGCGGCGTCCGCGTGCTTCATAACGAAGCCACGGAGGTGGAGGTGCACGGTCAGCGGTTCTCTCTCGTGGGCGTTGGTGACTGGTGGAGCGACGAGCTGCGCGCGCCCCTCGCCTTCGGCGCTGTGCGCGACCCCTCCATTCCGGCGATTGTGCTCAATCACAATCCCGACGGAAAAGCCGACTGCTATCGCTACGCCTGGGACCTGATGTTGTGCGGCCACACGCATGGCGGCCAGGTGATGGTGCCGTTCTATGGGCCGCCCGTAGTGCCGATTCTCGATAAGCGCTACGCCGCCGGTCTGAACGCCTTCGAGAGACGCTGGATCTACACGACGCGCGGCGTGGGCAACATTTTGGGATTCCGCGCGAACTGCCGCCCGGAAATCAGCCTGTTGATCGTTCGATGATTCGCAAACTGCTCCTTCTCGCCGCACTGGCCGCGGGCGGTTTTGGCGCTTGGACGTACTGGCGCGTGGCGCGCGCCGAGTCCGGCGCGCTGAGTGCGGCCCGCGAGGCTCAGAGCGTTCCTTTTCTTCGCTCCACTGTCCAGACCGTTGGCGGGTTTGAAACCGTCGCCTCCCCGGCCGACTATCGAGACGCCGCCATCTGGAACCAGGCTCTCTA
>VFZO01000251.1 GCA_016871155.1 Acidobacteriota bacterium | reverse complement strand
GGCGATGAACTGCCGCCGGTCCAGGCCGCACGCCTTGCACAAAGCGCGCACGCTATCGACCATTTCCTTCAATCCGCACACGTACACCTGAATGTCCGTGCGGTTTCCAAGGACATCCTCAAGCAATGGCTGGACGCGCCCGCGCCGGCCGGCCCATTTGTCCCCCGGCCTGGTCAATGTAGGCAGGTACCGGAGGCCGGTCAGCGCCTCAAACTCCGCGCGCCAGAGCAGGCCCGCCTCGTGCCGGGTGCCGTGGATGAGAGTGACTTGGCGCGCCACGGGGTGCTGCAACATGGCGCGGAACGGTACGATGCCCGTGCCCGTAGCCACGAGGATGGAGTCCATGGCCGGGTCTCTCCAGCCGAAGGTCCCAAGAATTCCATGGCAATCGACCGTCTGGCCGGCCTGGAGCGCGAACAGATGAGGTGAGAACAACCCGCCTTCTACGCGGTTCAAACAGATCTCGAACTGATTGTCTCCCCGCGGCGCGGCGGCCAGCGAATAGGCCCGCGTGATGGTCTTGCCGCCGATCTCCTGGCGCAGAGACGCGAATTGGCCAGGCAGGAAGTCCAGCGACGCCATATCCGGCGCCTCAAAAACGAAATGCCGGATGTCCGGCGCCAGATCGGCGAAGGATACCAACCGGGCGATCATACGGCGCTTCGGGCGCGGTCCAGCAGAATAGCCACCAACGCGGGATGGCCATCCAGCGGTTCGCTGACTTCGATTCGAACGCCCGGGTGATCCGCTTCCAGCCCGGCGACAATTCTCGGAAGGTCCCGGCGCAAATGGATGCCCAACGTAAGAAAGTAGGGCAGCACGACGATGCGGCGCATCCCGAGAGCGGTCAGTTTCGCGACCGCGCCGCGGAGGTCCGGTTTGGCGGCCTCTAGAAACGCAGTCTCAACGTTCTCATAGCCGCCGGCAGCCCGCAATTCACCGGTCACCCGGCGGACCGAGTCGTTCGCCTCCGGCACGCTGGAACCATGCGCAAACACGATCAGTCCGGTCATTCAGGCGCGTCCGCGGCCGGGAACGTGGCTCGCAAATAGTGGACGAACGCCCGGCAATGTGGCTTGCCGTTGTTGTGCCCGTGCGCCATCCGGGCCAGAAAGATCACAACGCCCAGCAGAGTTCTTTCGTTGAATACGCTATCGGCGCCCTGTTCCTTCGCCAGATCCGAGTGGAACTTTCCGTAGCTCTGTTCGAAACTCTCGAAAACCTGCGCGGCCGGCCCATCCAGCGCCGGAACGTCCACTTTCTTGAAGCGTTGAACCATCGCCTCCAAGGCGGCGCGCATCTCGGCGTCTGTAAGGTTTGGCAGCGGCCTGGCCGCTTTGTTCAGAAATGCGCCGAACAGCATGATGGTCAGGTCGGCGTGTCGCAAGAACGCTTCGGAGAGTTCGAAATCGCGGTGCGGAAGCGTGGACGGATCGCGCTCGACCTTTTCGTGCGCACGGGAGTCGCCGAGGTACAAGCACTCAAACGGGCAGTGGATCGTCACTTCGCGGTTCGCCGCACAGCACTGGGCACAGATATTTTCCCCACGGGCGGTGCAATACCGTTTGGGCTTACGCAATCCGCAGATCGGGCACAGTGCCATTACACGGTCCAGTTGTCGGCCTTCCGGTATTCGTCGAAGCACTTCATCAAACCCGGCATGCCGGGTTGCGACAGCCCGTGTTCCATGCCGATCAACCCCTGATAGCCGAGACCGTGGATCGCTTTGAACACGTTCGACCAGTTCACTTCGCCTGTGCCGGGTTCCTTTCGGCCGGGCACGTCGCCGGTCTGGAAGTAGCCGATCAGCGAGTAGTGCTTCTTAATGTGATTGATCACGTTTCCTTCCGAGATCTGCTGGTGATAGATATCGAACAGCAGCTTCACGTTCGGATGGTTGGCGTTGGCGATGATCTCGGCCCCATGGTCGGAAAACACGACAAAATAGCCGGCGTGGTCCACGCGAACGTTGAGCGGCTCCAGTACCAGCGCCATCTTCGTCTCGGCGCAGAGATCGCCGGCGCGCCTCAACACGTCGATACAGTTGGTGGTCTGCTGCGTGTGGCTCAGATTTTCCACACCCAAGCCACTGCAAACCGTCGCGACATCGTTGCCGATGATCTTGTGAATCTCCACTGCCTTCTTCACGTCAGCAAGAAATTCGGCGTGAAACTGCTTGTCGACCATGGCCGACGGCTTCCAGCCTCCGCGATTTACGACCAGCGTCCCCATGGAAAGCTTCAACTCATCCATCTTCTTGCGGAACTGCTCGATTTCGGCAAACGAGTGTTTCGGCAGCCCGTTGTATTCGAATCCCTTGAACCCGTTCTCGGCAATAATCTCCATCTGGCGGGTGACCGGTTCGTCAATCATCCCGATGCGGGGCGCATAGCGCAGCTTGTAGGAGTACTTCGCAGCGGCGCTCCACATCGGCGCGGCCGCGGCGGTAAATAGCAGATGCCGTCGATCCATAGCGTCATCGTAGCATTAGCGCCCTGAGTCGAAATCCCGGTTTGTGCATCCAACAGAGAGCTATGCTTACAGTTCGAAGAGCCGCTGAGCGTGGAGTGACGCAAGCGGGTTGGCTGAACGCCAAACACAGTTTCTCGTTCAACCGGTATTACGATCCGAAACACATGGGCTTCCGGTCGCTGCGCGTGATCAACGACGATCGCATCGCGCCCGGCGCCGGCTTCGGCATGCATCCGCACCGCGACATGGAGATCCTGACGTGGGTACTGGAGGGCCGCCTGGAGCATGAGGACTCGATGGGCCACAAGGCCGTCCTGGAGCCGGGCCACATGCAGCGGATGAGCGCCGGCACCGGGGTGTTTCACAGCGAACGCAATGCGTCGCCCTCCGAGCCCATTCACCTGTTTCAAATCTGGATCGAACCGGATACCCAAGGCATCCCTCCACGGTTTGAAGACATTCCCTGGGTGGACGCCGACCTTCGGAACCGGCTGCGCCTGGTGGCCTCGAAGGACGGCCGCGAAGGCAGCTCCCTCATCCAACAGGACGCCAACGTGTACGCATCGAAGATGGACGCGGGAACCGGGTTGCACTTCGCTGGCCGGCACGTGTGGCTGCAAGTGGGTACGGGCACATTGCGGGTAAACGATCTGACCCTTGAAGCCGGTGACGCCGTGTCCGCCTCTCCCGGTGAAGAATTGACCATTCAGGCCGATAAGGATTGCGCTATTCTTCTATTCGACTTGGTATGACGTTCTTCGCCCTTGCAATTGTCCCGCTACTGACTCTCGACCCGGGCGCGAGACAGCCCCAACTGGCTGCATCCGGCCGGCAGGTGGCCGTCACCTATGGAATTGGGAACGAGATTTTCGCCGCTGTCTCTCAGGACGGCGGCAAGAATTTCGCACCCGCGGTGAAGGTGGGTGGCGCGGGCAAGCTCTCGCTGGGGCGGCACCGCGGCCCACGCGTTGCGATCACCCGGGACGCGATCGTGATCGCCGCTATTGCCGGAAAGCAGGGCGGCGGCCGGGATAGCGAGTTGTACGCTTGGCGGTCCACCGACGGCGGCAAATCCTGGAGCGAAGCCCGGCGGATGAGCGACGTTCCAGGCGCCGCGCGCGAGGGACTACATGCATTGGCGGCGGGTCCCAACGGAATGCTGGCCGCTACGTGGCTCGACATGCGGGAAAAGGGTATGCGTGTGTTTGCCACCGTCAGCCGGGACGCGGGCGCAAGCTGGTCTCCGAATTTCGTGGTGTACAGCTCTCCGGACGGCAACGTTTGCGAGTGTTGCCACCCGTCGGCAGCCGTTGGGGCAGATGGATCGCTTCACGTGATGTTCCGCAACTGGCTGGGCGGCTCGCGCGACATGTGGCTGGCCAGGTCGAAAGACGGCGGGAAGACGTTTACGTCCCGCGTTGTGGGCACGGGTACCTGGAAGTTAAACGCCTGCCCGATGGACGGCGGAGGATTGGCGGTCAGAGCCAACGGAGAGATCGTCACCGCCTGGAGACGGGAAAAGCAAGTGTACGCGACCGACGGCGACAAGTTCATCGACTCCGGTTGGACTGGCAAGGATCCAGCGCTGGCGCTTGATGGCAAGGGCCGGCGGGTTATGGCCTGGGTGGACGGGATGAAGGTTGTCGCCTTCGATGGCGCGCTGACCGGCGTCGCCGAACACGGCGGATTCCCCGCACTGGCTGCCGCTGGCGACAGCGTCTTTATTGCCTGGGAGCAGCCCGGCGGCGCGCGCGTAGCGCGATTGCGCTGAGCCCGGCCGCGGTCAATCCCGGCGACCAGGGCTCCGGCAGTTTGAAAAGACGGCGCAGTAAGGCGCGATTTTCAGAATCAGTCAATCTCTTCAGCGGAAACAAAATTCGAACGGAACGCCAAGTCCAGGACCTCGTCCGTCAACTCGAATGGACGCCGTTCAAATCGAATGATATCGATCGCATGGGACAGAACATCTCGTGGATGACATCGGCGTCTCGGTTTTCCGATCGCGCGGTATTGGCGCTGTAGAAGGCGATCCACAAGCTCCAAAGGACAGTTCAGGCCTTTGCTCTCCGCAAACTTGACAAATATGTTCACGAATTCGTCTTCTCTGGGACTTCTCAATAGCATTTTGTATTGGATTCGCCGTAGAAAGGCTTCGTCGCCCAGGTCGGTCGGCTTTAGGTTCGTCGAGAAGATCAGGAAGCACTCGAACGGCACGGTCATTTTGGCGCCGTTCACGAAGCTGAGGAAGTCGATGCGGCGTTCCATCGGGACGATCCATCGGTTCAAAACCTCGGCCGGGGTGACACGCTGCCGTCCGAAGTCGTCGATCAGGTAGATTCCATTGTTCGCCTTCAATTGAAACGGGGCTTCATAGAACTTGCCGACCGGATTAAAGCTGAGGTCGAGCATCTTGAGATCTAGCTCACCGCCGCTGACGATGAACGGACGCCTCGTCTTGAACCAACGTCCGTCGGCGCCGGACTCCCGTGTAAAGGCCGACATGACATCCACCGCCTCTTCCGCCTCCGGGTGGTGGTAGATGGGATCGTACATCTGTATGATCATGCCCTGGCACTCCAAGGCATACGGCACATAGACGTAGCTGGGATCCACGTTAAACAGCGCTTCGGCCAGAAACGTTTTGCCGTTTCCGGGTTGGCCATAGATCAAGAAGGACTTCCCCGAATTCACCGCCGGGCCGATGGCGTTCAGCAATTCAGGTGTGACGACCATATGCTTGTAGGCGTCCCGGAGGGCCTCCAGCGTCAGCCAACCGTCGCGCTGCTTCTGCAGGCGGACCATTTCCGTATACTGCGAGAGCGGCACGGGCACGCGCCCCGCGTAGGAACACTGCCCGATGTATTCTTTAGACAACTCCCGCCCGTTTTCGGTTAACGCGAACCGGGAAGAAATCGCGCCCATACCAAGGGAGCTCTTGACTCCGATCAGATTGTTGCGCTTCATTACATCGAGCATGTTCTCGATCACGCTGAAACGGAGGCCGAGTTCGTTGGCCAGTTCCCGCCCGACTACTTCGCCCTTGTAGTAGAGCAGCTTGAGAATGATCTGCTCGATCATGCTGGCGTTGATTCCGGTATCTTCAAGATTCGCTGGGACTTTGGGCACCGGGGCCGCGGGCGCCACCTCCTCCAGTTCGCCATCGTACTGGGTCAAATCATCCAGGTTTTGCAGATCGGAGAACGGCATCCTACGCTCTATCGGCCTCCAAGGCCAAAATCTTCATAGCGGAGCGCTATGATGAGAAGCATGTCCAGCACTCGCCGCCGATTCATACAGTCCAGCGGAGCGACCACCATGCTCGCCGCCGCCGCGCAGGCCCAAGCGCCCAAAGGCGCCAACGACAAAATCAACGTCGCCTGCATCGGCTTCGGAATCATGGGTCAGGGCGACGTCGCCACGACCGTAACGGTTCCCGGCGTCCGCCTGGCGGCCATCGCCGACGTGTACCAAGGGCGGCTGGACAAGGCGAAGGAGTTGTACGGCAAGGACATCTTTACCACCCGCGATTACCGCGAGGTTCTGGCCCGGCCGGACATCGACGCTGTCATCGTCGCCACACCGGACCACTGGCACCAGATCATGGCCTGCGACGCAATGAAGGCCGGCAAGGACGTCTATTGCCAAAAGCCGATGGTTCAAAAGGTGGAAGAGGGCGAGGCGGTCATTCGGGCGCAAAACGAAACCAAGCGCATTTTGCAGGTTGGCAGCCAGCGCGCCAGTTCCATCCTTTACGCCAAGGCCCGCGAGGTAATCAAGCAGGGTCTGGTCGGCGATGTGCACATGGTGGAAGCCTACTGGGACCGCAACTCCGCTCTGGGGGCCTGGCAGTATTCCATCCCTCCCGACGCCACAGCGCAAACGGTCGATTGGGATCGCTTCGTCGGCCACGCGCCGAAACGATCCTTTGAGCCCATTCGCATGTTCCGCTGGCGCAACTACCAGGACTACGGCACCGGCGTGGCCGGCGACCTCTACGTGCATCTGTTTACCGGCATTCACTACGTCATGGATTCGGCCGGCCCCAATCGAATCATGTCCACCGGCGGTCTCTATCACTGGAACGACGGCCGCGATGTCCCGGACCACATGATGGGCATGTACGACTATCCGAAAACCGCGTCCCACCCAAGCTTCCACTTGGCGATCCGGCTGAACTTCGCGGCCGGCGGCGGCGACGGCTCCGGTTTCAAATTCATCGGCACCGAGGGTGTGCTGGATCTGGCCGTGGGCGGCGCGCTGGTTCTGCGCCGGCGCCCCAAGGAGTCCGAGCCCGGTCACACCGCGTCCAACTTCTCAAAGGCCACGGCCACGGAGATCGTCCGCGAGTATCAAAAGCTGCATCCCGCCCAAAAGGCGACTGCCGACGGTATGCGCGCCACGAACGAGCAGCGCTGGGTTCTGCCCCCCGGCTACACCGAGCAATACGCCCATCACGAGAACTTCATCAACGCAATCCGTTCCCGCAAGCCCGTGATTGAAGATGCCGTTTTCGGCCTCCGCGCCGCCGCGCCGGCATTGCTTTCCAATACCAGTTATTTCTCCGGCAAAACCATGCATTGGGACCCTGAGAAGATGAAGATGAAAGCCTAATCCCAAATTGAACATCGGATGATGTAAATTCGTATCTCCGATAGGAGGTGGGGTATGTCTTGGTGGATCTGGTTGAGCGGCGGCTTGTTACTGCTGCTGGCGGAAATGTTGACGCCCGGCGGGTTCTACTTCCTTTTCTTCGGAATCGGAGCCGTTGCCGCTGCCATCGTGGCCTTGGGGACCGGGAGTCTGACCGTGCAAACCTTGACTTTCTCTGCCGTCTCGATTCTTTCTCTGGTGCTGTTCCGCAAGCCCCTATTAGCAAAGCTGCAAAAGCCGGGCAAGACGCATTCGGACGATATCGCCGGTGAAGTAGCTGTCGTCCGGACCTCGCTGCACCCGGGCGATATCGGCGACGCCGAGTTGCGCGGAACGACCTGGAAAGCCCGGAACATCTCCGGCGTGACGATTCATGCCGGCGCCCGCTGTACCGTCGAGCAGGTCGACGGACTCACTCTAAACGTTAGGGAGCAATCCAATGCCTGAGTTTATCGTTCTGTTTGTTCTGGTGATTGTCGTATTGATCATCATTGCCAAGACCGCTGTCGTTGTGCCCCAGCAAAGCGCCTACGTCGTGGAGCGGCTGGGCCGTTTTAGCGGCACTCTCGATGCCGGTTTTCACGTGCTGATTCCATTCCTCGACGTGATTCGTTACCGCCACTCTCTGAAAGAGCAGGCGATCGATATTCCGGAGCAGATCTGTATTACCCGAGACAATGTGCAGGTGGCCGTCGATGGGGTTCTCTATCTCAAAGTCCTCAATCCGGAGCGCGCTTCCTATGGCATCGCGGACTTCCGCTTTGCCATCATCCAACTCGCCCAGACTACGTTGCGCAGTGAGGTCGGCAAGATTGAATTGGACCGTACGTTTGAGGAACGCACCACGATCAATATCTCCGTTGTTAGCGAACTCGACAAGGCCACCGAGCCATGGGGCGTGAAAGTGCTTCGTTATGAGATTAAGAACATCACGCCGCCTGCCGACATCCTCGGCGCCATGGAAAAGCAGATGCGCGCCGAGCGCGAAAAGCGGGCCACGATTCTAACGTCGGAAGCTGTCCGCGACGCGGCGATTAACAAAGCCGAGGGCGAAAAGCAGATGGTCATCAAGGCCTCGGAAGCCCGCCGCCAGCAGCAGATCAACGAGGCCGAGGGCGAGGCCAACGCCATTCGCACGATCGCGGAAGCGACGGCAATCGGGATCGAACGCGTCGCCACCGCAATCCAAGGCAACGGCGGCCGGGATGCCGTTCAACTCCGTGTCGCCGAACAGTGGATCACCGAGTTCGGAAAGATGGCCCGCACGAACAACACGATGATCGTGCCGGCCAACGTGACCGACCTCGCGAGTATGATCGCGTCGGCGACGGCGGTCCTGCGGCAAACGAACGCGGCCGTATCTCCTCCGCCTCCTCCTCACGCTGGGCGCTGATGGCCCGTTTCGGGGCATCACGGCCAGGTACTGGCATTCTATCCGCACGCCGCGGAGGCATCTCCGGACGGCCAAATCCAGGTGCGCGCCGGCTCGACTAGACTGCCAGCGCTTTCCGCAAGACCGCGTAACTCTTGGCCACAGCGGTCTCCGGCGTCTCTTTGCCTTCCATCTCGAGCGACACCCAACCCCTAAATCCGGCGTTGCGGAGGATCCTGGCGATGCGGGGATAGTCCAGGTCCAGCGTGTACCACTCGCCGCCGCCGTAGTAGGTCTTCGCCTGGACAATCGTCGCGTGCGGCGCCAGTTGAGCGATGCCGTCGTAGGGATCGCCCGGGTAGTTCCCCGTGTCGAGGTTCACTCCGAGCCAAGGTGAGTTGACCGCCTTGTAGATCGTCAGAAGACTCTCGATTTTGGTTGTCAGTCCCCAGTGGTTCTCGAGCGCCAGCATCACGCCTTCCTTCTCGCAGGTTGGCAGGCATTTCTGGATCGAATCGATACACCAGCCAAAGGCGTCCTTATCCGTGTAGCCCGGCAACGCGGGTTCATTCCCCTTCACCTTCATCAAATCGTCGAACGACTTGATTGTCTTCCACCGGCCGCTATTGAGGCGCACACACGAGATGCCGAGCCGCGCAGCCAACTGCAGGCACCGCACCGTATGATCAATGTGCTTCTGCCGCTCCGCCGGGTCAGGGGAAACGAAGTCCTGGTGAATCGACAGCATCGGGAACGACAAGCCGCGCTCGAACGCCAGCTTCTTGAGCTTTGCGCAGTAGGCCGGCGACTCGTCCGCCATTTGGCGGTGCAGAATCTCCACGCCGTCGAAACCCATCGCGGCCGCATGTTCGATGACCTTTTCGACCGGATACCGTTCCGTCCGGAAGTGCCAGTAGCTGTACGTCGAAACGGCCAGCGGGATACGGCCCTGAAACGGCGCGGCGGCCAAAGCGGCGGGTAGAGCCAATGCGGTGCGTCGAGAGATCATTTCTCCATTCTCGTCTATCGGGGAGGCCGTCTTACACCGATTAATTTACTGAGCGCGCAGTCGCCCCTTGCCATTGTCTGATAGCCTATGAAGAATTGCCCTCATCATGAGTCAAGCTCTTAAAACCATTACTCCCATTTCGCAATCACGGGAGATCAACTGGAT
>VFZO01000250.1 GCA_016871155.1 Acidobacteriota bacterium | reverse complement strand
AAAACCTGGATCGCGCGGAGATCGAAGCATATTTGGAACGCGCCAAGTTTTTCCAGGCGCATGGCGAGGGTCAGTTCAAGAAGCTGGACACACTGCGCGGCAAGACGCTTGTGAACCTGTTCTTCGAGAACTCGACGCGCACGCGGACCAGTTTCGAGATCGCGGCCAAACGCCTCGGCGCCGACACGATCTCCATTTCGTCGTCGGGCTCCAGCACAAGCAAGGGCGAATCGCTGGTCGATACGCTCAACACGCTGGCCGCCATGCGGCCGCACGCGATTGTGATGCGCCACGCCGCCAGCGGCGCACCGCACTTTCTGGCCCGGCATCTCGAGATGCCGATCATCAACGCGGGTGACGGACTGCACGAGCATCCGACGCAAGCGCTGCTCGACGCGCTGACGATTCTCGACTACAAGCCGAAACTGGAAGGCCTTCGCGTCGCCATCATCGGCGATATCGTACACAGCCGCGTGGCGCGGTCGAACGTGTACCTGCTCTCGAAATTCGGCGCCGGCGTGGTACTCTGCGGCCCCGCCCCGCTGCTTCCCCCGGCCCTCGGCCAACTCACCAACAACGTAACCCTGACTCACGACATCCGCGAGGCCATTGCCGGCGCCGATGTCATCATGATGCTCCGCGTGCAACTGGAGCGCCAGCACGAAACGCCGTTCCCGCCCGGCGACTATTTCCGTTTCTACGGCCTCCGGCCTGACCATTTGAACCTGTGCAAGCCGGACGCCATCGTGATGCATCCGGGCCCCATCAACCGGGGCCGCGAGATCTCCAGCGAAGTGGCGGACTCCAAACATTCGGTCATTCTGAATCAGGTGGAAAACGGTGTCGCCATTCGCATGGCGGTGCTCGAAAGGGTGATGGGATGAGCCGGATCGTACTCAAGAATGGCCGTGTGATGGACCCGGCCTCCGGCCACGACGGCGTCGCCGACGTTTTGATCGCCGATGGCAAGATCGCCGCGATCGGCGCCAACCTGGAAGCCCCCGAGGCGTTCGACGCGACTGGGCTAATTGTGGCCCCCGGCTTTATCGACATGCACGTGCACCTGCGCGAGCCGGGCTTCGAACACTCGGAAACGATCGAGACCGGCGGCAGGGCCGCAGCCGCCGGCGGATTCACCAGTGTCTGCTGCATGCCGAATACGAATCCGGTCAACGACTCGGCGGTGGTCACCACCTACATCATCGAGCGCGCCCGCAGGGTGTCGCCCGTCAACGTGTATCCGATCGGCGCCATCACCAAAGGCAGCGCCGGCGAGGAACTGGCCGCCATAGGCGCCATGAAGCAGGCGGGCATTGTCGCCATCTCCGACGATGGCCGCCCGGTGATGAACGCCCGCGTGATGCGCCGGGCGATGGAAACGGCCAAGTCCTTCGGCCTGCCGGTTATCAATCACTGCGAGGATCTGAACCTTTCGGCCGGCGGCGACATGCATGAGGGCTTCGAGAGCGTAAAGCTCGGCCTCCGCGGCATTCCGGCCTGCAGCGAGGACGTCATGGTCGCCCGCGATATCCTGCTCGCCGAAGTAACCGGCGCGCGGTATCACGTCGCCCACATCTCGGCGAGACACTCGGTGGAAATGGTGCGCTTCGCCAAGGCGCGCGGATTGCCCGTGACGAGCGAGGTCTGTCCCCACCACTTCACGCTCTGCGACTCCGACATCGTCCCCTACGACAGCAACTTCAAGATGAAGCCGCCGCTTCGTTCCTGCTTCGATGTGCAGGCGGTGACCGAGGGATTGGCGACTGGAGCGATCGACGTGATCGCCACCGACCACGCGCCGCATCCGGGTTCGGAGAAGATGCAGGAGTTCGAGCGCTGCCCGTTCGGAATCAACGGACTGGAGACCGCGATCGGTCTGTCGCTGGAACAACTGGTCCACACCGGCCGGATCTCTCTGATGACGATGATCGCGATGTTCACGATCAAACCCAACGCCGTGCTCAACCTCGGCAAGGGCCGCCTGGCAGCGGGCGAGACGGCCGACGTCACGCTGTTCGACACGGACCGCGCCTGGAACTACGATCTGAACAAGTCGCAGTCCAAGAGCCGCAACTCGCCCTTCCACGGGCGGCCGTTCCGCGGCGGCCAGGTCGCCACCATCGTGAATGGCGAGTTCGTCTGGCGCCTGGACCGATGAGAGAGGCCCCCCTTGTGTCCGTCCCAGTGAAGTGGTAGCGTCTACCAATCGGTGACGCCCGCGTTCGGCCGCTACCGCGCACTCTAACAAGCTGAGGACTGTACATGACCGCTCTCCGTCTTTGCTTCGTTCTTGTGACTTTCGTCTGCGTCGCTACTGCGCAGGATTACCGGGCCCGTGTTCAGGGCCTCGTCGCCGATGCCACGCAAGCGGCAGTCGCCGGCGCCAAAGTCACACTTCGCAACGTAAACACCGGTGTTGAGATCGCCCGCGATTCAACCGCCGACGGACGCTACATCTTTGACTTTGTCGAGCCTGGCACGTACACGATCACCGCCGAAATGGCCGGATTCGCGAAGGCTTCGCGCGAGAACCTGGTGGTGCAGACCCGCGCCGACGTGACCGCAGACTTCGCACTGAAACCGGGCACCGTCGTCGAGTCCGTCGAGGTGACCGGCACCGCCGTCCAACTGGCGTTCAATTCGTCCACGCGCGATCTGACCATCGACCGCAAGCAACTCACCGATCTTCCCGTCAAGGCGCGCAACCCGTTCACGCTTGCCCTGCTCGACCCGGCCGTCGTCAATCGCTACATCGGCTTCGATCGCAATCCGTATTTCATGTGGTCCTCGTCGTCAATCGACGTCGGCGGCAACACATCTCGAAAGAACGACCTTCTGCTCGACGGCGCTCCGCTGCAGATCGGCCCGAAGGGTTCCTACGCTCCTCCGATGGACGCGACCCAGGAGTTCACCGTGCAGCAGAATTCGGTGGATGCCGAATTCGGCCACTCGGCCGGAGGAATTCTCAGCCTCTCCATGAAGTCCGGCACCAACGAGGTCCACGGCACGGCCTCCTACTTCGGCCGCAATCCCGTCTTCAACGCTGTGTCGAATCCTCTCAACCGGCGGCCGAATCAGATCCGGAATCACATCTATGGCGGCACCATCGGCGGACCCATCCAGAAGAACAAGCTCTTCACCTTCGGCACTTACGAAGGCTGGCGGACGAAGGAACCGCTGAACGCCCAGCGGACTTTGCCGACCAACCTGGAGCGCACCGGCGACTTTTCGCGTTCGCTCAACGCCCGCGGCGGTCTCCGCACCATCCACGACCCCTCGACGACGCAGTTGATCAACAACGGCGCCGCGGCGCAGCGCATGCCGTTCCCCGGCAACATCGTGCCGGCCAGCCGGATCGACCCCACGTCGGCCACGATCATGAAGGATATCTGGACCCCGAACGGGGCCGGCGACGACATTACCGGCATCAACAACTTCCGCCTGGGCTATTTCTGGTTCGTGAACAACTGGAACTTCGCCAACCGGACCGACTACAATTTCAACGACAAACTGAAACTCTTCGGCCGCTATTCGCAGTTCAAGACCACGCTCGACCAGGCCAACTACACACCGAACAACAGCCCGGCCATGCCGAACGACAACGGCGGTTTGATGGATTCCCGCAACATCGCCGGCGAGCTTGTGTACACGATGAGCGCGCGGACGGTGATCAATTTCCGCTCGAGCTTCGCCGAGTTTCAAGACAACTACCGGGCGCCGAAACAGGCCGTTGGCCTGGCGGGCCTCGACCGGTTTTGGCCGGGGAACACTTGGTACTCCAACTATATCGGCGAGCAGCCGGCGATTTACTACCCCGGCGTGAACATCAGCACGGTCGGCGGCACGTCCTCCTACGGCAGGGCCGGGTACTGGTTCCAGGAACCTTCGAGTTTCAACCTGAGCGGCAAACTGTCGCGTTTTCAAGGCAAGCACTACTTAAAGGCCGGCACGGACATCCGGTATCACCAGGCCCACGGTCAATCGTTCAATTTCATGAACTTCAACTTTTCCGGCGGCCCAACATCCAGCACGCATCTTGTGAACGATCCACTGAGCGGCGACGGCCACGCCACGTTCCTGTTGGGAATCCTCGACAACAACTCCGTTGTAAACAGCCAGCCATTGCAACACCTGTTCCTGACCTACTACTCGGCCTTCTTTCATGACGATATTAAGCTGACGCGCAATATCACGATCAACGCAGGCCTTCGCTGGGAGTATGAGACGGCGCCCTACGACGAGACCGACCGTTTGTCGCGATTCCTCGATCTCGGCTCGCCGAATCCCACCCTTCGAACGTCGGCTCCGGCATTCCCGTCCGAGCTTTCCGCTGTGGCCAAGCCGAACTTCAACGGGCGCTGGATCTACAGCGACAGCGACAACCGCCGCTGGTTCCAGTCGCAACGGAACATCCTGTTGCCGCGCCTGGGCGTAGCCATTCGCGTGAACGATCAGACCGCCGTGCAGATCGGCTGGGGCCGCTACATGGTCCCTCCGCAAACGACTATCGGAACGATCAGCCGCATTGCGAATTATGACGGTTTCAGCGGCTCCACCACCGGCTTGCCAATGGTGGACGGCGTCCCGCAGAGCCAGTTTTCGAATCCGTTTCCGGCCGGACGCAACCCTCTGGTTCCCGTAGTCGGCCGCGGATTCGGCGAAAATACGAACCTGGGCGGCGCCGCGACGTTTGCCGCGCAGAACTTCCGGCCCGGCATTAACGACCGGTTGAACCTGAGCCTGCAGCGGACCCTGCCCGGCCAGTTCAAGGGCGATTTCACCTATTTCACGAATTTCGGCCGCAGCCTGGACTACACCCGCGATCTGAATCAAATCGATCCTCAGTATCGATTTGGCCCGAACGCGGCGTTCTACAACCAGACCACCGCGAATCCGTTCTTCAACTACTCGACGCCCGGCAATTTCCCCGGCCAGCTCCGCAGCCAGAGAAACGTCTCCAGGCTCCAACTGTTGCGGCCCTACCCGCAGTACACCTCCATTCAGCAGCAGTTCACGCCCGGTATCAACAACCGCTACCAGGCGTTGCAGATCCGCATGCAACGCGCGTATTCGAACGGACTCAGCCTATTGTTTGCTTTCAACTACAATCGCGAGCGCAACACCTTCTTCTTCAACGAGGTCGACCAATACGCGGACAAGTTCACTTGGCTAAGGTCCAACAATCCGCGCCACCGCCTGACGATGGCCGGCACCTACGATCTTCCGGTTGGCAAAGGGCGCAAGTTCCTTGCCGGTACGCATCCGGTACTCAACGGCATCCTCGGCGGCTGGTCGACCAGTAACTTCTTCTATTTCCGCTCCGGCGAATTCCTTCGCTTCCCAACCGCTCAAGTGGACGGAAATCCCTCCATTAGTAATCCGGGGCCGAGCGCCTGGTTCAACCAGTCGGCTTTCCGTCCGCAGCCGGCCTTTACAGTCCGTTCCAACCCGAACCAATATGAAGGCATCACCGGACCGGGTTACTGGAACCTGGATTCGACGCTGGCCAAGGAGTTCCGGATCACGGAAAACATCCGGTTTGAGTTAAAGATGGAAGCCTACAATCTGACCAATAGTTTTTGGTGGGGGAATCCCAACATGGGCGCCGCCGCGGTTGGCACCCCGCAGTTTGGCCGTTCGTTTGTCCAAAACCCGGAGACCCGCGGCCGGGAGTTTCAGTACAGCATGAAGCTTATCTTTTAAGCCTCGCCGGTCACGCGGCGGCTGGAATGCCGCCGCGTGACCGGACGAGGGCGAGCTTCGGCCGGCCGGGCGGAGAGGGTTCCGGACTCGATGTAGAAAAATGACGGAGGGTCCCAAGCCGGCGCTCCAGATCCCGTATCGCGTAGCGATGATAAAGCTCTTGGGTTCTTAGACTTGCGACGGTTTTGCTGGTGGCGAGTTCGATCTCGGCGGCGAAGACGGCGCGAGAATTCCGGGACCGGGCGGCGCGTCGCAGGAGGCTTTCGTGGAACGCGGCGTCCAGGGCGCGGGCGCGCAAGAGCTGCCACTCGTGGCCCGAAATCTGGTGAACTATCGACCTTTCTTTCTCGTCGACGGGTCGATATTTCGACGTATTTTCGGCGATCAGATTCTTGCGGGAACTGAGCCTTGCGAGTGACATTGGTGCGGCTACCTCGGTGAAAAAAAGTAAAGCCGCCTGGCGTTTGGGTGCAGGCGGCTTTCTGCGTCCACGCTAGCACGACACCGCAAGCGAACGGTGGGGGCCGGTATTGTATTGTATTGAAAACGAACGAAAAATAAATTTCGTTTTTCCGTGAACCACTTGCAAAACTCGGTCAATACGGGATTGACAAGGGGGAACGGGTATGCGGGGCGTGGTTTGGGGGCAGTCAAAAACAGAAATGTCATGTTTTTTGCCCAAAACGGACATGCGGCGGCTTGACCTGCCTTTGCAGGGCCCTCGTTTTTCAAAGAGAGCGGCTTCGCCCGGTTTCCTCAGCCGCTTTGCGGAGGAGCCAGCCGCAGCCATTGATCGACCGTCAGCGCCAGTACACCAAACATCAGATGCGCCATGACCTTGGCGGCGCCGCGAACGCGAATTTGGCTGGCCCCAAACTCATCCTTCAGCCGGGCATTGACGCGCTCGCTCATGGTCCGGATCTTGAAGCGCTCCTGTTTGGCCGGACACAGCTCCGGAGCCGGTAGATCCGGATGGATCTTCGGCACTTGCGAGGACTTCTTGGTTCCGCGCCGCGGATGCGGAGCGATCACCGGCACATGGTTCAGCTGCCGGCTGTGGGCATGGATTTCATCGGCGTCATAGGCCGAGTCCATCATTTCGTATAAATGCGTGACGCGCTTGGAGCTCATCGTCATCAGCGGGATCGCTACCTGGGAATCATGGACGCTGGCGCTGGTGAGTACGGCGCTGACCGGGATCTGCCCATCGGCAGTGTCCAGGTGGAGTTTGTAGCCGCGCCAGTGATCCTGATTTCCCTGGCTGTTGGTTTTGGTTCCGATATCGCAGTGGCACGACAGACCGCTCAGCATTTGGTTCAGCGATTCCAGCCGCTGGCGCTGCATGCGGGGACCGCGTTCGGTGGCCTTGGCACGGGCAAACGAGCCCTTGGGGTGTTTGCGTTTGGGCTTGGGCCGGGTTTGGCGCTGGGACTGGGGTTTGGGCTGGTCTTTGGCATTGGCCCGTGGAACGGCCCGTTTCCGTTTGCGTTTGGCCTGCGTTGTTTTCCTGGCTTTCTTTTCGTCCAGCACCGATTGCAGGACCCGTTCGCGGACCGGGATCGCGGTGGAGTCCCGTGTAATATGGCCGATGAGCCGTTGCCGTTGCGTGGCCGCGATCACGGCGGCGTGGAGTTGCTGGGGCAACTCGGTGGCGGCGAACTCGGCGAAAGCACGGGAAAACTTGGATTCATGCGGCAGACGGCCGGCACTGGACCAGCCGCAGAGGCGGCGCAGAGCGGCGTCGGCGCGCAGACGCGAAATCAGGTCGCGCGTGGTGGGCAGATTGAACACGGCCTTGGCCAGAAAAGCGGTCGCCAAAGCGGTCCGGTCCTTCGCCGGCCGGCCTGGGAAGCGGCGGCCGGCCGTTGCCACCCGCTCCAGCGGAGTCAACGAAACCACCGCGGCCAGCAGTTCCAGCTTCTTGTCCATCGGGCCCACGGCGGCCTCCAATTCGGGAAACAATTCCTGTTGGAGTACATGGGCGAATTGCGTGACGATCGCCAGCGGAGTAATCTGCATGATGGTGGGGTTGTCTCCTTGGTAGTGCGTTCGTTTGGCGACAACAGATTACCTCGACTCAACCCCATTTCCAAAACATTCTTGCGGGTTTTGTTTCTCTTGAAATTTGCAACTCCGCGAAAATCAACATTTTAGGCCGCCTTGAGTTTTGCAAGTGGCTCCCGTGAATTCAATTTGGGGAGGGCAGCCGTACGGCGAAAAGTTCTTAAACCCACAAGGATGGGGCGGGCTGGCCGAAATAAGCACACAGGCGGAATGCACTGACTCTAGCCTTGGCGCATGTATCCAAAACGGGCGACCGTTCGGTCACTGCGCCGTGCTGGCTCCAATGACGGCGAGCTATGCGGTCTCACTGGATAGTATGTGCCTTTCCGCACCAATCGGACCGGCCGGTTCGCCGCTGGCGATCTGCGGTTGTCGGTGGAGCAGCCTTATTCCGGGGCGTCACCGCGGCGGCCGAAAGGCTCGTGGCCGAGGGCTACCTTCTACCCGAGGCCGCCACGCGCCTGCAGCGGTTTGTGTTATCACCAACAAAGTACCGAGCGCGCATGAGAACCGCAATCCTGATCCTCGCAATTGGGACGGCAACCTGGGCCCAAGGCATGGCGTCCGGCAACGCAGTCGCCCAGGCCTCGCGCCCGCTTCCCAAAGGAATGAAGCCCCCGGCGGTCGACTATCGTGATGTCGCAGCCACCGCCGGCCTGACCGGCGTTAACGTTTCCGGTGCGGAAAGGGGCAAGCAATACATCGTCGAGGCGACCGGCGCCGGAACGGCCATGTTCGACTTCGACAACGACGGCTGGCAGGATCTGCTTTTCGTCAACGGGTCCCGGCTGGACGGCTCCGGCTCGCCCCGGCATTTTCTCTACCGCAACCAGGGGGGGCTCACATTCGAGGACGCGACGGACAGAACTGGCCTAAAGCACACCGGATGGGCGCAAGGGGTTTGTGCGGGTGATTTTGACAACGACGGCTGGACGGATCTGCTGATCACAAATTGGGGCGAGAATACACTCTGGCGCAATGCGAAGGGCAGGTTCAGCGACGAAACCCGCCAGCGCGGCTTGTGGCGCGGCCGCACTCGCTGGAGCACCGGTTGCTCCTTCGTCGACTACGACCGCGACGGAGATCTCGATCTGTTTGTCGTGCACTACCTGGATCTCGATCTGAAGGTCACTCCGAAGCCAGGCGATAAAGCGCAGTGTCAATGGAAGGGCCTGCCCGTAGTCTGCGGTCCGCGTGGCCTGCCGGGTGAGACCATGAGCCTCTATCAGAACGATGGCCGGGGCACTTTCACGGATGTCTCTGACAAAGCCGGGATTGCCGGACCGAAACAGTATTACGGATTCACGGCCTTGGTCAGCGACTTCGATAATGACGGTTGGCCCGACATCTACGTCGCTTGCGACTCCACGGCGTCGCTGTTTTATCGCAACAGGCGCAACGGCACGTTCGAAGAGACCGGAGTGATATCCGGCACAGCGCTCAATGAAGATGGGCGCGAACAAGCGGGCATGGGCGCCACGGCGGGCGACTTCGATGGCGACGGCTTGTTGGACATCTTCAAAACGAACTTCTCCGACGACACGCCAACGCTCTACCGCAACCTGGGCGACGGCAACTTCCAGGATGTCACCGCGCAGGCCGGTCTTGGGGTGAACACGAAGTTCCTCGGCTGGGGTGCGGCGTTCCTGGATTTTGATCACGACGGACGCCGCGACATTTTTCACGTGAATGGACACGTCTACCCCGAGGTTGACTCGGCGTCCATCGGTGAAAAGTTCAAGCAGCCGCGAGTCCTCTATTGGAACCGGGGCGACAAACAGTATCACGATCTGTCCGCGATCTCCGGGCCGGCATTTGGAGCGCGGCATTCTTCGCGCGGCCTCGCGATCGGCGATTTGGACAACGACGGCCGGGTGGAACTCGCCATCGTAAACATGCACGATGCGCCATCACTATTGAAAA
>VFZO01000249.1 GCA_016871155.1 Acidobacteriota bacterium | reverse complement strand
CGCCCTCGGAAAGGGGATTCTGATCAAATCCGGCACGGGAGTGAGGCGTTGGTGTATACTGTGGGGGTCCGGGAGACCCAAAATGGAAATCCCGGTTGAACGGACGGAGCGGGCTCGGCGACGCCTTCTCCCAAATGGATCCGGCCATTGCGGCCAAACGTGGGAATCGGCTCTCCGGTGGCCGCGTTCAAGGCGTAGAGGTAGGTGCCCGCGCCTGTGAAAATGCGCCGGTCCTGGCCGCTCGCCCAGTAGACAACGCCGCGCTGCCGGCGGCCTATCGGCCCGGTCTGGTGCGCCGCCGGGTCGAACATCCAGAGCTTGCGGCCCGTGGCGGCGTCGATGGCGAACACTTTGCGCGCCGGCGAGGCGGTGAACAGCACACCGTCAATCACCAGGCCGTTGGACTGGAATTCTCCTTTGTCCCCGGTCTCAAACACCCAGGCCTGCCGCAGCCGGGCCACGTTGGAAGAATTGATCTGCGTTAGTGGCGAGTAATGGGCGGTCGCCTTGTCGCCGAGGTAAACACCCCAATCGGCGTTTTGGCCCGCCAGCGAGAAACCGAACAACAAGAAACGAATCATGGGAGCGAAACCGGAAGTATATCCCAGCCCGCCAAAGTGGGGCCCGGCCGTTTCGGCAAGTCGCGCCTGGCAGCGCTTGTCAAAACCGATCCGTGCGATAAGATCTCGTCATGATAATCTCCCGCCGCGCTTTGCTGGCCGCAATTCCCCTGGCGGCGCAAAACCCGAACTACCCTCCCCGTTTAGAGGGCTTTGAAAAAGAGGTCTACCGCAAAGTCGACGGTGTCGAGCTTTCTATCTGGATCCTCGGCCGTGCAGCCGGTCCGGCAAAGCCGGCCGCGGTCTTCTTTTTCGGCGGAGGCTGGGCCAACGGCACACCCAGCCAATTCGAACATCAGGCCCGCTTGCTCGTCGAAAAGGGGATGACTGTCTTTTTGGCCGATTACCGGGTCAAGTCGCGGCATAACGTGATGGTCCCGGCTTGCGTTGCGGACGCCAAGGCCGCCATCCGGTGGACCCGAGCGAACGCCAAACGTTTAAACATCGACCCGAATCGAATTGCGGCCGGGGGCGGTTCGGCCGGAGGCCATCTGGCCGCCGCCACCGCCGTCCTGCCCGGCTTTGAGGATGGCGGCCATCTCAGAGTCAGCGCGAAACCCAACGCGCTGCTCCTGTTCAATCCAGCCTTGGTCCTTGCACCGCTCGATGGAGCGTCCCCCAACCTGGACCGCAACACGACGGAGCGTTTCGGCGCCGATCCGGTCACAGTCTCTCCCATCCACCACGTCGGCAAGACCGCGCCGCCCACGATTATCTTCCACGGAAAAGCCGATACAACGGTGCCCTATTCGACTGTCGAAGCCTATCAAAAGAAGGCGTCCGCACTCGGCACGAAATGTGTTTTGGAAGGCTACGAAGGCCAGGCCCACGGCTTCTTTAACTACGGCCGGGGCGACGGATCACACTATCGAAAGACCACGGAGCGCATGGTGGAATTTCTCCGCGAAATTGGCTACGTGAAATAAGGGACATGGCCGTAGTAAAATAGCCGAAACCTCCCTTCCGAGCGCCCGTTTGCAACCCACCAACATTAAAGATCCGGATTATTTCCATAAGGTCGTCGACTGCCAGTGGGCATGTCCCGCCCACACCAACGTCCCGGAGTACATCCGGCTCATCGCACAGGGACGCTATTCCGATGCCTACATGGTCAATCGGGACTCCAACGTGTTTCCCGGAATTCTCGGCCGCGTCTGCGACCGCCCCTGTGAGCCCGCCTGCCGGCGCGGCCGCATCGACGGGAAACCTGTGGCCATCTGCCGCCTCAAGCGCGTAGCCGCCGACCTGCGGGACGACATCACTTCACGCCTGCCCACGGCGCCGAATCAGAAGAATGGAAAACGCATCGCTCTGGTGGGCGCCGGGCCTGCGTCATTGACGGTCGCCAACGACTTGATGCCGCTGGGTTACTCGGTAACGATCTTTGAGAAGTACGGCAAGCCGGGCGGCCTGATGCGGACGAACATCCCGTCGTTCCGCCTTCCGGAAGGCACGCTGGACGAGGAGATCGACTACATCCTCCGTATGGGCGTCGATATCCGCTACAACGCACCCGTTGAGAGCATGAAGGACCTTCTCGCCGAAGGCTATGACGCCGTCTTCGTCGGAACCGGCGCACCGCGCGGCAAGGATCTCGATGTCCCCGGACGTGCCGAAGCGGCGGCCAACATTCATATCGGTATCGACTGGCTGGAGTCCATAGCATTCGGCCATGTCGACAAAATCGGCGAAAATGTCTTGATCATCGGCGTAGGCAACACCGCGATGGATTGCTGCCGGTCCGCCCGGCGTCTGGGCGGCCGCGACATCAAGGTGATGGCCCGCCGGCCGCGTCAGTACTTCAAGGCCTCGCCCTGGGAACTGGAGGACGCCGAGGAGGAGCAGGTCGAAATCCTCATCAACCACGCGCCGCTCCGCTTCGTCATGGAGAACGGCAAGCTGGTTGGAATGGAATTTGAGCGCCTGGAGTGGGATGCGAAAGCGAGGAACTCGACACGCCTCGATACGATCATCCTGCCCTGCGACGACGTCATTCTCGCCATCGGCCAGGACAATGCGTTTCCGTGGATTGAACGGGACTTAGGCATCGAATTCAACAAGTGGGACATGCCCGCGGTCGATGAAAAAACCCTCCAGTCCAGCCGCCCCGGTGTCTTCTTCGGCGGCGACGCGGCCTGGGGACCGAAAAACATTATCTGGGCGGTGGCCCACGGACACGAAGCGGCTATTTCTATCGACAAGTATTGTCAAGGCCTTCCGCTGGACGAACGGCCGCCCGCCGGAATGAATCTTCGCACGACGAAGATGGGCATCAGCGAGTGGGCGTACTCGAACGACTACAATCCCGCCAAACGGCAGAAGATGCAGCACGTCGACCTGGAGCAGCGGTTCCGGGACCTGAAGATCGAGGTTGAACTCGGCTTCAGCGCCGAGCAGACCGCGCGGGAGGTGGAGCGTTGCCTCAACTGCGATGTGCAAACCGTCTTCACCGCCAAACGCTGCATCGAATGCGATGCGTGTATCGACATCTGTCCGGTGCAATGCCTCACCATTACGCGCGACGGTGCCGAGGAGGAGGTGCGGACCCGTCTTTCCGCCCCAGCCATCAACCTCGACCAGGCGCTCTACGCCTCCGGCGCGCTGCCCCACACAGGGCGGCTGATGTTTAAGGACGAGGACGTCTGCGTGCACTGCGGCCTGTGCGCCGAACGCTGCCCGACGGCAGCCTGGGATATGCAGAAGTTCGAAGTACTGATTCAATTAGCAGGAAGTGAAGCTTGCACCACTCAACTCGCGTAAACGATTTCGCCTTGAAGTTGGCGAACGTGAACGGGACAGGGTCGGCGTCCGCCAATGGATTGTTGATGACCGCGATTTTCCGGATGGGTATTCCGGTGTGCGGCAAAAACCTGTTTCCCTCGAACATTCAAGGCTTGCCCACGTGGTACGAAATCCGCGTGAGCGGAGACGGCTACCAGGCCCGCGCCCTGGACTATGACCTGATCGTCGCAATGAACTCCCAGACGTATGCGCGGGACGTAAAGGAAGTTCGCTCCGGCGGGTACTTACTCTACGATTCCACCTGGCCGCTGGACCCGGGCCTGAACCGCGAAGATGTGACCTTTCTCGGGGTCCCTCTGGCCCAGATGTGCAACGACAACTTCGGCAATCCGCGCGAGCGGATTCTGATGAAGAATATCGCCTGCGCCGGAACGCTCTGCGCTCTGCTGGATATCGACATGAAAGTCGTCGAAGCCCTATTGCTGGAAAAATACGGGGCGAAACCGGCCATGATCGAGTCCAACCGCAAAGCGCTGATGATGGGCTACGAGTTCGCGAAAGAAAATCTCGCCTGCCCGCTGCCGTTCCGCCTGGAAACGATGCGGGAAAACGACGACAAAGTCTTGATCGACGGAAATACGGCCACGGCGTTAGGTTGTCTGTATGCCGGGGCCACGGTGGCGGCCTGGTATCCCATCACGCCGGCCACGTCGGTCATGGATGCGTTTACTAAGTTCTGCGCCAAGTACCGCAAGGATAAGGAAAGCGGCCGGAATAACTTCTGCATCCTGCAGGCCGAAGACGAGCTCGCGGCGATAGGCATGGTCATCGGCGCGTCATGGGCCGGCGCCCGCTCCTTTACGTCCACGGCCGGCCCGGGTATCTCACTCATGAATGAGTTGCTCGGTCTGGCATATTACGCCGAGATTCCGGCCGTCGTGATCGACGTGCAACGCGTGGGTCCGTCCACCGGCATGCCCACGCGAACGCAGCAGGGCGACCTGCTGGAGTGCGCCTACGCCTCCCACGGCGACACGAAACATATCCTGCTGTTCCCGGCCAATCCAAACGAGTGTTTCCACTTCGCGGCCAAGTCCTTTGATCTGGCCGAAAAGTTTCAGACTCCCGTACTGATGTTGTCGGATCTGGACATCGGCATGAACGACTGGGTCACGCCCAGGCTTACGTGGGACGATTCGTACAAACCGGACCGCGGAAAAGTTTTGAGTCGAGAAGAACTCGCGGGCATGGCAAAGTACTTCCGCTACTCGCCGCCGGACGAAGACTTCGTGCCGCCCCGCACCGTGCCGGGCGTTCATGCCAAGGGCGCGTTTTTTACCCGGGGCTCCGGCCACAACAAACTCGGCGTTTATACGGAGGTTCCGGACGAGTATCAAGAAGTGGTCGACCGGCTTTTGCAGAAACACAAGGCCGCCGCGAAGTACGTCCCGGCACCGGTCATCGAACGGCGCGAAGACGCGAAGTTCGGCATCGTATCGATCGGCGGCTGCGACAACGCTGTGAGGGAGGCGCTGGACCGGCTTGCCGAGCGCGGCATCGCCGCGGACTACATGCGGCTGCGCGGCTTCCCATTTGACACGGCGGTGGACGAGTTCCTGATGCGCCACCCCTACTCGTTCGTCGTCGAGCAGAACCGGGATGCGCAGTTGAAATCGCTGCTCACGCTGGAGACCGCCGTTCCCAAGGAAAAAATGGTCTCGCTGCTCTACTACGGAGGCTTCCCACTCTCGGCGAAGAACGTGGTGGACGGGGTTTCCAAGCACTTACAGGAGGTGCTGTAAATGCCTTCGATCGTGAAACCAATCGCTTCCCATCCAAGCCTGCTTCGCAATCAGCTCGGCCTGACCATTCGGGACTACGAAGGTTCCATGTCAACGCTCTGCGCCGGCTGCGGGCACGACTCCATCACGGCCGCCATTACGCGGGCGTTCCATGAGCTGTCCACGCCGCCGGAGATGATTGCGAAGATGAGCGGAATCGGCTGCTCGTCGAAGACACCCACTTACTTCGTCAGCGGCGCGCATGGCTTCAACTCGGCCCACGGGCGCATGCCGGCCATCGCCACCGGTGCGGCCGCCGCCAACCGGAGCCTCGTATTTATCGGCGTGTCGGGAGACGGTGATTCGCTATCCATCGGCATTGGCCATCTGGCCCATGCCATCCGGCGCAATCCGAAGATGCTCTATGTCATTGAGAACAACGGCGTCTACGGCCTCACTAAAGGGCAGTTCTCCGCGTCGGCCGATCTGGGTTCCAAGCCCAAGAAGGGCGACCCGAATCGCATGCAACCGATCGACCCCGTCCTGCTGGCGCTCTCGCTCGGAGCGACGTTTGTGGCCCGAAGCTTCTCCGGCGATAAGGAACAGCTAGTCCCCATCCTAAAGGCTGGCCTTGCCCACAAGGGCATGGCGTTGGTCGATGTCATCTCGCCATGCGTGACGTTTAACGATCATGAGGGCTCCACAAAGTCCTACCTGCATACCCGCCAAAACACCATGCGCGTGACGGAGATGGACTTCGTGCCGCCGGAGCAGGAAATTCTCGCGCAGATCTCCGCCGAGGGCAAGACGGCCGTGACCATGCACGACGGCAGCGTCGTCTACTTCACTTCTCTTCCCCAAGGCTACGATCCGACAAACCGGCAAGGCGTGTATAACTATATCCTGGAGCGCCAAGGCAAAGGCGAAATTCCTACCGGTCTGCTGTACGTCAATGGCGATTCGGCGGAATTGCACGAGTTAAATGCCACACCCGACGAACCACTTGTTTCCGTTCCTTACGAGAAACTCACGCCCGGCGCGGCGGCATTGAGTAAGTTGATGGAGAGTTTCCGGTAGTTTACTGAGTGGCCCGGCGATAGAAATCGGACAAATACACGGCGCCGTGGTTCCGGTGGGGAGGTACGTAATCCCTGGCCCCGCGCAAACCGCCCCAAAACTCGTCCCAATTCAATTCGGCGGCACCGGACAGCAGACGTGAATTCAACGCTTTCAGGATGGCGTCGTTAACGGCGGTGACACCGACGGTCCGCGCCGCGATCATGGCGGCCCGCGGACAGCGCATCACTACTTCTTCGACATTCGACATGCCCCGGCAACTGCCAAGAAATACCAGGCGCGCCTCGGCGCTCAGCAGCGGACGGGTGGCCCCAAAATGATGGTCGTGCCCGCGATGCACAATTACGGCTGGCTTCGCGGGCAACGCCGCGGTTACCGCGGCCTGCCCAGCGCGCATGGGAACGTTCGCGAAGATGACCACGCGCCGGCCCGCGCCCGTGCCCGTCAGCCGGACATGGCTGGCAAAACGCTCGAGTTTCCATGCAGGATCGCCTGCGTAGGCGTCCAGGAAACTCTGAAACGACTCGACTCCGTCGTCGTCATCGTGAAAAACGTGGCGCTGCAGCGACACCCCGTCGACGAACAAATCGGCGATGCGCAGAGACGCTGGGCCGAGATTTATTCGCTCGATCGCCGCCACCTTGGCCGCTTCGCCCACGGGATCTTCCGCCGCCTCCACTCCCGTCCGGATGCGGTCTCGCAGCGCCGCGGGCAAATCGCCCAACACGCCGTAACTGGCAAGTAATGAAAGGCCGGCTCGAAGCACCTCGGGTGCCGTAGTAAGCAGGCTGGCGTCGCTCCAATCGATCCGCTTACCCAGGCCGGCGGCCAAGTCGATCTCCTCGTCCGAATTTGCAAGCGAAGCGAGCGTCACAATCTGTCCAGCACTGAGCGAAACCGGGCCGGAGCGCGTCGCCAAAAGGATCTCCGTGGCGCGGCGATCAAACGGCGCCTCGGCCTTCCTGCCGCTGAGTGAGGCCGCCAACTCCGGCGCCACGCGGGCCGCCGCCAGCCAGATCTCCTGGCCATACGGCAGCTCGATGTAGGCGTTGCGGGCCCGCAAGGCGGCATCGGGCCAGCGCACGGCGGAGGCGAGAAGCAGTCGTTTGGTCAATTCGGGCTTGGCGCGGATCGCGTGCCAAGCAACGTCCAGCGCACGAGAGAACGGTACGGCGCCCAACCATCGAAAGTCATCCAGGCAGGCGGCCGCATCGGCCGGGGCGCGGGCGGCCATCTCGACAAAGGCGAAACGCCGCATGCGGTCGCGCAGCAGCGGATCGCGCAGCAGCCCGGCTTTTTCAAAGGCGAGACGCGGCGCGGCGGCCAGCAGCGCTTTCGTTTCGGTGAACACAGCGGTCTGATCGGCTATGGCGGCGAATGCGGGCATCCCTTCTTATTTTGTGGTACTGTCGGCAATCGTGCTGAATAGGAAGATTCTGGAAAAGTTTCAAGTCGAGGCCGGCAAGAAGTGCAAGCTGAGGGACTTCAAGACCGGCTGGCGCGGCGAGGGGGCCATGAAGAACCTCTCCGACGACGAACTCAAGAGCGCGGAACGCGAGTTGTTGGAGAAAAACCTCGAGGAACTGGCAGGTGCGCAGGCGCGGCTGTACGCCGATGACCGGTGGAGCGTCCTTGTTGTCCTGCAGGCAATGGACGCGGCCGGCAAGGACGGGTTGGTGAAACACGTGACCTCCGGCTTGAACCCGCAGGGCTGCGATGTCTACAGCTTCAAGGCGCCGTCGGCCGAAGAATTGGACCATTCCTACCTCTGGCGGATCATGCGGGTCTCGCCGGCGCGCGGGAAGATTACGATCTTTAATCGCAGCCACTACGAAGAGGTCCTGGTCGTTAAGGTTCATCCCGAGTACCTAAAGCGGCAGAAACTTCCGGACAAGCTCATCACCAAGAAAATTTGGGAGGAGCGCTATGACGACATCAACAACTTCGAGCGCCATCTGGCCCGGAACGGAACCCTGATTCTGAAGTTCTTTCTTTACGTCTCCAAGGCCGAACAGAAGAAACGATTCCTGGAGCGGCTGGAGAATCCCGACAAGAATTGGAAGTTCTCCGCGCAGGACCTGAACGAGCGCCAGCACTGGGACAGCTATATGCGAGCCTATGAAGAGGCCTTAACGGCCACCAGTACAAAATGGGCGCCTTGGTACGTCATTCCCGCCGATCACAAGTCTGTAGCGCGTATGCTCGTCTCGAGCATCCTCACCAAGGCGATCGACGGCCTCGGCGTGGATTTCCCGTCGGTGTCGAAGGAAGAGCGCCTCGCGCTCGATGCGGCCCATCAGCGTCTACTTTCCGAATAAGCGCGCGCAGTTCGTCTTCGTGCAGGTCGCGCCATTGGCCCGGGGCAAGCCCGTCGATCGTCAGGTGTTCCATCGAATACCGCACCAGGCGGAGCGTGGGAAAACCGATGGCCGCGGTCATGCGGCGGACTTGTCGATTGCGGCCTTCCGTCAGCGTCAGGGAGATCCAGGTGACCGGGATCGACGCGCGGAATCGGACAGGCGGCTGGCGTTCCCAAACCGGCGGCGGCGCAATGCAACTCACCTCGGCGGGCCGGGTCCTCTCCCCCTGAACCAACACACCGGCTCGCAGCGGCGCCAGATCCGAATCGGAAGGATCGCCCTCCACTTGCACCCAATACGTCCGGCGATGGCCGAATCGCGGATTCAGCAGCCGGTGCTTCAGCGGCCCATCGTCGGTCAGCAACAGCAACCCCTCGCTGTCGGCGTCTAGCCGCCCGGCGGCGTAAACCCGGGCAACGCTGACGTAACCGGCTAATGTGGAACGGCGTGTCGACGCAGGGTCTGAAAACTGCGTCAACACGCCGAAGGGTTTGTTAAGAATGATGTAACGAGGCAAATACTACAGATTTGGAATTACCAGCACGTCGCCCGGATGAATGACCGAATTCTGATCTTTCAACTTACCGGGGTTTGCCTTGATAATCTCCGGGAACAGGGCGCCGTTGCCGAGATGGTTGGCAGCGATCTTCCACAGCGAGTCGCCCGCCACGACGGTGTAGGACTTCACATCCGGAGCCGGCGCCGGCAGACTGCCGTCGATGCTCAAATCGAGCCAAAGGTCCGCAAATACTGGGTCAATGCCCTTCGCACAGTTCCACAGCGCGTCCTTCACCTCCGCGTTCGGTGCATCGGCGCGAATCAGCAGTTTCTCGCCTTCGATGTGCACGTTGTTGACGCGGCAGTTCTTTGCCTTCGCCAAGTCGATGACTTCCTGATACTTTCCTTTTACGACATCCAGTTCCATGGGTTGTTCTCCTCGCAGAAGTAGAGTCTCGCAATTTGGAAAAAGTTGCAAGTGGTGAGTGAAAATATTCTCCAAAGTGGTAACGGTGCGGGTACAATCGAAGGCCGCGTAAAATTTAGGGTGTAAAAGGAGGGCCGAACAAGGCCACCCATCGCCATGATCCAGTGGAAGGATTCAAAGACTTTCACGAAGGAGCA
>VFZO01000248.1 GCA_016871155.1 Acidobacteriota bacterium | reverse complement strand
TTTCTGCAGAGCCAAGGCGCGGAAGACCGGACCCAAATGTGCCCGAAGGCCCGAGTATAGGGTCTTTCGACGGCACTTCGGAATGAACACCACGTGATATTTGCAGTCCCACTTACTATGGTTTAGACTTTGGTTTTCGTCCATCAGGATTCTCCTTTCGTGTGCTTGGCGGCTCACGTTTGGAGTTTCTCTGATGGACTCCCGGAAATGTCAAACTGCTACTGCCACCCCGGCACAGCCGGGGGGCCTCTTACGTTAGGCTAGAACTGCAAGCGGGCAGTGAACCGGAACGAGCGGCCGTCGTTCAGCGTGTTGGTGATAAAGCCGAAGTTCGGCGACGAGACTTCGCGCCAGGGCTCGGCGAACTGGGGAGTATTGAAGAAGTTGATGGACTCGGCTCGCAGTATCAGCCGGTTGTCCCCGCGCAGCGTGAAGGTTCTGGCCAAAGAGCCGTTGACATTGGCGATGCCCGCCTTGCGAAAGGTGTTGTTGCCGATGTTGCCGCGCGGTTCGGTGGGGCGGATGAAGCCGAAGGCCTGGCGAGGGAGGAGACGCCGGGAGGTGTCGGGATGGCCGATGGTGCGGCCGAGGATCGAGGGGTCCAGAATGTTGGGGCGGTCGCCGCTATCACCATCCACGTTGCCGAAGCCGGGCGCGTCGGAGCCGGTGACAACGCTGAACGGCGTGCCGGATTTTACGAGCCAGACACCGCTCAGTTCCCAGGCGCCCAGGTTGCGCGGGGCCGTGTAGGCGCCGCGGGCGAGGAAGGCGTGGGACTGGTGGAAGCTGGAGAGCGATTTGGTGTCAGCCCAGATCTCCTTTTCGTTCTGGGCCTGGCCCTGGCGGCCGTCGTCGCCGGTGGCCGTGTTGGTGTAGGACGCGCCCGTGTCGATGGCCTTGCTGAGCCAATAGGCGGTTTCGAGATTGAGCCCTTTGAAGCGGGGCAGCACGAGCGAAATGCGGGCGGCGTCGAAGTAGCCGTGTGAGCCATTTACGGTGCGCCGAAGATCGAAGTATCGCTTGTCGGGCCGCCGATCGTTGATGGTGGCGGTGTTTTGTGGAACGCCCTCAACGGGCACGGCGCGGTTGTTGTACTGCAGCATCATCAGCTTGTGGGAGCGGCTTCCCACATACCCGGCCTGCATGCGCCAATCCCTGCCGATGTTGCGTTCGAAGGTGAGGTTGTAGAGGTGGGCGTACGGCGTGGCGAGATCGGGCGAGATGTCGAGGAAGGTGCTGCGGGCGTTGGGGTCGTTGGGAATGTTGAGCTGGCGGAACGGGGTGAACAGGTCCGGCACCTGGATTTCGAACTTCGTGTTCAGCGGCGGATTGTAGCGGACCTGCGAGAGGGTGACCGGGAAGATCTCGCCGAAGTGAATGCCGTAGGCCGCGCGGAGAATTCCGCCGCCCATGCGATAGGCCAGACCGAAGCGCGGGCCTACATTGTTGCAGTCGCAATCATAGGGCACCGTGTTGAGTCCGTTCACCTCGAACGGGCGCGTCATGATCTCGTAGCGGACGCCGTAGTGCAATGTGAGGTTTGGATGCGCCCGCCAGGAGTGGCCAGCATGAAAGGCGATGTCGTTGTTCCGGAAACCGCGATGGATATTGCCGGTGGCGCCGGAGAAACGGCTGGGGAGGCCGAGAAGAAAGTTCTCCATGGCGGTGCGGCCAAAGTCATTGCGGAAATAGAGATTGCCGCGGATGGAGGACGCCTCTTCGCCGTTGAGTTGCCGGCGCGTCCAATCGGCCCCGGCATAGAAATTGCCACGGCGAACGGCGCCGCTGTAGCGGAAGCGATTCTGCGCGCGATCGATGGGAATGTTGGAGCCAGGCCCGAGCGTGGTGATGACGTTGGCGAAGCTGACCTGCGGGCCGACCGCATTCGGTTCGGGCACGAGCAAGGAGCCCACACGGTCAAAGAGCGCGGTAAGCGTAGCGGCGCTGTGATTCCAGGAGATCTGCGCGGTGTGGGCGCGCGTGGTGGTGTCGGGATTTTGCCCGGCGACGAGTTGGAAGGCATCGACGTATTGTGCGGTGTAGGAGTAGCGGAGGACGAGGGTTTGCGTGTTCGTCAGCTTCTGATCCAGCCGCGCGGTCGCGTTGTTGTCATTGATCCGCTGGGGAGCGTTGGTGTTCAGCGCGCGATCGGAGATGTCCGTCCGATTGGGCAGTTCCAAAGGAAAGGCGTTGAGGAACCGCTGGATCACGGAGCGGATGGCGGGATCGTTCGATCGCGGGATGCGCTCCCCGGGGAGGGGCACGATGATGTTTCCGTTGACGTTGCCGCGCAGTTTCTGCTGGCCCGCGTCGACGGTGACGAACGCGCCGCGCCAGACGGGAATGGCGGCGGTCAGGCCGTATTGATTTTCGTGGGCGGCGGGCAGCGCGCCGACGGTGAAAAACGAGCGGGCGTTGAATACGCTGTTGCCGTGCGTGAGAAACGCGCCGCCATGAAAGGCCGGGCGTTTTTGCGCGCCGAGGTGGATGGGGCTGACCGGTTTATTGCCGAATTCGGAGCCGAAGTAGGCGCGGTCCGCGCGAAACTCATCGAAGAGCGTGGCGGTGGTTCCCAGTCGAATGTTCAGTTCCTTGATCGAGTTGTTATCGATCAGATTGAACTGCACGTTCTCGTTGCGGCGGCTCTCGCCGGAAGCGGTGTCGGTCTTGCCGAGCAGGTTGATATTCTGCGCCGGCAGACTAAGCGACGCGAGCAGCAGCCACTTCATAGCGTACCCAGCGGGCGGATCTCCTTGCGGAGTTGTGTAAGGAACGTATCGGCTTCCGCGGTGAGACGCGCGACGATTTCCGGGTGCTGCGCGGCCACGTTTTTCGTCTCGCCGATGTCGCTGTGGAGGTCGTAGAGTTCCCGCGATTTCAGATGCAGCTTCCATTGGCGCTCCCGCACCGCAAGCAGATTGCTGTTGGATTGCGGGCGGCCCTCTTCGGGTTTGTAGAGGATGGCGGTGTCGAAGTAATAGAAGCGTTCATGCGGACTCTTTCCGCCGTTGAGCATGGCGGTGATGTCCCTGCCATCGATGGGTGCGGGCGGCTTCACGCCGCCGGCCGCGGCGATAGTGGGGAGCAGGTCCATGGTGCAGGCGACTTCGGAAGTCACCCGATCCGGCTGAATGGCGCGCGGGTAGCGGAAGATGGCCGGGACGCGAATGCCGCCTTCCCACACGCTGCCCTTCGCGCCGCGAAGGGGCCCGGCCGAGCCGGCGTCGATTCCGTAAGGCGCCCAGGGACCGTTGTCGGAGGTGTAGATGACCAGCGTGTCGTTATCCAGCTTGAGTTGCTTGAGCTTCGCGAGGATTTGGCCCACTCCGCCGTCGATCTCCTCGATCACGTCGCCATACCGGCCGCGCAGCGATTTGCCCTCGTACGCCTTACCCGGATAGAGCGGCACGTGCGGCATGGCGTGGGCCAGGTAAAGAAAGAACGGCTTGTCCTTCGAGCGTTCGATGAAGCGAAGCGCTTCGTCGTGATAACGCCCAGTGATAGTGGATTGATCGGGATTGGTCTCGACCACCTGCGCGCCGCGCATCAGCGGGAGCGGCGGAAACCAATCGGGCGGATACTTCAGGCCCTGGCCGTCGAAACCGGTGAACTCGGCGCGTTCGCGCGACTTTCGCGCGACTTCGCTTTCCGGGCCCACGCGCGTGACCTTGGGATGATAGGGCCACATGTCGTTCGAGTAGGGAAGGCCGAACCAATCGTCGAAGCCGTTCCGCGTGGGAAGAAATTCCGGGGCGTCGCCCAAGTGCCACTTGCCGATCATCATGGTGGCATAGCCGGCGCCGCGCAGCATTTCGGCGATGGTGGTCTCGTTGGCGTGGAGGCCGGTGCGGGCCTTCGGAAGATGGTTGAAGTTGAGCGAGTTGCGCGCGGGGTAGCAGCCTGTGAGAAGCGCGGCGCGGCTGGGTCCGCAAAGAGGTTGTGCGTAGAAGTCGGTGAGGCGGACGCCTTCGCGCGCCATGCGGTCGATGTTGGGCGTGCGGATGTGCGGCGAGCCCTGGCAGCCGAGGTCGCCGTAGCCCTGGTCGTCGGCGAGGATGACGATGACGTTGGGGCGCCTTCGCGTTGAGGCCAAGTATTGCAGGAAGGCGCGGCGAGTCACCATTTTGTAACTTATCTATTCTACGTGGGGGAGCGCGCGATCGAAATTGGATGATAATGGCCGCAGCAGGTCATCTTGCGGGCTTGACGATCTATGCGCCCGTAAACCGCGCCGTCCGCTTCTCCAAAAACGCCGCCACGCCTTCGCGGAAGTCGGAGGAGTTGATGCACGCTTTTTGGTTTTGCGCTTCGGCGTCCAGCGCTTCCGCAAGCGTGCCGCTTTCGCCGACGTTCAGCGCCTGCTTGATTCCCGCGTAGGCCAGGGCCGGGCCGGCGGCCAGGCGCGCGGCCAGCGCATCGACCGTGGCGTCCAGCTCGTCCTCCGCCACCAGGCGGTTCACAACGCCGAGTTCCGCAGCGCGCGCGGCGTCTACGATATCGGCCGTTACCATCCATTCAAACGCTCGCGCATAGCCGATCAGGCGGGGCAGCAGGTAGGTGCTGCCTCCGTCGGGCATCAGGCCGATGCGGGTGAAGATTTGGCCGAAGCGGGCCGACGGGCTCGCGATGCGGATATCGGCGGCGAGTGCGTAATTGCAGCCGACTCCGACGGCGACGCCGCGCACCTTGGCGATGACTGGTTTCGGCATGTTGCGCAGCGCGAGGATGGTGGGGTTTGTGTAGGCGCGCAGGTACTCGGTGACATCGTGGCCGGGCTCGATGCCGGACTTCAGATCCGCGCCGGCGCAGAAATCGGTTCCGGCGCCGGTGAGCACGACGACGCGCGAGTCGTCGGCCGCGGCTGATTCCACAGCGGCTTTGAGCGCCATGGTCATCTCCAGGTCTACCGCGTTTTTGCGAGCGGGTTGGTGGAACGTGATTGTCGTGACGCCGTTCGCGCGAGTGACGAGGAGTTTGTCCATGCGGCAAAGAATACCACTACATCCGCACTTGCGGCCTAGCCGTTGGCGTCCGCGAAGACGGACATGATTTCGGCCACCATGGCGTCGCGCGAGGCGAAGCGCGACTCTTCGTAGCAGCCGAGCGGATTTTCCGGGGCGTTCACCAGGCACTTATTGCAGTAGGTGCACGGCTTGGCCGGGCGGTCCGCACCGGCGGCGAACTGCAGAGGCAGGTCCGGATTCGCGATCAGCGAACGGGCGATGGAGACCGCGTCGCAGTGGCTGTTGTTCAACGCGTCGCGAATGAACGACGCCGTTTGGAAACCGCCGGTGCAGATGACCGGTATGGACACGGCCTGTTTAATGGCATGGGCGTCGGCGAGGTTGACGCCTTCGAAGACCTTGCCCGCCTCCTTCCGCCAGCGCCTGACGAAGAACGCCGAGGTCAGCGAGCCCTTGAAAAAGATGTAGTTGCGCAGAGTTTTGGTGCCGCTGGCGATGAGGCTGTCGTAGGTTTTCCGCAGCTCCTCAATCGGCAGATCGCCCACCGGATTGCGCGGGTGCGGAAAGAAAGCGCCGGCCGAGACATGGATCGCGTCGACCCCGGCTTCCTCCAGCCATTTGCAGACCTGCACGGAGTCCTCAATCGTGTTGCCGCGCGGCTCTCCCGGCACCATGGCGTTGGCCATCTCGGTGGCGGAGATTTTGGCCTGCAGATGGAAGTCCGAACCAACGGCAGCGCGTATGGCGGCGACGACTTCCAGCAGGAATTTCGCGCGGTTCTTTAACTTGCCGCCGTAGGAATCTGTACGGTCGTTGATAGCCGAGGAGAGGAACTGCGTGAACAGGTACCCGTTGGCGGAGTGGAGTTCGACGCCGTCGAGCCCGGCCTCCCGCGCGCGCCGGGCGCCCTGCGCGAACGCGTCGACGGTCTCCTTGATCTGCTTGGTGCTCATCTTCTCGCACTCGAAGCCGTGCAGCGGGTCGGGCTTATCGGTGGCGCTCAACCCTTTGTCGAACTCAATGCCTGGGATGTCGCGCTGGCGGCCGCCGTGACTGAGCTGGAGGATGAACTTGCAGTCGTGCCGGTGGACGGCCTCGCCCAGCTTTTTCCAAAACGGAATACGCTCGTCGCGGTCGATCGTAGCGTAGTTCGGCACGATGCGGCCGCGAATCGTCACGGGAACGAACGAGGAGACGATGGCGCCGGCTCCGCCCCTGGCGAATTTCGTCTCCCAGTTGATGCGGGTTTGCGTGCCAGAGCCGTCGTAGTTGTCGAAGCGGCCCGAAACGTTTGAGCGCAGAATGCGGTTCTTGATCGTCAGGTTTCGAAAAGCAAGCGGCTGGAAGATGGGGTCCGCGGCGGGCATCTTATTCCACTTTCTTCCACGGATGGAACGCGTTTTCGACTCCGTCGAGCGCCGGCGCGACGCCCGGGAAATGGCGCTTGAGAACGTGCAGCATGGTGTTCTTCTTCACCCATTCGAGGCCGAGCGGCGTATAGATCTCCGGGCGCCAATCGTCGGTGAAGAAGCGATCGCTCTTCAGCCGGCGCGAGGCCATGAGGACGAAGATGCGGAAAGCGGTTTCGCTGAAGCCGAAGCCGTCGGGCAGCGGCTCGCAGAACAGGCCGGTCATCAGATCCACCGATTCAATATCGTTGTTGTAGACGGCGCGGATCTCCTCCCGCCAGACCGGGTTGTCGGTCAGCTCCTCGAAGTTCTTCACCGGGTCCTTGCGAAGCAGCTTTCGGAACCGGTTGTACCGGGGCACGCCCCGTTCGCGGTCGCGAAACACGTCGATGGCCGCCAGATCGAGCTTCTCGCCGTTGTCGCGCACCAGGTTCTGCAGATGGCGCGGATAGTTGTGCAGGCGCAGCGCGCCCGGGTGCATGCGCCCAAAGGAGTAGAACAGATCGGCGATGGAGAGCCTTTCGAATACCTTGCGGCCGTTGCGGCCGGAGAGCGCGGGCAGGTCCAGGGTTTCGAGCACTTTGTCGTCGGCTACCGAACGAATGGTGAAGTCGTCGGGCATGAGAGGGTGCATGCGGTAGACGGCGACGAACTCTTCGGTGAGCGAGTACGGAGCCGCATGATGATCGGCCTTGGAACCTATGATGCCACCCAGAATTTCGCTGTTGTCGAGGAACTCAAACACTTCCTGAATGTCGCCGGTGATGCCGTTCCAGTTCGTGTTCATAGCGATCTTTACGACTGGATGCGGCACGATGGCGGGCGTCCATTCGACGGTGTGAATCTTCGCCATTAACGCGCTGTTGATGAGGCGGGCTTTGTCGAAGTACCATTGATCGCTCTCGGCGGGGTGGGCGGCCCGGAGCGCATCGCAAATCGCATTGTGCTCCGACGCGAATAGTCCGTGGAGCATGTTCAGGCCGATCCAAACGTTCTCGGTAAAGCCAGTGACTTCGTTGCCGGTGGCGGGGTCGACGGGGATACGGCCGTCGCCATCCACCCGAATCTTTCCTTGCGCTCCAGTGCGGATGCGCGCGGCGGTGGCGGCGTCGGAACCGTAGATCATCGACGCGTCCCACCAATGGGAGTTCTCGTTCGCATAGGCCGGCGGGCGTTTCGAGCCGGCGGGCGCCGGATCGACAGCCGTCGGCGCGAGGCGCATGGTGCCGCCATCGGGCAGCGGGATATCCACGCCGTCCTCCGGTTTGCCCTTCTTGTGAACGAACCAATCGTGCACCATGAACTGAATCCACGAAGCCGCCAACAGGTTCAGGATCGTTGCCGGCTGGAAGGCGGTGCGGGTCATCAGCCGCTGGCTCACTTCGCTCGGCGGCGGCTTCAACAGCTTCGGCTTGTCCGGAAAGACCTCTTTCAGAGGGAAGTTGCGGCCGAAGCGACGGCCGGCGGCGCCCATCATGGGGCATTTCAAATCGTTGTTCGTGCCGTCGATGGTGCGGACCGGATCGTGCGCCGGTTTCTTCACCGTGGGCATAGGCGGCTCCTCGGTGTCGACCAGGTTTTTTTCGCGAAGGTCGTTGCGAATTTCGATTAACGCCGGCATGGCGAGAATGCGCGGCAGTTTGTACCAAGGGCGATTCTTCTGGAGAAAATCTCCAATCCGAGAAAACAAAGATGGCATACCTAGTTCCTTCCCAGTACTTAGTGACGATACCCGTCGTACCGTTTCATATATCATGATTCAGCTATGAACCGCCGCAAGTTCCTCGCCTCTCTTGCTGTGGCAGGGGCCGCCGTCAAAGCGCCGAAGCTGCACGCTGCGCTTCCGAAGGCCAAGATCACAAAGGTCAGGATCTACCGTCCGCCCGATTTGAACGAGAATTTCGCGCAGAGCAACATGGTGGTGACTGTCGAAACCGACGCAGGCATTACGGGTATCGGCGAAGGCGGAAAAAGAGACACGCTCGAACAATGCGCGGGTACTCTGATTGGAAAGAATCCGTTCCGTATTGAGGCCATTTGGCAGGAGATGTACATCGCCTGGTTCTATCCGCCGGGCCGCGAAAAGGTTCATGCCCTTGGTGCGCTGGACATGGCGTTATGGGACATCAAGGGTAAGGCCCTGGGACTTCCGGTTCATGACATCCTGGGCGGCGCGGTGCGAAACCACTGCGAATGCTATGCGACAGGCGGGGCCCGCACTTCGGGCGCGGCGCCGCAAAGTCTGCGCGAACGGGCGCAGGCGACGATGGAGGCGGGCTATCGCGCGTTCCGAATGGGAGCGGGCGACACACCGATAGGCGCAACCTTTAATACGCACGAGCGCGTGCGCAAGGTGGCCGCCGATTGCAAGGAAGCCCGCGAAGGCGTCGGCAAGGACGGCGACTGGTGCATCGATTTCCATCAGCGCTTCGACTATGCCGATGCGCTGCGGGCCTGCCGTCTTATTGAGGAGTACGAGCCGTACTTCGTCGAGGACCCCGTCCGCGACGAGCATGCACATCAGGATCTTCCCAAACTACGGCAGATGACGTCCGTGCCGCTGACGCACGGCGAGGAGTGGGGCCAGCGCTGGGACTTCAACCGGCTGGTGGAGAATCACGATGTCGACTATATCCGCGCTACGCTGCCGAACGTCGGCGGCATAACGGAGATGATGAAGATCGCCGCTATTTGCGAAACGCACGCGGTGGGCATAATTCCGCACTTCACCGGGCCGATTGCAACGGCGGCGCTGGTGAACTGCCTTTCGACGTTCTCCGGGCCGGTGATCATGGAGTACAACTACGGCGGGCGGGAGATTCCGCATCTGCCGCAGTGCCTGGACTTCGCGAAGGGCAAGGCGCTGCGCAATGAGCGGCCGGGCTTGGGGGTGACGGCTGATTTTTCGAAGATGCAGTTGATTGGCGAGATCACGCAGCCTGGGCGGGCGAATGTGTTCTACCGGCCGGATGGGTCGTTGACGCACTGGTAATTTCGGGTGAGATGAGCAAGGTTCATGTACCAAGTGGCCTCGCTGGTACTCAAACCTAGCGTTGCGTAGGTACGTCTCCAATGGCCTGGCATGGATGGTATCCTGTGTCCACAGTTTGCGTCTTGGCTGCCTATTGCGCCGCCTCTCGCTCCTTCTGTGAGCAGAAAGAAAGCGTCCCGGCCGGCCCTGGGTTACCTGTGGCTGTTTTCGCAGGCCTTTGACACCAAACCGGGATTTCCATTTTGGGTCTCCCGGACCCCCACAGTATACACCAACGCCTCACTCCCGTGCCGGATTTGATCAGAATCCCCTTTCCGAGGGCGGGCCAGTGCCTGCGGATGGCTTCTTTCGACCA
>VFZO01000247.1 GCA_016871155.1 Acidobacteriota bacterium | reverse complement strand
GCCTCCGGAAACGCGGAAGCGGCCAAGCAACAGCGCCGGCTGGCTGGAAAGTAGGCTACCCTAGCGGAATCCATGTACCGTCTGCTATTCGCCTCGATCTGCACCTTCGCGCAACCGGCGCTGGACTGGCCGAAGATCGAACAGGAAGCGCTTCGCCACTTCACCGCGCTAGTCCAGATCAACTCGACCGACCCGGGCGGCAGTGAGAAGCCCGTCGTCGACTACCTCAAATCGGTTCTCGACAAAGAGGGAATCGAGTCGAAAGTCTTTGTCCGCGAAAATCTCGCCGATCCCTCCGTCATTCGTCCGAACATCGTCGCCCGCATAAAGGGCAGCGGCAAGAAGCGCCCCTTGCTGATCGTGGGCCACACCGACACGGTCAACATCGATGCCCGGAAGTGGAAGCACGGCCCGTTCTCCGCGCACCGCGAGGGCGGACACATTTACGGCCGCGGCACGGTGGACGACAAAGACAATCTCACCGCCGCATTGATGGCCATCCTTCTGGTCAAGCGCCAGGCGCTGAAATTGGATCGGGACCTCATCTTCCTCGCCGAAGCGGGTGAGGAGGGCGCGACGTCGGTGGGGATTGCATTCCTGGTCAACCAGCACTACCCGGAGATCGACGCCGAGTATTGTCTCGCCGAGGGCGGGTCGGCCACTCGCACCGGTGGAGCTCTTCGCTATGTCAACGTGCAGACGACCGAGAAAGTCCCGCGAGGCGCGAAGTTGGTGGCGTCCGGCGTGGCCGGCCACGGCTCGGTTCCCTTGCGGACCAACCCCGTCGTGCATCTCGCGCAGGCAGTGGCGAAGGTGGCCGCCTGGCAGCCCCCCATGCGGCTGAACGACACGACGCGCGCTTATTTCGAACGCCTGGCCACGATCTCCGAGCCCGCAGCAAAGGACCGGTACAACAACATCGCGCACCCGGAAAAGACCGACGCGATTCAGGAGCATTTCACCGTCCATGAGCCGCGGCACAACTCCATGCTGCGCACGTCGATTTCTCCGAACATGTTCCAGGGCGGATATCGCACCAACGTGATTCCATCCGAGGCGGAAGCCACGCTCGACATCCGCGCTCTCCCCGAGGAGGACATGACGAAATTCTTCGAGACGATGAAGAGCGTCATCAACGATCCGAACGTGAAGATCGTTCGCACAACGTTCGGCCAACGGCCGGCCGGCGCCCCGTCCGCCATCGACAACGAAGCGTTCCGGACGATTGAGGCCGTCGCCAAACGCCACTATCCGGGCGTGCCCGTCCTGCCTACGATGTCGACGGGCGCCACCGATATGAGTTTCCTCCGTTCGAAGGGCCAACAGTGCTACGGCATCGGGCCGGCCATCGATTCCGAGGACGGCCCGCTCGGCTTCGGTTCTCACTCGGATCAGGAACGGATCCTGGAAGCATCGCTCTACCAGTTCGTCCGGTTTCACTTCGATCTGGTCGCCGAGCTTGCCGGCGCGCGGTAGACGCTACTCGCGCGCGATCGCCGCCAGAAACTTTCCTCGCGTAGTCTGGCCCTCCGGCGCCAGGTATTGTTGCGCGGGCGTCAACCGTTGCCTCCAGCGCGCCAGTAGCGTCGCGTCGAGCGGAGCATCCGGCTCCAGCGCATGGTGTGGAAAGGGAAAGGCATACTGTGCGTGCCACTGTTTCAAAACGCCCAGTTCGGCCGGATGCACCTCGGCGATGTCGTGCAGGAACCCTTGGAGTCCCATCCTTTGCACGGCGTCAAACGCCGGCGAGTCCGGCGCCACGTCCGATGTGTAGATCAGCGCCGCCCGGTCCGCAAGCAAGCGCTTCTGGAGTTCCGGGACAGACACCTTGGCCGCGCCGGTGTCCGCTTGCAACGCGAGGTGAGCGGCATGGCCGGCCGCATGTCCCAGCGCGGTCCAGACAGGCTCCAATCGTAACGCCGAGTACCCCACATGCGACGCCGACAAGGCAACAGGCACGAGAAGATTGGATACCTGAACCGGCACTATCGTTCCGTACGGAATTTGAAACGGCACCGTTGGTTGTGCGAAGTCGCCATCGGAAACCGTGGGGTGGAGAGCCGGGGGCTTGCCGTGTCCGTGCGAATTCAGCGAGTAGTCGCCGATCGCGATCGAATCCGTGTGCAAAGGCGAACGCACTCCCGTTCGCGGTTGCGTATCGCGCTCCAGAAACGTATACACTCCTTCGACGCGGCGCGCCTCCCGGATATAGAGCGCCGGCGGAAAGTGGCCGTTGCCGGCAAACTCGTCCTTGGCAAAGCCCCACTCCCGGGCCTCCGCGCGGATGGCGGCCGGCAACTCTTCGTCGTGGTTCAAGAACCACAGCAAGCCAAGAGCGTAGTTCTTGTGGCGCTCGAAGATGCGCGCTCGTTCGGCGGCATCGCCTTCCGGCCACTTGTTCGTCTCGCCCGGCAGAACCAATCGCAGCGGAGAGCCTTTAATGTCGTTGATGTCCGCTTTGCGGTTCGGCAGCCACTGGATTCGCAACACGCCGTCGAAGTTGTTGACCGAAAACGCATGCTTCAATCGCCCGTTGTGGAAATATGGAATCGAGTGCGCGTACTCTCGCCGGTCGTAGTTGGCTGGTTTCGACACCGGAATGCGGTTGCCAGGATCCGTCGTCATCAGGATCCTGAAGTTGTAGGACTGCACCTGTGAATCGCCCTCGCCCGTGGAACCGGGCAGTACAACCCCATCCTTGAAATACAGACGCCCGGCGAAGCGTTCGCCATACTCCTTGGCGGACTCCCGGCCCAAGCGGTAGGGAACGCGCGCGGCGCCGGCCAGGTCTCCTTCGTAGGTTGCGTCGATAAAGAACTTCGCCGCGATTCGTTCTCCGGCAGCGGAGCGGATCGCCTCGATGCGGCTGTTCGTTTCAGCGCCGGCCAGACGCCAACCGCGTCGAACCGTCAGCAACTTCTCGCTGCGCAGCATCTCGTCGATGATGGCCTGCGACACCTTTGGCTCGGCATGGGCGCCCTGGAAACAGTCTTTCGCCTGCTGGGAATTCTCGCCGTACGTCTTCCGATAGTGCGCCAGGACGCGGTTCATGTACTCGCGGAAGAAGCCGGTTATGGATTCCTGCGTGCGGAAATCGGTAAAGGACAGGCCCCCGGTCAGCAAACCGCCGATATGTTCTGTTGGCTCTAACAACAGCGTCGAGTGGCCGGCGCGCGCGGCGGTGACCGCCGAGGCGATTCCGGACGGCGTCGCGCCATACACCACCACCTCCTGCGCGTTGGATGAAAGCGCCGCCAATAGCAGTGCAACTCGTAGCATCAAGACCAGAGTATCTCGCCAGGCACCGAACTATAAAGGAGTCGTGCCCTACGTGCTGCGAACCCGCAGAAGAGGTGATAGGATTGGCCCTTCCAAGATATCGTCGAGACCTGCGTTCGAGGTGCACTATGCAGCGTCTTTGTTTTGGTTTCGTGATCCCGGGGGTGCTGGCAGCGCTGGCATTGTCTCCCGCCGCTTCCGCCCAGACCACCGCCGGCCAGATCAACGGCAAGATCAACGACCCTTCCGGAGCCGCCATCCTGGGGGCATCCGTCACCGCCACCAACATGGCCACCGGCGTCTCCCGCCAGACGGCTTCGAACGAGCTGGGCAACTACACCGTGCCGCTGCTCGAGCCCGGTATGTATAAGGTGACAGTGCAGAAGGAAGGATTCCGGCTCACCGAGCGGGCGGGTATCACCCTGAACGTGAACACCACTGTCCGCCTCGACTTCACCATGACGCTCGGCGCGGTCACCGAATCGGTGTCGGTGACGGCGGACGTCTCGCTGCTCCAAACCGCCGAGGCCTCCCTCGGCGCCGTCATCGACAACGCCAAGATCGTAAACCTGCCGCTCAACGGGCGCAATCCGTTCGACCTGATCCTGCTCGCGCCCGGAGCCGTCGCCCACGGGCGGCCCTCCCTGCCCGGCAACAACATCCCGCTCTCCAATATCTCCATCAACGGCAGCCCTGCCATGCTTAACGAAGTCCTGCTCGACGGTATTCCCAACACCTCGCCGCAATTCAACCAGTACGCCATCGTGCCCTCTATCGACGCCGTGCAGGAGTTCAAGGTCCAGACCAACAGCATGGCTGCCGAATTCGGCCGCACCGGCGGCGGCGTGGTGAACGTCTCCATGCGCGGCGGCACGAACGCCATCCACGGGACGGTGTACGAGTTCCTCCGCAACAACGCCTTCGACTCCAACAACTGGTTCAACAACGCCAACGGGCAGAAACTCCCGCCGTTCCGCTTCAACCAGTTCGGCGCCAGCGGCGGCGGCCCTGTCCGGAAAGACAAGACCTTCGTCTTCGGCAACTGGGAAGCGCTCCGCCGCGTCACCGGCAGGACCATCCTTTTCTCGGTCCCGACCCCCGAGCAACGCCAGGGCGACTTCACCCAGACCCTCGCCCAGAACGGCCAGCAAATCCAGGTCTACGACCCCATGACCTCCCGCCTGCTCCCCAACGGCTCCTACCTCCGAGACCAGTTCCCAGGCAACCGCATCCCCTCGAGCCGTTTCAACGCCGTGTCCCGCAACATCCTCCCCTTCTGGGGCCAGCCAAATCTGCCCGGCCACCCCGTCACCCGCATCAACAACTTCATCAGCAACAAGAGCGAGAAGTTCGACACCAACCAGGTGAACGTGCGCATCGACCACAGCTTCGGCGACGCCAACCGCCTGTTCGGCCGCTTCTCGTGGAACGACTCGCTGGTGATGCCCCCTAACGTCTTCGAGAACGACGCCAACCCCGCCTCCGGCCCGCAGCTCTTCACCCAGCGCAACTTCGCGGTCAACGACACCCACACCTTCTCTCCCACTACCTTCGCCACCTTCCGCGCCGGCTTCGCCCGCCTCCGCGACAGCGCCAAACCCCTCGGGGCGGGCTTCGACGTCACCAAGCTCGGATTCCCCGCGTACATAAACTCGGCCACGCCGTTCGTAGCCTTCCCCTCGATTTCCTTGGGCGGGTTCGACGTGGCCAACATCGGTTTCGGCTCGAGCAGCATCGGCCCAGTATCGAGCACCGTCATCAACAACATCTCGAACGCCTACACCACGCAAGCCGACGTCACCCACAGCCGCGGCCGCCACGTCCTCAAAGCGGGCGTGGACGCGCGCCTGTTCCGCCTGCACGGCCTGCGCCCGCCGCTGCCCAACTACGCGTTCACTGCGGGCTTCACCCAGGGGCCGGACCCCACCCGCGGCAGCCCGACGGCCGGCCACTCTTTCGCCAGCTACCTCCTCGGAACGGCCTCCGGCGGTGCCGTCACACTGCAAGCCACCCAGGACACCCAGTCCTACTACTTCGGTGGATTCGTGCAGGACGACTTCAAGCTCTCTTCCGCGCTGACCCTCAATTTCGGCTTGCGCTACGAACGCGAAACGCTCCGCAACGACCGCTATGACCGGCTCACCTTCCTGGACTTCGAAAGCCCGAGCCCGCTGCGCCCGCCGGGACTCACCAATCTCCGCGGCGGCCTCCAGTTCACCGGCGTCAACGGCAATCCGCGCGAGCAGGCCAGGGCCACCGCCTTATTCTCCCCCCGCATCGGCTTCGCCTGGCAGGTGCGTCCGGAATGGGTGATCCGCTCCGGCTACGGGACTTTCGTCGCCCCCCGCACCGGCTTCGACTTCGGCTCCTTCGGCCAGACCGGATTCTCCGCCGCCACCGCCCTCATTGCCTCCATCGACGGCATCAGCCCCACTACCTTCTATTCCGACCCTTACCCCAACGGGTTTGTAAGACCGACCGGAGCCAGCCTCGGCATGCTGACCAACGTGGGAGGCGGTATCAGCAGCATCAACCGTGACCAGAAAGCCATCTACCTCCACCAGTGGAACTTCAACATCCAGCGCAAGCTCCCCGGGGATGTGGTCATCGAGGCCGCCTACGCCGGCAGCAAGGGCACGCACCTGCTTCAGACTCTCCAATACAACCAGCTCCCCGATCCGCAACTGGCCCGGGGCAACGAACTGCTGCTCCGCGTTCCCAATCCCTTCCTCGGTCTCATCCCGGCCTCCCAGCAGCTCGGCGCGGCCACCACCACCGTGGGACAGCTTCTCCGGCCTTACCCCCACTTCACTGCTTTCACGGCCATTGGCGAGACCTCCGGCTCCTCCTCCTACCACTCGTTCCAGCTTCAGATCGAGAAGCGCCTCAGCAAAGGACTCAGCTTCCTTACCGCCTACACCAACGGCAAGCTGATCGACGACGGAAGACCCGGCGCCCTCGCGTTCCTCGGCCCGGTCCCTAATTTCCAGAACAATAACAACCGCAAGATCGAGCGTTCCGTCTCCGCCCAGGAGATCTCCCAGCGCCTGACTGTCGCCGCCCAATACGACCTGCCCTTCGGAACCGGCAAGACCCTCGCCGGCTCAGCCCCGCGCTGGGCCAACGAGATCATCGGCGGCTGGACTCTCAACGCCATCCCCACCTTCCAGACCGGCACTCCCATCGACCTCACCACCTCGGTCAACAACACAAACTCCTTCGGCGGCGGCTCCCGCCCCAACAGCACCGGCAAGAGCGCCAAGCTCACGGGCCCGGTCGCGAACCGCCTCAACCGCTATTACGACGTCACCGCCTTCACCCTGCCCGACCCCTACACGTTCGGCAATGTGGCGCGCACGCTGCCCGACGTCCGCCGGCCAGGCGTCATCAACTTCGACTTCTCCATGCTCAAGCACTTCAAGCTGACCGAGCGGTTCGTCGTCCAGTTCCGCGCCGAGGCGTTCAACGCGTTGAACAATACGGCGTTCGGCGGGCCGGGCACGGCCATCGGCGGGCCCGCCGCGGGCGTCATCAGCTCCGCTTCCGCCGCCCGCATCCTACAATTCGGTCTGAAGCTCAACTACTAGAGAATCCGCCATGCGCACCGCTCTCTTTCTGGCCTTCGCGCTCTCCGTCGCGGCGTCCGAGCGCGGCGTCATCGACACCGGCCGCAGCCCCCACGTCCAGCCTTCCTCCTCTCTTAGCTTTTCGTGAAAATGCTGCATATTCAGGTCGAAGTACTTCTCTTGGTACAGCTTCAAAACTTTCTCTACCGTCGCCAACGGAATCCGCTTCCGGCTCGGCCTCCCTCGCCGCCGGTCGGCCAAGCCGGAGTAGCCCTCGGTCTCCAGGCGCTCCCGCCACCGCCGCATTGTTCGATCCGTCACCCCGAGGATCCCGGCTGCCTCCCAACAGGTGATCTTCTTCGCCATCGCTTTCAATAGCACGTCCTGCACTTTCATCATCCGCTCCGTTTCCGCAGCGGAGTACTGCCGTGGGTCCTTCACCCCTCCAGCGTCCCCCGCCGCTTTTGCAAAGCGGACAAATCATGTGTGATTAAGACCGGACAAATCACATACTAGCGACACCGAACTATAAAGGAGTCTTGACCAATAAAATGATCGGTGCTATGCTCGGTCATGCTTCCCGCTCTGCAGGTCGTTCAGTCCCCGGCATCCGCCGCGGCGCTGTTTCATCCGGAGCGCCGCCGGGTGCTGGAATTGCTCCGGGAGCCCGACTCCGCCGCCGGTGTCGCCCGCAGGCTCCAGATGCCCCGCCAAACCGTGAACTACCACGTCAAAGCGCTGGAGGAAGCGGGGCTGGTGGAACTTGTCGAGCGCCGGATGAAGGGCAATTGCGCCGAGCGAGTTCTGCAATCGGTCGCTCGCACGTTCGTCGTGTCGCCGGATGCGCTGGGAGAACTCGGCATCTCGCCGGAGGAGTTCGAGGATCGCTACTCTTCGACCTATCTCGTCGCGGCCGCTGCCAATACTGTCCGAGAGGTAGCCGCGCTTCGCACCCAGGCGGACCGGGCAGGGAAGCGGCTGGCGACGCTTACGCTTGAGGCCACGATTCGCTTCGCCAACGCCGGTCATCGCAAGGAGTTCACCGCCGAGCTTACCGCCCTCCTGGCGGACCTCGCCGCCAGGTACAACGATTCCCACGCCCCGGACGGCCGCACTTTCCGCGTCCTGATCGGCGCGTATCCGAAACCGAAAAAGGAACAACCATGAGCCGCTCCCACGAGACACGTATTGTTATCGACGCGCCAATCGAGGATGTTTGGAAGGCGCTGACCAACTCCGTCGAAGCCGCGCGCTGGTTCGCCCCCACGATGGTCATCGATCCGAAACCGGGGGGCAAGTTCATCGCCGACTGGGGGCCGGGGCTGCGTTGGGTCACCACCTGCGAGGCGTTCGAGCCCACTCGCCATCTGCGTCTGTCCGAGCTGCGCAGCGAGATCTTCTCCGCCGCCGAACAAAAGACACAACTGGAACCGGCCCGGCTTGTTCAGGACTTCCATCTCACAACGGAGAACGGCCAAACAGTGTTGCGCCTGGTTCACTCCGGCTTCGGCTCCGGCGGCGATTGGGACGTGGAGTACGACGGCACGCGCCAGGGCTGGCGCGCCTGTTTCCTTCGGCTGAAGCTGGCGCTGGAGAAGCATCGCGGGCAGAGGGCTTCCAACTTCATCCTCTCCTGGGAGTGCCGCGGCGCCGCGCGGGAAACGGCGCTGGCGAAGATCCAGGCCCACCTTCCAGACGGGTTCGAACCCGCCTTCCTCGGCGAAACCGAATTCGCGGGCGTGGTTCCGGCTTGGAACCATTCGGTGTTCAACGTTTCGTCGCAGCCGCTGCCCGGCGGTGCAATGTTATACCTGGAGTTCGTCCTCTGGGGTGTGGACGCCGCTAACGCAAACGCCCTGGAGAACGACTGGAGGGCTCGGATGGCCTCCTGGTACCCGGCCGCGTAGTATCGTGGAGCTAGAAGTGTCGACTCTCTTCACAGAACGGCCAGCGCCTGGAACCCGCGACCAGTACAACCGCCGTTTCGAATGGCCGATACACGTGCCGAAAAGACTCCTCCTTCTCGCACTCGCCGGCGTTGCTGCGTTGGCTCAATTCCGAGCCGCGGCCGTCAAGGTCGATATCACTCCCGAGAAGCCCCAATGGCTGCTCGGCTACCAGGCGCGCAAATCCACCGGCGTTAGCGACAGGCTCTTCCACCGCATCGTCGTGATGGACGACGGAGCCCGGCAGTTCCTCCTAGTCTCATCCGATCTCTGCCTGGTCTCGCCGGCCGAATACGACCGTGTGGCGGTCCTCGTTACCAAAGCCACTGGGCTGCCGCCGGAGAACTTCTGGTGGACGTTTACCCATACGCACTCGGCACCGGAGGTGGGTCCGCCGGGTCTTGCCGCGTCGTTCCTCGGCGATCGTTACACACACGAGGTTGACCGGGCGTATACGAACGAGGTGGCCCGAAAGCTCGTCGAGGGTATCCAGCAGGCCCGCGGTACCTTGCAGCCGGCCCGGCTCGCCATTGGTTGGGGGTACGCGGCGGCCAACATCAACCGGCGCGCCCGCGACGTGGAAGGCGAGACGTTTCTGGGATTCAATCCCGACGGACCGGTGGACCGCCGAATCGGGCTGCTGCGTCTCGATTCACTTGAAAACAAGCCCATCGTGCTCATCGCCAACTACGCGATGCACGGCACGGTGCTTGGCTCACCGAATCTTCTGATCAGCGGCGACGCGCAGGGTATCGTGTCCGAGTACGTTGAGAGCAAGATCGGCGCGCCGATGCTCTATGTGAATGGCGCAGCGGGCAATCTGGCGCCGATTTACACGACCCAGCCCGACGCTCGCGCTGGGCGCCTGAAGCAGTTCCGTGCGCTTCTCGGGGAACGGATTCTGGAGGCAAACGCGCGCATGGCACCCGGCGGGTCTCAGGTGCAACTCGCACTGGGTTCGCAGACCATCCACATGCGGCGCAAGGACGGCGTGAAGGACTCCGCCGAGCTTGCGGATTACCTC
>VFZO01000246.1 GCA_016871155.1 Acidobacteriota bacterium | reverse complement strand
GCGAGAGGATTTTTCGTCTCGACCGTGGGCCGAGACGAAGCCGTCATCCGCAACTACATTCGCAGCCAAGAAGCCGAAGATACCAGATTGGACCAGTTGAAACTGGACTACTGATGCGCCACCTTTGAGGTGGTGCTAAACCACGGGGCCGCGCCAGCGACCCCAACCAGCCGCTTTGAGCGGCTCACGAACGAAGGCCCCCGGCTCTGCCGGGGGATCGTTACTCCGCCCATCTTGACTCGAAGCCCGTTGTATCCGGCCGCGAACCGTTCGGCGTATTTGCGGTCTTTGAAAAGGCGCAGCCCTTCTTCCAAGCCGCTGTTTTTCTCGACCTTTAGCTGTTTCACGCGTTCGGCGCGTGCCTGCTCGATCTCCGCTGTCCGGGATGCCGGTGTTTGGCTCCAGACGAGCCCGCCGCATACGACAGCCGAAACCAACCCAGATGTATTCATCGACGCCTAGTTCTCTCAGTGTAAGCGGGCGGACCCGCTTATTCCACTACGATTACCACGCGTGATCTGGATCTCCAAACAGGTCAGACTCGGAACATCGAGACCAGATCGCGAAGCGTCGCCGAAGCTGTGTCCAGATTTGAGGACGAACTCATGGTCTGATCGGCCGCCTCATTGGTCGAACTTGCCGCCGTGGCGACTGACGAGATATTGCTCGATATCTCGCGCGATCCGACAACGACTTCTTCCATACTGCGGCTCATGTTGTTCGTGGTCGCCGTCTGCTCCTCGACAGCCGCGGCGATCGTAGTCGTAATTTGGTTGATCTGCTCGATCACCTCAGTCACTTTGCCAATGGCGGTCACCGCGCCCTTCGAGTCGTGCCGGATAGCGGCTATCTTCGCCTCGATCTCCTCGGTGGCCTTTGCCGTCTGTTCCGCCAGCGCCTTAACCTCATGTGCGACGACGGCAAATCCTTTGCCGGCATCACCCGCCCTGGCCGCTTCGATCGTGGCGTTCAGCGCAAGCAGGTTGGTCTGTTCCGCGATCGAATTGATCAACTGCACGACCTTACCGACTTCGTTCGAGGAACTCTGCAACTGCTCCATGATCTTGTTGGTGTCCTGTGCCGCTCCCACGGCCACATAGGAGATTTGAGAGGCCTGGGCGGTATTCCGGGAGATCTCCTGAATAGACGCCATCATTTCGGTGGCCGAAGAGGCCAACACTTGGATGGTCGTCGAGATTTCCTCACTCGCCGCGCTCACAATGCCCGCCTGCGTGGAGGTGTCGGTCGCGTCGCCTTTCATTCGCTGGCTCAGCGTCGCGATTTCCTGGCTACAAGCGCCGACGCCACTGCCCTGTTCGCGGATCGACCGGATCGTTTCGCGCATTCGCTCCACCATCTGGTTCAAAGCCGTGCCGAGCCGTCCTACCTCATCTTCGGATTTCACGGTCATATGCCTGGTCAGGTCGCCCAGGCCGACGTCTTCCATAAGTTTCGAGGCCTCCTCCAGCGGTTGAGCCACGCTCCGGGCGAGCGTCGCCGCGATGAAGCCACAAACGACCGCCGCCAGCAGTCCGACGAGAAGAATGTTCCAGCCGAGCGCCGAGGCCGCCGCCGCCGCTTCCGCGCTGTTCATCCACACGATAACGCCCCAGCCGTGTCCTTTGTAGGGGCCATATCCTTTTTCGACGAAGTGCGCCGCCAATGCGCCGTCCTCCTCGGTTACGCCGTCTTTGCCGGCGGCCGCCGCGATCGCCGCCGCGCTCCCTTTCTGGGTCAGGCTGGTTTTCAAGATCTGCGAATCGTCGGCATCGTGAACTAGCGCGCCCTTCTTGTTCACCACGCGGAGCACCAGGCTCGACTTGCCGTCCGGATTCGCCGCTTGCATATGTTCCTTGGCAATCTGTCCAACGATTCGCTCAACCGACGCCCGGTTCGACCAGACTCGCTCGACATTTCCTTGGGCGTCGAAAACCGGCGCCGAGAAGTTCAGCGTCACGCCCCGATTCCTGTACACTTCGGCGACCATCGGATCTTCGGTCGCGTCCGCGACATAACTCTCGCCTTTCTTGATGCGTCCGTTCATGCAAGCCTCAAACCAATCCTCACCTTTGACGCTTCGGCCGATCAGCGCTTGGGTATCCAGAGTCTTTCCATCGAAGGTCACTGAGTTCGCTCCGACGATCTTGCCGTTGCGGTCCGCGACAATGGCCAGATCGTAGAGTCCGTAGGCCTGCATGAAGAAATTCGCCGCGTTGGCGATGTCGCGCTGGCCGCCCCGGGCGCCCGGATGAAACGCGAACGCCTGCACGTCGCCGTATCTTTCAAAGAGGTTCCGGTCGATCTTGTCCGCGACCGAGAACGCCTGGGACCGCAAGTTAACGGTTGCGTCCTCCCAGAGCGCGGTCCTGCTTTGCCGGTAAGACAAAAGCGCGACGAAGCCGAGCGCGACGACAGCGGTCACACTAAAAGTCACGATGAGCTTCTTGCGTAAGCTCGAGAACTGCCAATTGAAAATCCCCATTTTTCCGGTCCCTTCTTGATTTCTCTACAGATCTTTGACTTCGTCGAAGCCCGTGTCCGGGCCGCCCTGTACCGCGAGCAACTTAGGCGCGTCCAGCAGCAACAAAAGTCGGTTGGAATGGTCCACCACTCCCCGCAGGTAGCCGCGTAGGGCTCCGTTCCAGTGAGAAGGTGGCGTTTGGACGTCACAGTCGGCTACGTCGAGTACTTCGCCAATCCGGTCCACGAGCAAGCTTGCCGCCTCCTCGCCCTGATGGACGATCACGCAGTCCTTTTGCGACGGCTCACCGCTCCGATCCAGTTCAAAGACACTGCCAAGATCGATAGCGGTCAATATCTGCCCACGCAGGTGAATCAGCCCGGGCGTTACAGGCAACGCCAACGGAACCGGTGTCAGGTTCTGGTGCCGCAGTACCTCCTGAACACAATTCACGTCCGCGCCGCAGATCAAGTCTCCTACCTGGAACGTCACGTATTGCATCGAGCCTCCTGGTTCGCCAAGGCGCCGATGAGACGCCGCAGCCCCTCCGTGTCGTCCATTCGGAACTCGCCGGCCAGCCAGCCGCCTTCGCAGCAGGCGCCTTCGGCGGCGAAAACCGGAACCGAGGCCGATGCGGCTTGCCGCCGCAGCGGCTCGGCCAGAGCTCCCAGTTTTGCCGCCAGCACGACAGCCCGGTACCGTTTCTCGGAGAAACGGCGCTCCAGGTCTCCGGCCACTTCGCAGATATCCACCGGAAAGCCGCCGAGTTCCAGACCCTGCATCAGGGCCGCCCCGTCGTACCGGCTCTCAACGCCCACTAGCACCGGTAGTCCGGAGGGTTTTCGGAATCTCTCGTTTGACGTCCAGACCGGGTCCGCGGCGGCGAGTACCGTGGGGATATCCAACAACTCGGTTACACGGCCGTGTAAGACGAATGTTGCCAACAGCCCGGGCGCCGACGTCGGCGTGGCCGCATGCAATTCCCCTTCCTGAACGTCCAGAATCCGGTCGACCACCAACCCGATCACCCGGTCCCCGTTCCGGATCACGATTACCGGTAGCTGCGGCTGTTCCATGCACTCATCGCCTCCCGCGCCCAGGACCCGCGAGAGTGAGACCAGCCGCAATAGCGTGCCCCGGTACTGCACGGCCCAACTGTCGGCCAGGCGCTCGATTCGGGACGACTCGATCTTCTCGAGCCGGTCTACTTGCCCAAGGGCGACCGCTACTCGTTGGTAGCTGCCGGTTTTAACGACGAGGAATTGTTGGAGGGTCCCAACAGACTCGGCGGCCGCTTCGTTGGCGGCCTCGTGCGCGCGGCCCTTCAGATTCTCCAGCCGGGCGAGTCCCGCCACGTCGAGAATCAGTGCCACCGAGCCATCCCCGAGGATCGTTGCACCGGCGTACCAGCGCATCGACTTCAACTGCTTGCCCAACGGTTTCACCACAATCTCTCGCGTCGCTCGAATCCGGTCCAGAATTAGACCAAACGCCGCTCCCTCGGCCTCGAGAATTGCCAAGTTCAAGACGTCGCCGGCGCCGGACGTCTCCATTCCCAAGGTCTCGCCCAAGTGCAATACGGGTATCAATTGGTCGCGCCAACGCAACACCCGGCCCTCGTGCCGGCTGTCCAATTGCGATAGCTTTTCGCCTTGCAGGCGAATCAGTTCGATCAGATTGACCTGCGGGATAACGAATGTCTGCTGGCCGCACCCCACAACGAGCCCCGGAATGATGGCCAGCGTTAACGGAATCCGGATCTTCACTTTCGTTCCGGTGCCGACGTGGCTTTCGACATCCACCACGCCGCCGATGCTCTGGATGTTCTTTCGAACCACATCCATTCCGACTCCGCGGCCCGAGATGTTCGTCACTTTCTCCGCGGTCGAGAATCCCGCATGGAAAATTAGGTGAATTGCTTCGCGATCGGACATCGCGGCGGCGGCGGCGGCCGTGATGATTCCTTTCTCAACCGCCTTGCTCCTGAGCTTCTCCGGATCGATTCCCCGGCCGTCGTCCTGAATCTCAACCACTACTTGGCCACCTTCGTGGTAGGCCTTCAAGATGACCGTCCCCTGGGAGGGCTTGCCAGAGGCAATCCGGATGTCCGGCGTCTCCAATCCGTGGTCGCAGGAGTTGCGGAGGATGTGGGTGAGGGGATCCTTCACGGCCTCCAGAATCGTCCGGTCCATTTCGGTATTGGCCCCGTCGGTGACAAGGCGGATGTCCTTGTTCAGCAGTTTTGCGGTGTCCCGGACCAGCCTCGGAATCTTGTTCCAGATCGTTCCGATCGGCTGCATGCGGCTGCGCATCACGCTTTCCTGCAGTTCCGTCGTGATCTGGTTCAGACGGTGCGCCGTCGTTTTATCCTGACCGCCGTCTCCGCTCGAGGACTGGAGCATCTGATTGCGCACCAGGACCAGTTCGCCCACCAGGTTGATCAGGCGATCGATCAGGCGGATGTCGATCCGTATAGTCGGATCGGACAATGCAGCACCGGCGGAAGCTGCCTCGTCGTTGTGCTCCTCCTGCTTCGGAGCCGCAGCCACCGGAGCCGCGGGGGCCGCCGCGGGAGTCTCCCCGCTTAGAGCCGCCTGCAGCTTTAACATCAGTGCCGATCGTTCCGCATCGCTCTCGGCACCTGTCGCCCCGATGGAGGACAGCTCCTGCATGACGATGTCCAAGGTCTCAAGAATAAGCGACGCCAACCCTGGATTGAACTTCTTTTTTCCGTCGCGCAGCGCCGCCAGAAGGTTTTCGGCGTGGTGTGTGATCGATTCCAATTTGCCGAATCCGAGGAAACCGCAGGTTCCCTTCACGGTATGGAACGAGCGAAAGATGCTGCCGAGAATTTGCGGGTCGTCCGGCCGCTGCTCCAGGGCAAGAATCTCTTGTTCCACGCGGGAGAGGTTCTCGTTACTCTCGAGTAGGAAGTCCTGGACAATTTCTTGATCTTCTATCGCCATACGTTCTCAGTTGCTTTTATCGGCAAAATCACAAAGATCGCTTCATCAGATTTTTCCGACCACTCCATTCCGACCTGATAAAATTCCTTCAGAGTGTTAGTCCGAACCCTGGTCCTCTCCGCCGTTTCGCTGGGCGCGGCCGGCCTTCCCGAGCAAGCTGTAGGCCTGCTGCAGACCCACTGCTCCGGTTGCCACGGTCCAAACGTCAGCCTGTCCGGCTTGCGATTGGATTCCCCGCAAGCTCTCGCCAAGGGCGGCTCCCGCGGCCCCGCCATCGACCCGGCGAATCCCGCGCGCAGCCTCTTGCTTCAAGCGCTCTCGCACGACGACAAAAAACTCGCCATGCCGCCCTCCGGCAAGTTGCCTTCGGCCGACATCGCCACGCTGCGGGATTGGATCGCTCAAGGCTCGCCGTGGCCCCAGGCCACGCAGGTCTCATCGGCAAAGTTCTGGTCGTTCGTGAAGCCCGCCTTGAAGTCCGGGGCGTCGATCGATTCGCTGATCGCGTCCACCCTTGCGGCCAAGGGGCTCGCGCCGTCTCCAAAAGCCTCCAAGCGAACCCTCATTCGCCGCGCCACTTATGACCTGCATGGCCTGGCGCCCTCCAAAGAAGAGGTCGACGCCTTTGAGGCCGATTCGTCGCCGGACGCGTTTTCGAAACTCGTCGACCGGCTTCTCGCCTCTCCGCGCTACGGTGAGCGCTGGGCAAAGCACTGGCTCGATCTGGCCCGCTACGGCGACACCGCCGGGTTTGAGCAGGATCCCTACGCTCTCTACGCCTGGCGCTATCGCGACTACGTGATCAAGAGTTTCAACGACGACAAGCCGTACAATCGGCTGATTCTGGAAACCATCGCCGGTGACGAGCTTTTCGAGGATCCGGAGGCGCAACAGGGCACGGGCTTTTACTGCGTCGGTCCCAATCGCGACATGCTGTACAAGGTCGAGGACATCAACCGCACCGAGTCGCTCGCCGATTTCGTCGATACCACCGCCAGTGTCTTTCTCGGCCTCAGCGCCGGCTGCGCCCGCTGCCACGATCACAAATACGACCCGATCTCCCAGCGCGACTACCACCGTTTCCAGGCGATCTTCGCGCCGTATCAGAAGACCCGTGTTTTCCTCCACTACAACAATGCTCGCGGCTACGACCTGTCGGAGAACACACGCACTTTCAAGCTTTACGACCACGGCGCCGAAATGATGGCCATCCGCGGACCCTATCAGGAAAAACTGAAGCACGAAAAGCTCGCCAAGCTTCCCGCGGACGTGCAGCAGGCGTTCGCAGTCGACGAAGAGCGGCGCACGCCGCAACAAAAGGCACACTTTCAGACCTACCTGCGCCAGGTCACAGCCCGGGACGATGAGGTTTTGGCCATCATGACGGCCGAGGATAAAGACCGATTGCGCCGGACCGAGCAGCGGATTGCCAGTCTCTTTGCCACGTACCAACCCGGCCCCTTCTCGCCCGGGCTCACCGATGTGGGCCGCGAATCGCCCCGCACGTATCTGCCGAACGGCGAAGAGGCCGGTCCCGGGCTCCTTTCCGCGCTCGGCGGCGGAGATATTCCGGAACCTCCCAAGACTTCGCCCACAACGCAGCGCCGCCGCGCCCTCGCCGAATGGATCGCATCGGACCAGAATCCGCTCACCGCGCGCGTGATGGTCAATCGCGTCTGGCACTATCATTTTGGGCGCGGCATCGTCGCCACTCCTTCCGATTTCGGCGCCCGCGGCGCCGCGCCGTCGCACCCGGAACTTCTGGACTCGCTTGCCGTCGAGTTCATGAGCGGCGGCTGGTCCTTCAAAAAACTCCATCGCAAGATCATGCTGACGGAGGCCTATCAACGGTCCTCGACACCCGCCGCCGGTACTCGGGATAAGGATCCGGAAAACGATTATCTTTCGCGATTCACCCGGCGGCGCCTGGACGCCGAAGAGGTCCGCGACTCCGTGCTGCAAGCGGCCGGAACTTTGAATTCCAAAATGTTCGGCCGCCCCGTCGTTCCGGAGCTCACCACCGAGGAACTGTACGGGATGAGTCAACCGGCCAGCAACGCCTGGGTCGTCACGGCCGCCAAGGCGGAACACACCCGCCGCAGCATCTACATGATCTCGCGCAGGAACTTCCGGATGCCGTTGCTGGAGGTCTTTGACCGCCCGGACGGCGTACAGAGCTGTTCGCGCCGGGAGTCGTCCACGACGGCCCCGCAATCCCTATCGCTGCTCAATGGAAAGTTCACCCTCCAACAGGCACAGGCGCTGGCCGCGACGCATCGCGAGCCCAGCGAGATCTTTGAGCGCGTTCTTTCGCGCCTGCCTTCAGATGACGAACGGCGGATGGCCGCCGGGTTTCTCGCCCGGCAGACGCAACTGACCGGCTCCCGGCAGGCCGCGCTGGCGGAGTTCGCGCGCGGCCTGCTCAACACCAACGAATTTCTCTACGTGGACTAAACCATGCACTCTCGACGGGAACTTTTGGAAAAAGCCGGCAAAGGGTTCGGCGCGCTCGCACTGACCCATCTGCTTGAAAATCAAGCCTCCGCCAACGTGGCCCCGCGAGCCAAGAACGTCATCTTCCTCTTCATGCACGGCGGTGTCAGTCACGTGGACACCTTCGATCCCAAGCCCGCGCTCTCCAAATATAACGGCCAGCCTCTTCCCGGCTCGTTCGGGCAAGGGCTCATCACCAGCCGCATCGATTTTCGGAAAGCGCTCATGCGCGGTTCGCCGTGGGAGTTCCATCGCCACGGCAAGTCCGGGCTTGAGATCTCGGCGCTTTTCCCCCATATTTCCGCTCACGCCGACGACATTGCCGTCATCCGCTCCTGCCACGGCGACGCGTTTGACCATGCGCCCGCGATCTACCTCCGCACCTCGGGCTCGCAGTTTCCCGGCCGGCCGTGCCTGGGTTCCTGGGCCGCCTACGGCCTGGGGACGGAGAATCAGAATCTGCCGGCGTTCGTCGTAATGAGCGATGGCGCAATGAAGTCCGGCGCCGGTGCTTACGCTGCCGGCTTCCTGCCCGCCGTTTACCAGGGCACGGTTTTCCGCGGCGGTAGCAAGAGCCCCGTTCTCCACCTGGCATCTCCCGAGGGCGTTTCTCCCGAAGCCCAGCGCGAAACGCTGGACCTTATCTCACGCATGAACAAACGGCACTACGCCGAGCGCGAAGACGACACGAACCTCGACGCCCGCATCAACTCCTACGAACTCGCGTTTCGGATGCAGGCCGAGGCGCCGGATGCCGTCGACATCAGCAAGGAATCGCCGGCGACGCAGCGGATCTACGGCATTGGCGAGGAACTGACCGAAGACTTTGGACGAAAGTGCCTCCTGGCCCGCCGTCTGGTGGAGCGCGGCGTCCGCTTTGTGCAGCTCTATCACGGGACCAATCTGGGTGACGATTGGGACGGCGCGCACGACGATCTGCTCGGCTCCCACGCCCGAATGGCGAAGAAGTCGGACAAGCCCATCGCCGGACTGTTGCAGGATTTGAAGGCGCGCGGTCTGCTCGATTCGACACTCGTCGTGTGGTCCAGCGAGTTTGGCCGTACGCCGCTGGCCGAGGGCAAGAACGGCCGCGATCATCACCCGTACGGATTCAGCATGTGGATGGCGGGTGCGGGTATCAAGGGCGGACGCGCGCTGGGCGCAACCGACGAGTTTGGCCTTCGCGCCGTCGAACAGCCGAAGAATGTTCACGATATGCATGCGACGATTCTTCGCCTCACCGGCGTCGATCATCTGAAGCTCACCTACCGATATCAGAGCCGTGACATGCGCCTCACCGACGTGCACGGAGAGAACGAGTTTACAAACTGGCTTTTGGGGTAACGTCGATACCGTCCGCGCCGGATGGACCGGGGCGGCAGGACTTGGTGCTCCCTACGATACACTGACAGGGCGATGCGAAGACTACTTTTGGCATTATCGCTGGCCCTCGCCGCTTCCGCCGCCGAAGAGAACTACAACATCCCGCTTTGGGATCCTGGGAAAGTCCCCGCCGCCGCCGGCGACGGTCCGCTGGACGCCCCCTTTCTCACCGTCTTTGCGCCGCCTGCCGCGAAGCGCAACGGCTCCGCGGTGGTCATTGCGCCGGGCGGTTCGAACATCATGCTCATGTACGGGGTCGAGGGCATTGAAGTCGCCGAGCGCATGAACGATTGGGGGACCACGGCCTTTGTTCTCACCTACCGGCTCTCGCCGCGATACACCGAAGCGGACCGCGTCGCCGATGGGAATCGCGCCATACGACTGGTCCGCTCCCGCGCTAAGGAGTTCGGTATCGATCCGAACCGCATTCTCTTCGCCGGCTTCTCGGCCGGCAGTTCCATGGCCCGGGCCGTCACCAATGGCGCCTCGGCCGGTGACGCCCATGCCACCGATCCGATCGACCGCCTGCCG
>VFZO01000245.1 GCA_016871155.1 Acidobacteriota bacterium | reverse complement strand
ACAGCCCCCCCCCCCGACCGAAATGCAACAGAAAAGTTGCGGCGTCGATGTAAAGTTTTGTTCGCCGGCAGGGGGCCGCCTAGAGGTCAGTACGGCGCGCTTTCCTTTTACTTGCCCGCCTGGGCGGTCAACTGCTGGACGAGTTGCTCCATGCCCTTCTTGTTGAGCGGGTCTGGCGCTTGCGCGGCCGCTTTCTTGGCGTGCTCCAGGGCCTTGGCGTAGTCGCCCATCGCTTGCAGGCCGCGAGCCATGCCGACATGAGTGGGCCAGGATTCGCCGTTCCGCTTGACGTTGAGTTCGAAGACCTCCAGGGCGTCTTTTTTCTTGCCTGCGGCAAGCAGCGACCGGCCGTACTGATGGATCTGGCCGGGCGTGGTGGCCGGGTGCGAAAGGGCGGTACGCATGGTCAGCTCCGCCTCCGGCAGGCGGTTTAGCTTGGCCAGGATCTGCGCCTTCGTGCTGAGGTTGGTGAAATTGGACTGGCCGACGAAGGGCGCGGAGATAGAGTACTCGGACCACTTGAGCGCCTCTTCCAGGTTTACGTTTGCGGCGAGAGCGTACTGCGCGGCCGAATCCCAGGCGCCCCAATTGAAACCGGACGAACTCGAAAGCTCCTTGCGGAGTTGGGAGACATAGATGTCCTCCACTTTTGGCACTTCGATTTTCCACGCGGCGGAAAGATCTTCCCATTGCAGCTCCGCGATGGCGGAGTCCGGCTTGCGCTCGCTGAATTCGTAGGTGAGATGTTCGCGGTACTCATGCTTGCGGGGCTTGACGCCGACGCGGAGAGCGTCGAGGGCAGGATCGTAGAAAAAGCTGCCCCAGGACGTAGAGTCCTTGGAAAAGATGAGCGTCCATTCGTCCGGCTGAACCACGATATGGAAGCCATACGAGCCGGCGGGCAGCGGTTTGCCTTCGATGTGAACCGGGTGGGAGACGGTAAATGTCGTGTTCTCATTCGCACCGGCGCGCCAGGGGCCTTCCTTGCGGGGTCCGAAGCCGAGGTTGGTCATGCCGTAGGGAATCAGACCGCCCCATATCTTGCCGCGGCGATCGACGATCTGAGCGCTGCCGGGCCCGGCTGGGCCGTGTACGGCGGGACTCGAATAGTCGATGGTGACTTTGACGGGGCCGATGTACTGGGTGACCGACGCTTTTTGGTTGTTGCCGCTGGGCGGCAATGTCAGACCCGGGAATTGTGCAAACAGCAGACCCGCTGCTGGTAGCAGGAGGGCGAAGCGGAGAACGGTTGTCATGTATCCATAAAACTACACTTCGCTGCGCGGCCACCCTCTCCTGGGGCGAATCGCGTACGCCTTGGGGCGGGACCCTGCGTCGAAAATCGGGGTCCGGCACGGCTTGGCTCGATGGAATAGTGAGGCCCGGGGTTGGTCGATTCCGCGCTTGAAGGTCCGGACGCCGCCTTTTGCAATAATGGCTTGTGTTTTCTCGCCGACAGTTTCTGTTTGCCGCCGCTGCCGCGGCGGCTCAGCCCAAGCCGCATGTCCTTCTGATTAACACCGACGATCAGCGTTTCGATACGATCGCGGCGCTCGGGAATCCGGAGATCCGGACACCGGCCCTGGATGCACTGGTCAATCGCGGGTTCGTTTTCACGAATCTCTACTCTCTCGGCGGGATGGTCGCCGGACTCTGCCTGCCGAGCCGGACGATGCTGATGACTGGCCGTTCCGTGTTTCGAATCCCGGAACGGAACCAGAAACCACCCGAGGGCGTTACATTCCTGGCAAAGGCTTTTGAGGCTGCGGGCTACCGGACCTACCATCACGGCAAACGGGGAAACACGTACGTGCCGGCAAGCGAGGCGTTTCAAACCAAGCTTTATTCGAAGGCCGACGCAGAGGCCCGCGTTCATTCGAGCCAGGAGCACGCGGACCAAGTGATCCGGTGGATCGAGACCCACGAGGCAGGTGCCCCGTTTTTCATTTACATGGCGCCGCCGGTGCCGCACGATCCCCGCGTGGCGCCGAAACCGTTCCACGACATGTACCCGCCCGAGAAGATCACGCTGCCTCGCAACTTCATGCCGGCGCATCCCTTCGACAACGGCGAGTTGAAGGTCCGCGATGAGATGCTTGCGCCGTTTCCGCGCACCGAGGCCGCCATGCGCCAACACCTCTCGGACTACTACGCGAGTATCACGTGCCTGGATCATCATTTAGGCCGCGTATTCGAGGCGCTGGAAAAGAAGGGACTCGCTGGAAATACACTCGTGCTGTTCACGTCGGACCAGGGCCTCGCCGTCGGCGGGCGGCACGGATTGATGGGCAAGCAAAATCTTTACGAACACTTTCGAGCGCCGTTAATTCTGGCCGGCCCCGGAATTCCGAAGGGCCGTTCGGCGGCGATCGCCCATGTCCACGATTTGTTTCCGACGCTCTGCGACCTTACCGGCGTCGCGACGCCGGCGAGCGTGGAAGGACTCAGCCTGGCGCCGGTGATCCGCGGAAAGAAAAAATCGGTCCGCGAATACGGCTTTGGAGTTTATAAGGACGTGCAACGGATGGTCCGCGACGATCGTTGGAAGCTGATCTGGTATCCGAAGGCGGGACGGTTTCAGCTCTTCGACGTTGTGGAGGATCCTTGGGAGTTGCGCGATTATTCGGGCGAGGCGGCCAAGGCGAAGATCCTTGCGCGGCTGAAAAAGGCGATGGCCGCGCAGCAGGATTTTTACTCGGACACGGCGGCGCCCAGGCCGCAAGCCTGAACTACGCCCGGCCGATGACTGTTCGCAGCGCCAGCGCCTGCGTGCCTTCGTAGGCGCCGATGCCGCCGGCCGCGGCCATCCGTTTGAGGTCCGTCAGAAACCCGTCCCGGACAATCACGGGGCCAAGCGAATCGACCATCATGGGCCACAGGCCGGGCGGAGCGAGTTCGTCGTCCGTGGTGGCATGCAGGTCCGCCAGCCCGGCCTGGGCGAACAAATCTTCCAAATGGTCGGCCAACAGATTGTCCCAACCGTGATGCGCGCGCCACTTCAGAAACGCTGCGTAGAAGTGCTGGAACGACGGCGGAGCATCGGGCTGCCAGACGTTCCGCTCATGCGAGTAATCGAGCACCACAACCAAGCCGCCCGGCTTGGTGAGCGCAGTCATGCGGTCCAATGCTTGCTGTGGGTTTGAAATCCATTGCAAGGTGCGGGCGGCGGTGACGATGTCGAACCGGCGGCCGGGTTCGAAATTCAGAATGTCCGCGTGCTGGAAGCCCGGTTCGTCCGGTACAAGCGATTTGTCCCGGTCAATGCCCAATGCATCGCCGGTGACTTTGGCGATTCCGCGAGTGATGGCGCCGGTGCCGCAGCCTACGTCTAAAACGGAAAGGCCCGGCCGCAGGAGGGCGGCCAGGCGCTTATGATCCTTCTCCAGAGTCCGGGCGTTCAGTGTGCCGCGATCGGAGGAGTGCCGCATTTAGACGACGTCTGCATAGACGGCCATGAGTTTTTTGAGTTCCTCATGCTCGGCCGCCGTGATATTGGTCAGCGGCGGACGCACCGGGCCGGCGGGGTGGCCCAGGATCTCCATGGCGGACTTCATCATCGCCACTTCATACCCTTTGGACCGGTCGCGCAGCGCGTAGAGCGGATGCACGTATTTCTTCATCAGCGCGGCCAGACCCTTGACGTCGCCGGCCAAGCCCTTGGCGGCGATATCGAGCGAGAGCTTTGGAGCGATGTTGGAAATAGAAGAGGTGTAGGCCTGGCATCCGATGCCAAAATAGCCGGGCGCCAGATCGTCCCCGATGCCGCCCACCCAAGCGACGCGGTCGCCGACTTCGCACATGATGCGCTGGTACTTGCGGATGTCGCCTTGGCCGTCCTTCCACATCTTGATGGACGGAACGCGATCGAGGAGCCGGTTGACCTGAGCCGGTGTGAAGGCCGCCCAGTCGCGCGTGTAGAACGAGAGCGGCAAGCCGCAGCTATTTCCGATGGCGGCAAAGTAGTCCAACATGCCGGCTTCGGGCGCGTTGATGTAATAGGGCGGCATCACAAGGAGCGCGTCCGCGCCGGCCTTCTCCATTTCGCGCGCCATTTGGCAGGCCATGGCGGTGTTGAAGCCAACGCCCGCAACGATGGGCATGCGGCCCTTCACCGCTTTGACGGCCACACGGACGCATTCGATCGCTTCGTCCGGCGTCATGGAATAGACTTCGCCGGTGCCGCCGACAATCACTTGCGCGCAGAAGGCGTAGCCGGCCATCCAGTCGACGTTTTTCTCCAGACCGGCCAGGTCGAGAGAGAGGTCCTGTTTGAACGGCGTGACGGGAAAACCAAAGACGCCGTGAAAAGCTTTTTTCGGATCGATCATAAATTACCTGATTACCAACGGGGAAGGATTCGTTTCCAGTCCGGATCGACGTGCTTGCGCATCTCCGCTTCGTCGTCCCGCTTGCGGAAGGGCAGCTTCTTGTAGCGCTCTTCGCCGCGCGCCACTTGATCGAGGTCGAGCTCGACGCCGAGGCCGGGTTTGTCCGGAATCACGACGCAGCCCTTTTCAAACGGGATGCGCCCGCCCACGACGACTTCATCCACCTCAGTCTGCCACGGGTAGTGTGTGTCGCAGGCATAGGTCAGCGATGGGCACACGGCGGCGGCGTGCGTCATGGTCATGAGGCTGACGCCCAGGTGGTTATTCGAATGCATCGACATGCCGAGGCCCAGGACCTCACACAGATCGGAGAGCTTTTGCTGAGCGCGGATGCCGCCCCAGTAATGAGGGTCCGACAGGATGACCTGCACGCCATCGGTTTGTTTGGCGATCGGCACGTGAGCGAAACAAGTAGTGGCGACGTTCGAGGCCAGAGGATTGTCGATGTCTTTGGCGAGGAGGCGCTTGCGCACCTCGGCCATGCCATCGATACCGGCGCAGGGATCTTCCAGATAGCCGCCATCGGAAAGCTCGTCTTTGAGCGACTCGCCGACGTGTACGGAGGTGTCAACACTCCAGGCGCAGTTCGGATCGATGCGAAGCGGCAGTTTCGGGCCGAACTCAGCGCGCAGCGCCCGAATCGCGGCAATCTCTTCGTCCGGAGGAAGCACGCCACCCTTGAGCTTGATCTCATAGAAGCCGTACTTGGCGATCATCTGCTTGCAGGAGCGCACAACGGCTTCCGGCGTGAGGATCTCACCATACTCGTCTTCCCGGGCATCGTCGCCCATTCCACCGCCGCCGGCGTGCTTATAGAACAGGTACGCCGAGTAGGGGACGCGATCGCGACAGCGTCCGCCGACCAGATCGCACAGCGGCCGGCCGAGCGCCTTGCCGATGGCGTCCAGGCAGGCGACCTCTATCGCCGCGAAGGTGCGCGAGTGCGTATCGAGCGGATTTTCGCCGGGCACCAGCCAGGTCTGGGAACGCGCGCCGGTGGCCGCTTCCCGCTCCGCGGCAGCAGCCTGGGCGTTCACGTACTGTTTGAATGCCGTGAGTTGGAACGGATCCATTCCCACGACTCGCGAACGCACCGATTCGAGCGCGGCCAAGGGGCCATCGCCGCCGTAGGTTTCGCTGATGCCGGTGATGCCGTCGGTCGTGACGGCTTCGACAATCGTCCGCAGAGCGTACGGCGCGTGCAGACCGTAGGACGAACGCAACGGCCCATCAGCCACCGCAATCGGGTGGAGTTTCAGCTCTTTGATCTTCAAGGCGGCTGAACTACTTGCGCATGCCGCGGTTGGGGCTCTTCAGCTTGGTTTGGCGGCGCTTCCGGGCGTTGCGCTTCGGCTTGCGGATGATGAACGTGCCGCTGCCGATGTAGTCGGCGCTATAGAGAGTGCTGTCGTTTGCCATAACTTTCAGTGTAACTCAGGCCGATGGGCTCAGGGCCTGGGTGAGGTCCGCGATAATGTCGTCCGCGTCTTCAATTCCGGCCGAGAGGCGAACCAGCGAGTCCCGAATGCCGAGCCGTTCACGCTGCTTCGGCGACAGGTCGCGGTGCGAGGCGATGGCCGGATAGAGCATCAGCGAGTGGACGTCGCCTAGCGAAGTGCCCTTCACGATCAAACGCAGCCGGTTCATGAAGGCGAAGACCTCTTCCCTTCCCGCCCCTCGAATATCGAAACTGACCATGGCGCCAACCGTATCCGCCGGGAATAGCCGTTGAATCGTCGACGCGTCCGGGTGGGAAGGATCGCCGGTGAAGTACACACGCTCGATCTTGGGATTTTGACCGAGAGCGGCCGCGATTTTCCGCGCGTTGGCGCACTGGCGCTCCATGCGAAGCGGAAAGGTCTTGATGCCGCGCATGGTCAGGTAGGCCTCGAAGGGGCCAAGCACGGGCCCGTAGGTGCGCGACAGGCTCCGCAGCGAGTCAAAGTGCGCCTGGTCGCTTACGATCAGGCCACCCATGACGTCTCCGTGGCCGGCAAGATACTTTGTCAACGAGTGGACCACCAGATTGGCGCCGAGTTCAATGGGCCGGCAAAGCAGAGGAGTGGCGAAGGTGTTGTCGACGATGAGAGCCGCGCCGGCGGCCTGGCAGAGCGCGGCGACCTTATCGATTGCGCCGACGCGCAACAGCGGGTTCGAGATTGTTTCCATCAGGACGGCGCCGGGCTTCTCCTCGTCGATCGCGGCGGCGACTTTGTCCAAATCGCAGATGTCGACGAAGGTGGTCTCGACACCGAACGGCTCGAAGACTTTCAAAAGCAAATTAATCGTGGCGCCGTAGAGGGCGCTGGCGGCCACCACCTTTTTGCGGCGGTCCAGCAGGGCCGTTTTGAGCGCTATTTCCAGGGCGGCCATCCCGGTGGAACAGGTGAGCGCGCCGTGCCCGTTTTCGAGCGCCGTGCAGAGCTCGTCGAGCGCGTTGAGCGTTGGACTGTCGTAGCGGGCGTAAGCGTAACCCGGCACTTCGTGCGCGAATACCTTGTCCGTCGTTTCGATCGTGTCGTAGACGAAGCTTGAAGCCGTGACAATCGGTGTAGTGACGGGAATGGGCCGGCCCGGGCCTTGTGATTTGCGGTCACCGGCATGGACCGCCTTCGTGTGCAGCTTCATCTATTTCCGCTTCCAGCGCGTTCCTTCCTTGGTATCTTCTAGAACCACGCCTTGTTCCAGCAACTCGGCGCGAATGCCGTCGGCGCGCGCGAAGTTGCGGGCCTTTTTCGCGGCCACGCGCTCGGCGATCAGCGCGTCGATTTCGCCATCGCTCAGCGCGCCCGCCGTCACGGAAGGCTTAAGGACATCGAACACCTCATCCATGCGCGCCAGCAGGGCCTGGGCGCCGGCAACGTTCGCGGCCCGAAAACCACCCGCGTCCATGGCCGTGTTGGTCTCGCGCAGGTACTCAAAAACGGCACCGAGCGCGTTTGCGGTGTTGAGATCGTCGTCCATCGCGGCTTCGAACTGCGCCAGGGCCGCGGACGCGCGCGGCGCGGCGGTGACATCGAGCCCTTCGGGGAACCGGTCCGTCTTCAATCGAAGCTCGAAATTGCGAAGGCGTTCTATGGACGTGGCCGCGGCCTTTAGTCCGTCGAACGTGAAATTGAGCTTGTTGCGATAGGGTACGGACGCTAAAAGGTAGCGAATGGCCTCGGGCGAATAGCCCATCTGAAGCAGGTCTCGAAGGGTATAGAAGTTGCCCAGCGACTTCGACATCTTCTGCCCTTCCACGATCAGGTGTTCCGCGTGGATCCAGAAGCGGGCGAACGGCTTTTCAGTCACCGCCTCCGACTGCGCGATCTCGTTTTCGTGGTGCGGGAACGTCAGATCGATACCGCCTGCGTGGATGTCCAGGGTCTCGCCCAGATACTTCATCGCCATGGCGGAACATTCGATGTGCCAGCCCGGACGGCCGTCGCCGATCGGCGTGTCCCACGAAGGTTCGTTGTCCTTCCTCTGTTTCCAGAGCACGAAATCGCGGGCGTTCTCCTTGTCGTACTCATCGACATCGACTCGCGCGCCGGCGATCATCCCGCCGAAGTCGTTATGCGACAGCTTGCCATAGCCCTCGAACTTGGAGATCCGGTAATAGATCGAGCCGTCGCTCTCATACGTGAAGCCGCGGCTGGCCAGGCCCTGGATGAGTTCGACCATCTCGTGAATATGCTCGGTGGCGCGGACCAGTTTCTCCGGCCGCTGGATGCGGAGCGTACCGATATCCTCCAGGAACGCTTCTTCGTAGGGCCTGGTGTAATCGTTGATGGACACGTTTTGGGCCATGGCCGAACGGATGATTTTGTCGTCCACATCGGTGATGTTCATCACGTGCATCGTTTCCAGGCCGCGAGCGCGAATCCAACGGCGAAGCAGATCCTGAAACGTGAACGTGCGCAAGTTGCCGATGTGCGCGAAGTTATAGACTGTCGGCCCGCAGACGTACATTCGCACCGTTTTGCCGTCGGCGGGAACGAAGTCATCGACCTGTTGCGTAAGGGTGTTGTAGAAGCGCAGAGCCATTTGGGGGAAAACTCTTATGATACGATGCGCGTCGATGAGAATCCTTCTAGTGTATGTAACAGCGACAGCGCTTTCGGCCGGGCCAATGACGAAACTCTTCAACGGAAAGGACCTGAAAGGCTGGAAGCAGTGCAACGGCCAGGCGACGTACAAGGTCGAAAAGGGCGTTATCACCGGCACCACGGCGGAGGGGTCGCCGAACTCGTTTCTCTGCACGGAAAAGGAGTACGGCGATTTTCTGCTGGAGTTCGAAGTGTGGGCCGACGACGCTCTGAATTCCGGCGTGCAGATCCGTTCGCATCAGTACAAAGAGGCGGTTGGGCGGTTCCCTGCCGGGCGGATCCACGGCTATCAGGTGGAGGTGGCGAGCGAACAATCACAGCAGTCCGGCGGCATCTACGACGAGGCGCGCCGGGGGTGGCTGGACAATCCCAAAACAAGTGCGCTGAAAGCGAACCAGTGGAACAAGTACAGAGTGCTGGCGATTGGGTCGCACATTCAAACCTGGATTAACGGCGTGCCGGTGGCGGACCTGGTGGACGCGATGGATCAGACCGGAGTCATCGCGCTGCAGGTGCATTCCTTCAAAGGCGAGAAGCCGGCGCAGGTGCGGTGGCACAATATTTTGATCGATGACAAGGGGAAGCACGCGTTTCAGCCCATCGGCGACGCCGGTTGGACCAAGAACGGCGGCGGGGAATGGACGATCGCGAACGGTCTGATTTCGGGCAAGCAGACTCCCGATTCGCAGAAGCGCGGACTTCTGATTTGGAAAGAAGAGTGGAAGGACTTCACCCTGCGCCTGGAGTACAAGACGGTTTCGGGAAATAGCGGCGTGTTCTTTCGCATGGGAGATCCGGACAACGGAACCGAGCCGAACCGGATGGGCTTCGAAATCGAAGTAGACCCCACACGCGACGCGGGCGGGCTGCAGGAACCCGGCAGGCAGGCGCGCGGCTGGATTCAGCATACGGGCCCGGCGGCGGATTTGAAGTATTTCAAGGCCAACGATTGGAACGAGATGGTGGTCCACGCCCACGGCGGGCGGATCGCGGTTCTTATCAACGGTGTGAAGACGGCGGAACTCAAGAACGACGCGGGGCGAAAGGCGGGGCGCCTAGCCCTGCAGGCGAATCCCCGGCAGAATCTGGAAGTACACTATCGCAACGTTGCGTTGCTGCGGCCAGCGGGCTCAGTTCAGTAGCGGCGTCAACACGACGTTCCGGAACTCCACGGGACCGTGGTCTCCCTGCAGCGCGATGGGACCGGGTTTGTCCTCGTGAATCGTCGCCGCCATTCCGGCGAGTCCGCCGATGATTGCTTTGTCGATGGTCTTGACGCCGTTTAGCGTGATGGAGACCTGCCGTCCGATCAGACGGATATCGATCGCTTGCCACTCGCCGGGTTTCTTTGAGGCGTTCACAGCGGGCGCGACCCGGCTGTAGAC
>VFZO01000244.1 GCA_016871155.1 Acidobacteriota bacterium | reverse complement strand
CAGACCCCGGTCCTGTGAAGTACTATGGAGAGAATGCGGCGGGGAATACATTTGTGTGCGGCGCTTCTGTTTCCCGTGCTTGCCCTGGCCGACCCGGCGCCCGAGACCGGGCGGGTGGCGGCGATCCGAAATTTCTTTTTGCGCCACAGGAGCCCTCTGGCCGCCAAAGCGGATGTGTTTCATCGTGTGGCCGAGCGCCACAAGCTCGACTGGCGCCTGCTGCCCAGCCTGTCCATGGTCGAGTCCTCGGGCGGCAAGCATGCCTCGCGAAACAACGTATTTGGCTGGGATTCCGGGCGCGCCAGCTTCCGCAACGTCGAGGCGGGCATCGAATTTGTCGGTGACCGGCTGGCGAACTCAAAGATCTATTCCGGGCGCTCTACTCAGCAGAAACTCCGACGCTATAATCCGGACTTTAACGTATATCCATGTAAGGTAATAAAGTTCATGAAACAGCTCTCCGCCGAGCCAATCGACTAAAGCACGGCTCTTCCTCCACCGATAGAATGTTGTACAAGTAAACTCGAACGTTGTACGATTGAGTCCTACACAAAAAGCTTGGGCAGGGATATTGCACCCGCTACAAGTTCACCTTCTGGGAGGAAGAATGGCGAAGACGTTTGCAGTTGTGTTCCTATCCGCAGCCTTGACGACACTGTCGCCGGCGGCGGTCATCATAGACGATTTCTCGACAACAACCAGTTCCACTGCGTATTGCGCGACACCTGTCGGCGGATCCACATCAACGGGTTCCCTTGCCGGCACCAACACCTTTAGCGGGCAACGGACGCTGACCTCATCGGTCACGGCTTTGCTCGGAGCGGGTGGCGGTTGCAACGAAGTGCGGGTGAATACCCCGAACGGAAACTCCGTTTTGACCGTTAACAACGATTTCGGCGTCTTCGGCCGCTCGACTGTCCAATGGAGCCCGATCGGCGCCGTGGACTTTTCGACCGAAACGCACCTGCTACTGGACATCGGCATCGATGGCGGCATCGCGCCGAACGACACCACTACGTTCACCTTCCGCTTCTGTGCGACCGCGGCTTGTACCGACGCCTACACTCGCAGCTGGTCCATCACCGGCCAGGTGGCGCCGGCGCAAACTTATAGCTTCGATTTTGCGGGCTTCACGATCGCGGGTACTCCTTCGTGGGCCAGCATCGCGTATGCGGATCTAGTGATCGATTCCGGAAACTCTTCGGACATGCGCATTGACAATATCTATGCGGACACTCCGGTTCCGGAGCCGGCAACGTTGTTGTTGACGGCCTGCGCCCTCATCGGCGCCGGCCTGCTGCGCCGCCGCTAAGGCGTTACACCTGTGCCTGGGTGGAGCTTGACGGCTCCAGCCAGGTGCATCACATTTTGCGACGGTATTCCGGGGACGCGGAGCCGCCGCTGTACCGGCCCAAGACGGGCACGGCAGGTGCCGTCCGCTTCACTGGCGACAACAGGAGCGTTGCAGCGCTAGTTCATGGGTCGCCCGGGGCCAGATGTTTACCACGTCACCTCTCACACCCAGCAGTGTTCGTGCCGACCGTCCTTACCGCCGGCAAAGCGCCCAACTGAGGCTTCTGGCTTGGCCTCGATCAGCCCCCCACGTACTTTGCGAAGTGGTCCAGCGTCCGTTTCCAGGCCAGTTTCGCTGCAGCTTCGTCGTACCTTGGAGTCGTGTCGTTGTGGAAGCCGTGGTTGGCGCCTTCGTACATGTGCCCCTCGTAGCGAATGCGGTTTGCCTTCAACGCCGCCTCAAAGTCCGGCCAACCGGCATTGATCCGCGCGTCCAGGCTGGCATAGTGCAGCAGCAGGGCGGCCTTGATCTTCGGTACGTCCGCAGCGGGCGCTACGCTGCCGTAGAACGGTACGGCGGCCGCCAGATCGCCGCCCAGCAACACGGCCAGCTTGTTCGACATCCCGCCGCCGAAGCAGAAGCCGACCACACCGATCCTCCCCGTGCAATCGGACCGGCCTTTGAGCCAGCGAGCCGCCGCCTCGAAATCGGCCGTCATCTTCCCTCCGTCCACTTTCGGGAATAGCGCCCGCGCCTGGTCTTCGTTGCCCGGATAGCCGCCCACGGTGGTCAAACCGTCCGGAGCGAATGCGATGTAGTTTTCCGTCGCCAGCCGCCGGGCGACGTCTTCGATGTACGGGTTCAGCCCTCTGTTCTCGTGCACCACCAGGATGCCCGGCAACTTGCCTGAGGCATTGGCGGGTCGAGCCAGCACGCCGCGAATCGAACCGTTGCCCGCCGGAGAGGGCACGGTGGCCGATTCCACCCGAATGCGCGGATCGTCTTTCGGCACCTGCTGCGCCCAGGCGAAGTTGGGAGTGAGGCTTTCGACTAACGCAGCGACGGTCACGCCGCCGGTGGCGAATTTCTGCGCGCCATCGAAAAACGCGCGGCGGTCGATGTCGCCGTGCACGAACTTATCGAACAAATTCAGCAGTTCTTGTGGGTAGTCGCTGGCGCGTTTGCGGTCCATGACATGACAGTATATGTAAAATCGCTTGCATTGGAGACCCTTCCCGGTTTCTAATTGGCCAATGTCCCCCGGTAGCCTGTGTCCCAAATGCGGCGCCCCGAACGCGCCCGGAGCCTCCTTCTGCAGCGTCTGCGGTACATCTTTGGCCGCGACGCCGCCACAGCAGCCCCAATGGCCGCCCCAACAACCCTACCCGGGGATGCAACAGCCGCCCGCCCAATACCCGCCACAACCCCAGGCGCCGCAGAGCAACAAGGCGCTGATCGCTCTGATCCTCGGCGTTGTGGGCTTTTTGATGTGCGGCCCGTTCACGGCGATACCGGGGATCTTCATCGCCAAGTCGGAGCTTGACGGAATCAAGAGCGGCGCTCTGCCTCCGACGAACAAGCAGATGGCGGAGATCGCCTTCTGGATCAACATTGCCGTCACGGCTATCTACGTTCTTGGCATCTGCGCGTTCTTCGCATTGTTCGGCGGCTTGGGCGTCCTCGGGGGATTGAGTTCGATGGGATGACGAGGGCCGTCTACTGGTTTCTCGCTCTCGCGGCCGGCGGCGTTCTTGCCGTGGCCGCCGGTCTGATTCCGGACGGGAACGGCCTTGGGACGCATACGCAGCTTGGGCTGCCCGCGTGCGGGTTCCGCACCCTCACCGGAAAAGCGTGTCCAAGCTGCGGACTGACGACCAGCTTTGCGCTCGCCGTGCGCGGCCGTTTTCTCGACGCGGCGGCCGTGCAGCCGTTCGGGTTTGGGCTGTTTCTTCTATGCGCCGGCAGCATTCCGGCGCTGCTGTTCGCCGGTATCCGCGCCGTTCCGCTGAGCCGTGTCTTTCAGCCGGATCGCGCCATCCGGGTGCTGCAGGTTGGCGGCGCCGCGTACTTTGGCGCGTGGCTCTACAAGCTTTATTTGTAGATCAGGTATTTCGCCCGCCGCGCCCGGAACGCTTCCAGTTCTTCCACCTGCCGGTCCACGATCACCCGCGGGTCCTCGCCTGCCGCCAAGGCCTGAATCGTGCCGGGGTGGGCGATTAGTTTCCAGTTCGTCTGGAAGTCGATCTTGCCCGGGTAGAGCTTCTGCAGGGCCGCCGCCAACTCGAGTCCCAAACGGGCGGCGTGGAACTCGTCACGATTGGTGACGACGAAGCGGACGCCCTGGACGGTCTTGCCCTTCAGGTTTGATTCCGAGGGCGTGAATCGAGTGGCATGAACCCGGAGTCCCGGAATGCGCCGGGCGTTCAGGTAGGCCGCTAGCTTAGGACCCTCGATAAATTCCGCGCCTACATGTTCGAACGGCGCGCTGGTGCCCCGGCCCACGGTATAGTTGCGGGAGTATTCGAGCATCGCCACGCCCGGGAACAGCAGCGCGGCGTTCAACGACCGGATGTTCGGCGAGGGGTCCACCCAGAGCTGCGCGGTAGTGTCGAACCAGTCGCCCCGCTGCCAGCCCGTCATCGCGACGACTTCGAGCGGGCCCTTCAATGCGTACTCGGCCTGGAACATCCGCGCGATTTCGCCCGTGGTCATGCCGTGCCGCGTGGCGAGCGAGTGAATCCCCACGAACGATTCCTGCCCCTTCACAAGCACCGGACCCTCCACGCGGGTGCCCGTGATGGGATTCGGCCGGTCCAGCACCACAAACGGCAAGCCAAGCTTGGATGTCTCCTGCATAAAGTTCCGCATGGTGCTTATGTAGGTGTAGAAGCGCGCGCCGATGTCCTGAATGTCGTAGACCACAACGTCCAAGCCCTTCAACATCGCCGGCGACGGCCGCCGCTCTTCGTCCTTGTACAGGCTGAAAACCGGTACGCCGGTCTTAGAGTCTTTAGAGTCCTGGACCTTTTCGTGATCCTCCGTGCCGCTGATGCCGTGTTCCGGGGCGAACACGCTGACCAGCTTCACGCCCGCGGCCACCATGGCGTCGATGGTCCGCGTGCCGTCCTTGGTTATGCCGGTATGGTTGGTGATCAATCCCACGCGCTTCCCGTGCAGCCGCGCGAACTTCTCCCGGACCAGGACGTCGATGCCGTTTTCAACACTGCCATTGCGCGCGACCACCCGGCGAACCCCGCTCATCGTCTCGTTGTAGCCGGCCAGCACCGCACCGGGCGCGTCGGTCCCGACGGCCGCCGCCACGATTGTGGCTACCTTCGCCCGCAACGCGGAGACGGGCGGCCGCCGCATGGGGTGCACGCTGTTCGCCAGCAGGATCACGTAGGTTTGTGTCGCGGGGTCCAACCACATCGACGTGCCGGTGAAGCCGGTATGGCCGACCGAGCCGATCGGAAACAGCTCGCCGCGATTGGACGAAAACTGCGAGTCCATGTCGAAGCCAAGGCCGCGAAGGACCGGCTGATCGGCCGGGCTTTGCGGCGAGGTGAATTTGCGGATCGTCAACGCGCTGAAGAAGCGTTTGCCCTCCAACTCGCCCAGGCCCAGGATCATCCGGGCGTATCGCGAAAGGTCGTGCGCGGTGGTGAATAGCCCGGCGTGGCCGGCCACGCCGCCCATGAAGCGCGTGGTGGGATCGTGCACTACTCCTCGCAGCGGAGCCGCCATTTTCGGATACTGCTCGGTGGGCGCGATGCGGCCGCGTAACGCCGCCGGCGGGTTGAACTGCGATTCGCTCATCCCCATTGGCACGAACAGATCGTCGCGCGCGTAGACGTCCAAACGTTTGCCCGTGAGCTTATGCACGATCTCGCCCAGCAGGATGAAGTTGATGTCCGAATAGACAAACTTCTCGCCGGGCGCCGAGGTTGGTTTGTCGGCCATCGCGCGCTGAATGCCGTTCTGGTAGCCGCTCCACTCGGGCTCCAGATCGACGTCCGGCCGCAACCCTGAAAAATGCGTCAACAGCATCCGCACGGTGATCGCGCTCTTGCCGCCCTGGTACCCGGGCAGGTAGTCGCTGACCTTGTCATTCAGGCGGACTTTGCCCTGTTCGACCAGCCGCATCATTGCAGTCGCTGTCGCCACCACCTTCGTCAAAGACGCCGCGTCGAAGATCGTGTCCATCGTCATGGGCTCGCGGGCCGGCGTTAAGCTGCGGCTTCCATAGGCCTTCCGGTGCAGGATCCGGTCGCCTTGCCCCACCCACAGGACGGCGCCTGGCGCCTGGCCGGCCGCGACGGCTTCTTCAATGGTGCGGTCCAAATCGCCGGATCCGGCAAAGCGCTCCTGGCCGGACAGTGCGGTGAACGAGAGGAGGAGAACAAGAAGTTTCATTGGGGGGGAAGGGGTTAGAGCAGCCGGTTTGCGATGGCGTCCAGTTTGGCCGCCAGCAGGACGTCCTTCGGTGAGATGCCACCGGCTTCGTGCGTGGTCAGATCGATTACGACGCGATTCCAGACGTTGAACCATTCCGGGTGGTGTTCCATGGCCTCAATCGCAATCGCGGCGGTGGCCATGAAACCGAAGGCGTGCACGAAGTCCGGAAACCGGTACTCGCGATGCAGCTTTCCGTTCGATACACTCCACCCCGGCAGGGTTTCCAGAGCCGCCTGGATCTCCGCTTCACTCAGTAAGGGCATGGTTCCTATGCTACGCGGATTTGGTCCAAGAAAAAGTTCCGGGCCGATTTATTTTCGTTTCGGTTTCCGCAACGCCGTAAGATGGGCTATGGCTCGCCCGCTCCCCGCGCTTCGCGACGGCCTGGACTATTTTCCGTCGCCGGACCGGCTAAGGCCCGGACTGGTCATATTAGACCGGAGTGGGTATTCGGACGCGCAGATTCTGGTACCTCCCGGGATGGTCCGGGCTCTGGCGGCGTTCGATGGGGAGCATACCGCAGACGCTCTTCCGGCCGAAGTGGCCGAGGAACTGCAATCCGTCCTTTCCCAGTGCGGCTTTCTGGACGACGAGGTTTTTGCGTCGATGCGGGACAAGGCGCTAACCGGTTGGCGGAACGCGGAAGTCATTCCGGCACGGCATTTCGGAGTTGGCAAATATCCACAAAAAGAACAAGATGCACGAGTTGAGTTTAATCTGTGGTTGAAGCAGAATCCGGGAAGGGAAGTGGCCAGTCCCCTCTCCGCGATCGCTGCGCCGCACGCGAGTCCGGGTCAAACCCGGGAGGCCTATGCTGCGGCCTATGGCCAACTGCGACGGTCCTTGCCGCCAGAGGCCGCTCAGGAAAAGACGTTCGTCATTCTAGGCACCTCTCACAATGGTCCGCCGAACCGGTTTGGGACTACGCGAAAGTCGTTCGAAACACCATTTGGCGTGACGGCGGTCGATCAGGACCTGCTGATGCGGCTGAATGGCCCCGGATTCGAGGCGGAGGACTACTGCTTCTCGACCGAGCACTCGATTGAGTTCCAAGTGGTTTTTCTACAATGGCTTTACGGGCAAAACATAAAAATATTGCCGATCCTGTGCGGCTCATTTATGGAAAGCATTTATAAAGGTTCGCAACCGGAAGAAAATGAGGCGGTACTGAGTTCACTTGATACATTATGTCAACTCAATGTAACGCACGGGAGGGACCTGGTTTGGGTGTTGGGAATCGATCTCGCTCACGTCGGCCGACGGTACGGAGATGCGGAGGCGGCACGGGCTGATCAGATGCCTGAGGTGCTGCGGCGAGACCATGCCCGGCTGGCTGCGGTACAGGCGGGGGAGGCGGAGTCTTTTTGGAGTCAGATTCAGGAGAATCGGGATGACTTGAAGTGGTGTGGATCCAGTCCGTTATATACGTTTCTTCGAGCAGTGCCGCAACAGAGGGGCACGTTGTTAGACTATCGACACTGGCAGATCGACCCGGAAAGTGTCGTCTCGGTTGCGGCGCTGCACTTTACGCCCCGGTAGAACTTTGGTTCCGATACTGCCCTAGGGGAATATGGACCTGAGGAAAGGTACCAATCGTCCATGGCTGCTCTTAGGGTTCTCACCCTACGATGAGCATGTACCAACACCATGCGAAACGATGAAGGTGGCCGCCCATGGCTCATACTCTGGCTGTAGCGTTCGAGGAGTTCGCTCGGACCATACACGCCTACACCGACGGTGTTCCGGACCGGACCTTCCTGCTGCTTTCCGGGGCTGTGCTGTTGGCGATGGGGATTAGCTTCCGCAAATCGCTGGAATAGATTAGTTGACATAATACATGTTATCGGCACTGAAAGAACGCAGGCCGATCCCAGTGAATTCGATAGAATACCCTTCGGTATGCTTCGCTTGCTCCCGTTTCTGGCTCTTGCCATGTTTGCGCAAAAGCGGGATACACCGTACCTGCGCATCCCGCGGCTTGCCATTGCGCCGGTGATCGACGCCGATCTGTCGGAGTGGCGGGACCGTGCGCATTCCGATGGCCTCTGGGATCTGGCCCGGCTGCGCGAGTCGCCCTGGTACGACTCCAAGATCAACCGCCTTACCGTCCACGGCAACGAGCCACGCCACGAGCTCGACCTTGCCGCCCGCTATTTCACCGCGTGGGACGACGAGTCCCTCTACCTGGGAGCCGAGGTGGCGGACAACGTCAACGACGTGACCGACCCGGCCCACGAGCCCAAGCGCTGGTACTACAAAGACGCCGTCTGCTGGTTCATCGAAGCCCCGCGATTGCCCGAGCACAAGAAGTTCGGCGAGGCCGACAATGCCTTCTGTTTCGTCATCGACACACGCCGCCCGCCGTACGGAGCGTGGTGGCGGCATGGCGCGCCGGGCAAGACCTACATCGAAGAACCGCTCACCGCCGCGCACGCCACGTATGCCATCCGGCGCACGAAGACCGGATTCACGCTGGAAGCCCGGGTCAAGATGGCCAATACGCTGGGCGTCTCCAGCCCGAAATGGCGGCCGCCCCAGCCGGGTGACACCTATGGAATGGAAATCGTCCATACCGATCCCGATGGCGGCGACTACGGCGGACATTTCCTGATTTACGGCCGCGGCGATGACGACTCCACCTGGGGCCGCGCCGAACTGACCGGCCCTATCGCACCCGTCGAACGAAAACCGAAATGATACTCCGAATCCTTCTGCTGGCCGGCGCGCTCGCCTCCGCGCAGGACGCGCAAACCCTCTTTCAAAAGCATTGCGGCGTCTGCCACGGCAGCGGCCAAGGCACCGAGCGAGGGCCGAACCTGATGAATAACCGGACGGTGCTGGGGGCGACGCGCGCCCAGACGCTGGCCCTGATTCGCGACGGCGTTCCGGCGCGCGGCATGCCGCCGTTTCCATTGCCAGCCGCCGAGTTGGAGTTACTCACCGATCTGGTGCGGTCGCTCTCCGCACCCGCAGCCGACGCCCAGCCGCGCGGCGACGCCCGCGCCGGCCGCTCCCAGTTCGAATCGGCCGGCTGCCTGAACTGCCACATGGTGCATGGCCGGGGCAAACTCAATGGTCCCGACCTTTCGAACCTAGGCCGCGAAAAGACGCTCGCCGAAATCGAAGAGGCCGTGCGCACTCCAAGCGCGACGATCAAGACCGGCTATAGTCACGCGACGGTTCGAACCAAGGCCGGTCAGACGATCCGCGGCTTTTTGCGTAACCAGAGCCGCTACAACCTGCAGCTGCAGGACTCCGCGGGCCGCTTTCATTTGCTCAATCAGAACGAGGTCCAGACGCTGACCGTCAATCCACGGTCGATCATGCCGGCTCCGGCCGGCGATCCGGCCAACTTGATCGCCTATCTCGCCACGCTCAGGGCGACCGCCGAATCCTTCCGGCTGCAGGCCGAAACCGGGCCGGCTTTCGCCCAATTGGCCAACCCGAAACCGGGCGACTGGGCCAGCTATCACGGGCTTCTCAGCGGCAACCGGCACAGTCCGCTGAACCAGATCACGCCGGCCAACGTGGGCCGCCTCGCTTTGCAGTGGGTGTTTCCGGTGAACCACAACGTTTTGGAGGTTACGCCGCTGGTGGTGGACGGCGTAATGTACGTGAGCGGACCGAACCAGGTATTCGCCATCGACGCGCGGGCGGGCCGGACCATCTGGCACTATCAACGGCCCCGATCTCCGGAGACGAGAGGCGATCCGGCCAAGGGGACCAATCGCGGCGTCGCCATTCTGGGCGACCAAGTGTTTCTGGTGACAGACAACGCGCACCTCCTTTCGATTCACCGGGTCTCCGGGCAGTTGCTGTGGGAACGCGTCATCACCGAAGGCGTGACGGACACGAAGAACCTGGGAAACACGGCGGCTCCGTTAGTGGTGAATGGGCTGGTGGTCGCCGGCGTTTCTGGCGGCGACCTGGGAGCGCGTGGATTCCTGGACGCCTATGACGCGGCGACCGGTGAGCGGGTCTGGCGGTTTTGGACCGTGCCCGCGCCCGGCGAGCCGTTGTCGGAAACCTGGCAGGGCACTGCCCTGCCCCAGTTCGGCGGCGGCGGCGCCACGTGGATGACTGGCACCTTCGATCCCGAAACACAGACGGTTTTCTGGGGCACGGGAAAC
>VFZO01000243.1 GCA_016871155.1 Acidobacteriota bacterium | reverse complement strand
ATCTATCCAGGCTACACAGTGCCGAATTCCAGGATCCACGTGAAGTTCGACTTCCTCTTCAACAAGACCGACGCCTTCAGACCACACGTCGCCGTGGACCTTGAGAAGCGGACCCTCGTTCAGATCGGCGGCGACAGCGACGGCCTGCGCGGTTTAACCTTCGGCACCCATCAGGGACGGGAATACTTCGACGTATCCGCCACCTTTCCGATCGGGAAAAAGCCGGCGGAGGTGTCGCAGGTCCAAAACATGAACTGCGAGGTCTGGCTGGACCTGTTTGGGGATGGGAAATCCTACATACCGCAGTCCGGCAATACCGTTCCGTTGGAACTTTCAGCGTACGGCTCCGTCTACAGCCGCGACTATTAGAACGTCAGCCGGATCTGATACCGCATCACCCGTCCGCCGCCGTCGGCGAACTGCGGTTGCAGAAATCGCCCGGCCGGCGCGCCGGTGATCGAGGACTGGATCGTAACAGGTACGTTGGCCATGAACGGACTCACGTTGCCAAACCCATACTGCGGCGTGTTGATGAAGTTGAAGACCTCGGCCCGGAAATTCATTCCGATCCGCTCGGTCAGCCGGAAAGTCTTGGCGATGGTGCCGTCCAGGTTCTTCACACCCGGCGTGCGAAGCGTCCCGCGGCCCAGCGTTCCGGTCCGTTTGGGATCATTGCCGGTAAACGCGGGCAGCCCAACGTACATCGCATCGGACGGGTTGATGGCCGCGTTCGCCGCGTCCGGGTTGCAGAAGCCGGTCGCAGACGCCGCGCAAGGCACGGCGCGAACGCCTGGCCGGCCGGACGGGTTGTAGTCGGGCCGGTCGAGCGATCCGCCCAGACCGTCGGCATCCACGCCGTTGGTGACCGTCAGCGGCACGCCGCTTTCGAACGACCAGAATCCGGTCACCTGCCAGCCGCCGAGCGTATGCCTGGTAAAGCCATTTCCCGACTTTCCAAAGGGCAGTGCATAGACGAAAGTCGCGACAAAGCGCTGCGGCCGGTCGAAGTGGGACACCGCGCGTTCGTTTCGAAGTCCGCCAAACAGCGACGGCACCGCCGATTGCTGCGGCAAGCCCACATTGGCCACGCCGAACACTTCGCTTGAGTTGTCGATATTCTTCGACCTGGTGTAGGAAAGGTTGGCCAGCAGCCCTTTCGTCATGCGGCGGCTGAGACTTGCCTGCAAGCCATGATAGACCGAATTGCCCCCGTTGGTGCGCGTCAAACGGGGACCCTGCAGGGTGTCCAGCCGGAGCGTCAACTGGTTGGCCACCAACGGATTTACACTCTGGTATTGGCGGCGCAGATTGAGCGGCACTAGCGGATTCAGATCTTCGTTGATAAACAGGCGCAGCCCCCTTGTTCCGACATAGGAGACATCGGCGATCATGTTGCCCTTTACCTCCCGCTGAACGCCGAAGGACCAGCGCTGCGTGTAGGGCGCGGCCAGGTCGCCATAGGTCAGCGTCTGGCTATCTACCGGAAGCGGTTGCCGCGACGCGGTGGGCAAGCTTGCCGACAGACCGGCCAACCCGCGCGGCAACTGGGCGGAGGAAACCGAGTTGGTGGTCGTCGAAATCAGATTCGGGACCGACGTGGCGGCGTTGGACAGTATGTTGTTGAAGAACGTGTCGTAGCCGATCTGGTAGCCGGTTCGAATCGCGGACTTCTTGTCCCCAAAGACCTTGCCGAGGAATCCGTCGCGGAAAGACGGCGACCACGCGACGCCGAGCGTGGGCGACCAGTTGTTGCGGTCGGCCTTTACTTTGCTGGGCCGGCGGTAGGGGCCGTCCAGCGTAGCCGGGTCGACGTTGAATAGACCGGAGAAGGCGGCGTACGGAAGCGCGTTCATGGGAACGCCAAAATAGTCGTAGCGGGCACCCAGCGTAATCGTCAGGTTCTGCGTGGCGCGCCAGCGATCCTGGAAGAAGTACGCCTGGCGGAACACGCGCGGGTAGTTCGCGGGCGACCCGAAGGTCCGGGTCGCCGCGCCATTGGTGCCGCCGAAGTCGTCCATGAAGTTGGCGAAGAACGAGTAGCCTACGGTATTGCCGTAGGCGAGGTTTCCGCGCTCCAATGCGGGCGCCAGGTCCTTGGCGCGTTGATTCACCAGGTCCACGCCCATGCGGATCGAGTGGCGCCCGCGAATCCAGGACACAGTATCCTGCAGCGTGTAGTTGTTGGCCAGCCGGCCTTGGGGAAATACGGTGCCGACGCCCAGGTTCGGCAGTCCGCCTCCGAGCCCGATGGTCGGCATCGTCTTGGCAAAGGCGGCCGGTGCGTCCACGGGGAACTCAAACGCGATACGCGCGTAACTCACGCGCAGCTCGTTCGTCATCGACGGCGAGAAGATGTGCGTCTCGTTCACCTGGGCGTTCTTGTTGACCACCTGCTGCGAGGTGACGAAATTCGGCAGGTTGGTCTGGGCGGGACCGTTGGTCTGCCGCTGATCGATGTAGCGCAACATCAACTGGTCCTTTTCCGAAAAGCTATGGTCGCCCCGCACAATCAGTTGCTTATCGCGCAGGAACAGCGGGAACGTCGTACCCGCCGTGCCGAACTCGAGATTCGGCCGGCCGTCCCCCATCACAACAGGGAAAAACTGCGACGTCGCCGTCAATCCGCCCATCGACTGTTTGAAGAGGTCGTAGCGAGGATTCCGGCCGCTGGGATACATGGCCTCCAAGGCGGCCCATCCGCCGGCTGTTGGCGCGCCGAAGGATGTCCCGGCGTTGGAGTTCTGCCGTTGGTCGTGATAGCCCGCGAAGAAAAACGTCTTGTTCTTTTTCACAGGCCCTCCCAAGGTGCCGCCGAACCAGTTTTCCGTGCCGGCCAAGGGGCGGCCTCGCGCAATCACCGCCGGATTCAGGGAGAGAGTATTGGTGATCGCGTCGTCATAGGTGGAATCCAGCAGGTAAAAGAGAGAGCCGTGAAACGTATTGGTGCCGGCCTTGGTAACCGTGTTGACCGTCGCGCCACCGGCCCGCCCGAACTCCGCGTCGAAGTTTGAAGTCTGCACCGCCACCTCGGCCACCGCGTCGGGGTTGCGCAGTTGAAACGCCTGCCCCGCGATCCCGGTGTCGTTGTTGTCGCTGCCGTCGAGCATGAAGTTGTTCGACCGGCCGCGGCTGCCATTGACCGAGAATGTGCCGATTCCGAAACCGAAACGATTGGTTGAAACGCCCGGCAGCGTCAGCGCCAGGGCCGTGGGATTGCGGCCAGAGAACGGCAACTCCGCCGCCTGCAATGCCGAGATGTTGCCGCCGCGCGTGACCGACTCGGCTTGTAACAGCACCTCGCTGCCAGCCGTAACCTCCACCACCGTTGCCGCAGTGCCCACTTCCATCGAGATATCCAGCCGGGAGGCGGACCCGGCCTGCACCGGAACCGCGCGCTTTACGAAGCTCGAGAATCCTGCCATCTTTGCCGTCACGTCATAGTCGCCCGGCTCCAACGCCTCGATCCGGTACACTCCGGTGGCGTCGGATTGGACGCTTCGAGTCAAGCCGGTGCGAGCGTTCCGAACTTCGATATCGGCGCCGACGACGGAGGCGGCGGACGCATCGGAAACTTGACCGGTGAGACGGCCCAAACTCGTTTGAGCCACTAGGGAAGAAAGGGAAAGCGCAGCCAAAGCCACGGGAAACCGCAGGGCACTCATGAAACACCTCGATTGTCCCCAGACTTACCTAAACTCTTCGCTCAGGCAAGACAAACAACGGTGGCATGAATGTGGTGCCACAAACCCTTGACTCTATTGATGAAACGAAATGGGGTGGATTGTCAAGTTCTATCCGCGAAACGCACTGGGGAGGTTCCGGGCGCTCCGGGCCGGGGCGAATCGCGGCGTCATTGTGTTTTCAGGCAGGACGTTTACACTGGTTGTACTATGCGCTGCGTCATTCGCTTCTCCCTGGCTGGCCTGCTGCTCTTCGCAGACAGTGCCCCGCAGACTTTGCCGTTCGCGCAGAACTGGGCAGTCACAGGTCTCATTGCCACCAACGACAACTGGAGCGGAGTTCCGGGCATCGAAGGCTTCCTGGGTCAGGACCTGACTACGACGACAGCGACCGACCCGCAGACGATTCTCGCGGGAGCCAGCGGCGCTGGCAACGACTTGGACGTCATCGCGAATCAAACAAATCCGAATACCCTCACCACCGGCGGTGTGGCGGAGTTCGACGGAATCCCGAACCCCACCATCGCGCTGAATGGGTCTGGAACCGCCGACGCGCCCCACATTATCTTGACGGTGAATACGACTGGCCAGTCGAACATAAGCGTCGCTTACGACCTCCGCGATCTCGATGGCTCGGCGGACAACTCGGTGCAGCCGGTGGCCTTGCAGTATCGGGTGGGCAACAGCGGAAACTTTACGAATGTTCCGGCCGGTTTCGTCGCCGACGCGACCTCGGGGCCCAGTCTCGCCACACTGGTGACGCCTGTGAGCGCCACTCTTCCGGCCGCTGCCGACAATCAGGCGGTGGTGCAGATCCGAATCATTACGACCAACGCCGCCGGGAACGATGAGTGGGTCGGTATCGACAATATCTCCGTGACCGGCAGTTCGGCCTCGCGAACGCTCTCCATCAACGATGTGTCCACCGCCGAAGGCAACAGCGGCGTCACCAGCTTTCAATTCACCGTCTCGCTAACCCAGGCGGCCGGTCCGGGCGGAGTCTCTTTCGTCTACTCGACCGCCGATGGCACGGCCACCGTCTCCGGCCTGGACTATTCCCCGGTCACATCGTCCATGGGGACGATCGCGGAGGGCCAAACGAGCACCACCGTCAGTGTCCTGGTCAACGGCGACACAAGTGTGGAGGGCAACGAGACATTTTTCGTCAACGTGACGGGTGTCGCAGGTGCCACGGTCTTGGACGCACAGGGCATGGGGACAGTTCTCAACGACGACGTCTCGCTCGTTTCAATCCATGACATTCAAGGCTCCGGAACGGCCAGCCCCATCGCCGGGAACACCGTGACCACGCGAGGCATCGTAACTGGCGTTCGAAGCAATGGGTTCTACATGCAAGCACCGGACGCACTGGTGGATGCGAATCCGCTGACTTCGGAAGGAATCTTCGTCTTCACGAGCGGTGCCCTGCCCGCGGCGGCCGCCGTGGGGAATCTGGTCGAAGTCACCGGGACCGTGACCGAGTTCACCGCGTCCGGCTCGCCCAGTTCGCTGACGGAATTGACGAGCCCGGCTACGGTCTTTGTCTCCTCCGGCAACCCCTTGCCCACGGCCGTGCCACTGACGGTGTCGCTCCCGAGTCCCACCGGCGGCGTTTCCCAATTGGAGCGGCTGGAAGGCATGCGTGTTTCGGTCGCGTCACTCACGGTCAGCCAGCCAACGGATGGCAACGTTGCGGAACCCTCCGCGACATCGACTTCGAACGGCATCTTCTACGGAGTCGTCACCGGGACTTCGGCGCCCTTCCGCGAACCCGGCATTGAAGCGACGCTGCCGGTGCCGCTCTGCGCGGCGGGCACAGGCTGCGCGATACCGGTTTGGGACCGGAACCCGGAAGTCTTGGCGGTCGATTCCGACCGGCTGACCGGCGCGGCGCAACTAAACGTCACAGCCAAGTCGATTGTCACCGGACTCGTAGGCGTGCTCGACGCCAACGGCGCCGGCTACATCCTTCTTCCCGAACCGGCAACCGTTCCCACGGTCTCGTCGCCGGCGATGCCAACTCCCGCACCGTCGCCCACGGCCGGCGAAGTAACGGTCGCCGCCGCGAACCTGGAGCGCTTCTTCGACACGATCAACGCGCCCACCATTAGCGATCCCGTCCTCACCGCGGGCGCCTTCAACAACCGCCTGTCGAAGGTCTCCTCGTACGTGCGAGACTTCATGCGCTCTCCCGACGTGATCGCGGTAAGCGAAGTGGAGGACCTCAGCACGCTCCAGGCCATCGCCACCCGTGTGAACTCGGACAGTGTGGCCGCGAGCGCCCCGAATCCCATGTACCAGGCGTTTCTCGTGGAGGGCATCGATCCGGGCGGCATCGACGTCGGCTTCCTTGTGAAGTCCGCTTCGACGACTGTCACCGAGATCTTGCAGGAGGGCGCGGCGCTCACTTTTATCGACCCCTCGAATGGACAGCCGGACCCCGTCTATGACCGGCCGCCGCTCCGATTCACCGGTTCCACGACGAAGAGCGGTCAGGTGGTCCCCTTCACCGTGTATGCAAATCACCTGCGCTCGCTCAATGGCGTGGAGACCGAAGCCCGTGTCCGCGCTAAGCGCAAGGCGCAGGCCGACGGCCTGGCGAACATGGTGCAGACTCGCCAAACGGCGAATCCGGCCGAGTTGATCGCTGTGGTCGGCGACATGAACGCGTTTGAGTTTAACGACGGCTACGCCGATCTCATCGGCACAATTGCGGGCAACCCGGCGCCGTCCACGCAGGTGCAGGTGGCCTCGTCCGATCTGGTGAACCCGAACCTGCGTAACGCGCTGGAAATCATGCCAGCGCCGGAGCGCTATTCCTATCGCTTCGAGGGCAACGCTCAGGTTCTGGACCATGCATTGCTCTCGCAGCCGTTGTTCAACAAGCTCACCCGCGCCCAGTATGTTCGCGTCAATGCCGACTTCCCGGAGACCGAGCGCAACAACCCGGCCGTGGCAACGCGCATCTCCGATCACGACGCCGTCTGGTTCGCATTCTCCAGCGCAACCGACGTTTCGTCGTCAGTGCAGGTAAGCAGCGGGACCATCCTGCTCAACCGCGCAACGCAACAGTTTCAATTCGTCCTGTTCATACGGAACACGAGCGCAAACACGTTGAATGGGCCATTGCACCTGGTGCTCTCCGGCCTGCCGTCCGGTGTCACAATCACCAACGCCGCCGGCCAGAGCGCGTTGGGAAGCTATTTCACAGTTCCCAGTGCCTTGGCGCCGAACGCAACGGCGAACGTCCTGGTTACCGTGACGAATCCCGCGCGGGTTCCGATCATCTACACCGCGAAGGTTCTGGCCGGCTCGTTATAGCGACCGCACCCACAGGTTCCGAAACTTCAGCGGCGTGTCCTTCACATCCGGGTGAAAGTGATCCTGCAAACGGATAGGGCCGTTCTCGCACATGCTGGTCCCATCGTCGCCCGGTGTGGGCTTTGAAATATTCACGTTGTCCTGCACCAGTACGCCGTTATGGTGCAGGGTCAGCCGCGCGGGCTGCTCCACCTTTCCGTCCGCGTCGCACCGGGCGGCGTGGAAGACAAAATCATAGGTCTGCCACTGGCCCGGCGGCTTGGACGCGTTGACCAGCGGCGGGTGCTGGCCATACACCGCCGCCGCCGAGCCGTTGGAATAGGTCGGGTTCTTGTACGAATCCAGCACCTGGATCTCGTACCGCCCTTGCAGATACACGCCACTGTTGCCCTTAGCCTGACTGGTGGCGTTCGGCATGTCGGGCGTCGAAAACTCTACGTGAATCTGGGCGCTGCCGAATTTTTGCATGGTTTGGATGTCGCCCTTGCCACTCTTGCAGACCATGGCGCCGTCCTCCACGGCCCATTCCGCCGCCCGGCCGTCCGGGTGCCGCCACGCGGCCAGCGATCCGCCGTCGAATAGAACGATGGCGTCGGAAGGGGCCTGTTCCGCGCCTCCCGGATCGACCGGTCTAGGAGCGTCGGGCTGAGCCCAAGCGGCGGCTATGCCGAGGAGGGAAACGAAGCGCATGTCGGATCCGTTCTGGCGGAGAGAGTGAGATTCGAACTGTTCTCCCGTCCGCTCAGCCTATTCTAGCGCGTGCAAGTTGCTGATATTGCGTTCCACCTGCTACGCGTTCTGACGGCTGCTACCAGTGCGTTTGGGGGTTCGTTGACCATTTTTGACCATTTTGACCGGCTTCTCGCGGCCCCGAACCGTCTCCCAGATATCGGCCAACTTCGCTTCATCGGACGGCAGCGCGTGCTGGTAGATCTTCGCCGTGGTGTAGCTGTCCCGATGGCCGAGGCGCTTCGAGACTGCCGCGAGCGGCGCGCCAGCGCTCAGCATCAGGCTCGCGTGCGAGTGACGAAGGCTATGAAGGCCGATACCTACAAACCCCGCCTTGTCCGCGATCTGGCAAACGACCTTCGATAGATAGTCGGGCCGCACGTAGTCGCCATCGGGCCTGGCGAAAATCAGATTGAGATCGCGGCGGTAGGCATCGCCGATCAGCGCGGCGTCCCGCGCTTGGCGCTCGCGGTAGACCTCCAAGTATGCCAGCGTCCCCTTCGACAGCGCTACGCGCCTCTGAGAGCGTGTTTTCGTCGGTTTGACGCCAACCGTCCCGTCGTCGCGTTCGAAGACCGATTGCCAGATGAGCAACTTCCCTTCCCGGTCGAGATCCTGCCATCGCAAACCGGCAAGCTCACCACGGCGGCAACCAAGATCGGCGGCAAGGCGCACGGCAATACCTACCCACGAATCGTTACTAGCGGCTTCCAGCGCTTCGATCTCGTCGGTCGAGATGACCTTCGCTTCGGCGGTATCGGACGGGCGCAGCGAACACCCGAGCGCGGGATTGAAGCGGAGGATCTTTTGTTTGACTGCGCGATTCAGCGCCGCCCTCACCGCGCCGTGGATCTCCAACACCGTCCGCGCGCTCAGCGTCTTGTACAGATCGACGTAGACGCCTTCAAGCGCGGCGGCGGTCAACTTGTCCAACCGTACCGCGCCGAGCTCCGCGAGGATCGGCTTCATCGACATCGTGTACCTGCGCCATGTGTTGTAGGTGCGAGTGGCTTCGATGACGTTCAGCCATTGCGCGACGTAGGACCGAAAGCTCACCGCGCCGCCTGCCGGTTCGTCGGCATTCAGCGTCTTGAGAAAGTCTTCCGCTTTGGCCTTCGCGTCGAAGGTGTGCGAGTCAAAAACACCCTTCCCGGACTCGTCGCGGCCCTTCCAGACGCGCACGCGCCAGCTAACCTTGCCGTTCTTTCGCGGGCGGCGGTCGATGCGGGAGATCATTTGGAGAGTCCCTCTGGTGGATTGATTTCGTGCAGTCGGTTCAGCGCGACGTTTAAGTGCGCAATGATCGGTGAGAGTTGCGGAATCAGCGCATGGTCCGCACTGACTACGTTCTGCAAAGAGTCAATCGCTTTCCTGACGCGCCGAGAGGCGATTACCGTATTTCGGGCAGACTGTCCGAGTTCTTGAAACACCGCTTCCCAAAAAACATTAGCGAGTTCAGGACGATCAACTTTGATTGCGAGTTGTTGAAACGGTATTAAGGCCGCGCCGCGTGGAGGCCTGTCGTTCTCGTAATGTGCGACGGTTCGAATTGCAATGCCGAGATGTTGCGCGAACGCCTGCTGGCTGTTGAACCCTAACGCGCTTCTCAGTTCCCGCATGGCCTGAGCGACCTTGTTTTTTTGGGGCACGATCAAAATATAACATGAACGCGATTGACATGCACCGTCAGTGCATATTACTCTCGAGAGAAACATGCACGTACAGTGCATGCACTAAAAGTACAGGAGCTACAAGTGAAAGCAACTGACCTTTTTTTCACGCCCGAAACCGTTCCGCTACCCGTGAGCCGATCACGCCGCTACCAGATGGCGCGTGACGGCGAGCTACCCGTGATCCGTTGCGGCAAACGTCTATTGATCCCGCGCGCCGCATTCCAAAAGTGGCTCGAAACTTGCGGCACCTCTTGCCCAAGTACTCGCAGCGCATTGGAAGACCCCAAGCGCGCGGAGATGATGCGCCGTTGAGTTCCCTCTCCGTCGCGGACCACACACTGGGAGCGCAGAACAATGACATCACATGATTCGATCCCGCCGGAACTGAGCAATAATGCGCGGCGTTTACCGGCGAGCGATCCAAACTCGAAGACTTTCAGGAAACGCGCGCGCCGCGCGGCGGCGGCAGTTCTGCCGACAACCACCATGCTCGATG
>VFZO01000242.1 GCA_016871155.1 Acidobacteriota bacterium | reverse complement strand
GCTTGGCCTGCTTCCAGCGTCTTCCCATCGCCATATCCGCATAGACGTCGGAAACATCTCCGGGGTCACCTGTGCTGGACTTTTACCACGCGCTGCTAGAGCAAGACCTCCTTGACGACGCGGCCGAACACGTCGGTCAGGCGGTAGTCGCGGCCGGTGTACCGGTAGGTGAGCCGCTCGTGGTCCAGGCCCAGCAAGTGAAGCATTGTCGCGTGCAGGTCGTGGATGTGCACCTTGCCTTGAACGGCGTCCCAACCGAAATCGTCGGTGGCGCCGTGCGCGATGCCAGGCTTGACGCCGCCGCCCGCCAGAAACATGGTGAAGCCGCGCGGATTGTGCTCACGCCCGCGGTCGTTCGCCGGAGCCTTGCCCTGCGAAAGATCCTGATCGAACGGCGTGCGGCCAAACTCGCCGCCCCAAATCAGGAGCGTGTCGTCAAGCAGGCCGCGGCCCTTCAAGTCGGCAATCAAGCCCGCGATCGGCTTGTCCACCGCCTTGCAACGGACCGGCAGCGCCTCGCGCAGTTTCCCATGGTGGTCCCAGCCGCCGTCGGTAATCTGCACGAAACGCACGCCGGCCTCGACCAATCGCCGCGCCATCAGGCACTGCCGGCCGAAGTTGTCCGTCTCTTTCTCGCCGACGCCATAGAGACTCTTCGTCGCCTCCGTTTCGCGATCGAGATCCAGCACCGTGGGCGCTTCCATCTGCATCCGGAAGGCGAGTTCGAACGAGGCCACGCGGGCGTCGAGTTCGGCTTCGGCGCCCACGCGCTCCGCATCGCGGCGATTCAACGCCGCCAGAAAATCGAGTTGCCGCCGCTGCTCGCCGCCGGTCGCGGCCGCATCGCCGAGGTAGCCGAAGCGCGCGTTCGTCGTATCGCCCGCGCGCCCGAGCGGCGTCCCCTGGTAGGAGGCGGGCAGAAAGCCGCTCCCGTAAAGCTGCGGTGTGCCGCCGTCGCCGCCCAGGGCGGGGCAGATCGTAATAAAGCCAGGCAGGTTGCGATTCTCCGAACCGAGCCCGTAAAGCACCCAAGATCCCATCGACGGGCGCACCTGGACGCTGTGCCCCGTGTGAAGCTGCCGGATGGCGGGCGCGTGCGCCTCACTGTCGGCGTGCATGCCGTGCAGGAAGCAGACATCATCCACCACGCCGCCCAAATGGGGCAGCATCTCAGTCACCAGCATGCCGCGCTGACCTCGCCGCACAAACTTGCTGATCGGCCCGAAAAACCGGGTACCGCGAATCCCCGGCGCTTCGTAGTTCTTCGGCAACGCGAGCGAAAACGGCTGGCTGTGGCGCTGTTCGAGCTCCGGCTTGTAGTCGAACAAATCCATCTGCGAAGGGCCGCCCTGCATGAACAGGAAGATCACGCGTGTGGCGCGGGCCGTGTGGTGCGTGCCTGCCATCAACGATTGCAGCGCGGCGATGCCGAAGCCGCAAGCGGAACGCCGGAGAAACTCTTGCCTTGTCATACTGGCCTGTTACCTACGATAGAGAAATTCATTCGAGATCAGCAACGTGTGGCAGAGACGTTCCCAAGCCTCCGCGCGTCCGGGTAGCGCGGCCGCGTAGCTCAGCAGCCGGTCCACTTCGCCGGGTTCAGGCACGCGGGCATACACCCGGCGGATCAGCTCTCGCACACGATCCCCGTCGGTTCGTTCGCCATGCAGAGTCAGCTTCGCCAGCGCCGCGGCCTGCTCCTTCACGAACGGTGCATTCATCAGATACAGGGCCTGCGTGGGCAGCGTGGTTGACGATCGAGCGCCGGTGATCTGGTTCGTGTCGGGGAAGTCGAACAGGTTCAGGACGTCCATCTCTTCCACTTGACCCTTGCGCAACGCTGGCTGGTAAATCGACCGGCGCCGGTTGGTGGCAGGATCGAGCTTCGCGTTGTCGGAGAGGAACTCCGGCTTGCCGAGGTTCATATTGCCAGGCACCCAAAACGGCAACGCGGGCCCGCCGCTCGCCGGATCGAGTTGGCCGCTGACGGCCAGCATGGCATCGCGAATCGTCTCGCCCTCCAGTCGCCGCGGACTCATCCGCCATAGCAGCCGATTCTCAGGATCCGTCTCCAGCCCTTCAGTGCGTGGCGCCGATGCCTGCCGGTAGGTCCGGCTGAGAACGATGCTGCGGATCGACTTCTTCACTGACCAGCCCCCGGCTACTAGGGATGCGGCCAGGTGATCCAGCAACTCCGCGTGGCTCGGCTTCGCGCCGCGCACGCCGAAATTGTCGATCGACGTCACCAGCCCCGCGCCGAATAAGTGATGCCAGAAGCGGTTCGCCGCCACGCGCGCCGTCAGCGGATTCTCTTTTCGCGTGATCCACTCGGCCAACTGCAAGCGTCCGCTGGTGAAATCCGGGATGTCCAGCTTGTGCTCGCGCGCAATCGCAATGGCCGAACGCGGCGCTTGTTTTCCCAATTGGTGGGCGCTGCCGCGGATGTTCACCCGGCAATCGGCCGGCGCGTCTACATCCTGCACGGCGTGTGCGATGGGAGGAACCACCGGAAGGTACTCGTGGAGCTTCACGGTTTGAGTCGCCTCCTGAATCTCCTTGTCGAGGCGCTTGGCGTCCTCGCTATCCTTGGCGAGCGGCTTGCGTTCGGCGCGCAATCGCTCAAGCTTCTCGCGCGCGGCTGTCAGCTTCTCCCAATACTCACGGGTCTCCGCCGCGCGCGCCGTCAGCTCGTCCGGCTGCTCGGGCAGCGCCACGGTGTTGACGTTGCTGAAGACGCCGAGGTTCAAGCGCCCGGAGATCGTGCGCGTGCTGGCGAAGATGCCAGCCATGCCGTAGTAGTCGTCCAGCGTGATGGGATCGAACTTGTGATCGTGGCAGCGTGCGCAGCCGAGCGTCAACCCAAGCATCGTCCGGCCCACCATGTCCATCTGCAGGTCGACCACATCCATACGGAGCTGTTCTTTGCCGGCGTTGACCAGCGGCCATGGCCCCAGCGCCAGCATCCCGGTGGCGACGATATTGTTGCGCCGTTCGACGGGCGAAGTCCATTCGAGATGATCGCCCGCGAGTTGCTCGGTAAGAAAGCGATCGTAGGGAACGTCGCGATTCAAGGCGTCAATTACATAGTCGCGATAACGCCACGCGTGGCGGGCGGGTACGCGGCGGCCGATCTCGATGTTGTCGGCATAGTACGTCTGGTCGAGCCAGTGCCGCCCCCAGCGCTCTCCGAATGCTTTCGAGGCGAGCAGCCGATCGACCACCTTTTCATGCGACGCAGTCCGGGCGAACTCCTCGTGTTCGGCGAGGGTGGGCGGCAGGCCGGTCAAGTCCAGCGTCACCCGGCGGAGCCACGCCGCCGGTGCGGCGTCGGCGCCCGGTGCAAGCCGCTTGGCTTCGAGCGCGGCCAGCACAAACCGGTCGATGTCATTCACGGGCCACGCTTGATTACGCACCACGGGCACGGCTGGCTTCGCCACCGGCTGCCAGGCCCAATGTTGCTTGGCCTTGCCTGCGCCGCTGTCTTGACTCGCCGCCGCGCTCGCACCCGCATCGTCCGGCCAAGGTGCGCCACCTGAGATCCACTCCCGGAAGTCCGCGAGCACTGCGTCAGGGAGTTTGCCCGAAGGCGGCATCTTGGCCTGCCCGGTGTACAGCAGGACCTGATAGATTCGGCTGGCCGTGGGGTCACCAGCGGCGATCACCGGTCCTGCATCGGAGCCCTTCGCAACGTTGGCTTTTGTATCCAGCCTCAATCCCGCAAAGGCGATCTTCGCGTTATTCGAGTGGCAGCTCCAACACTTCTCCGCCAGTACCGGGCGGATCTTCTTCTCGAAGAACGCAACATCGGCCGCGCACAGCGGCAAGGCCGTTAGGAAGAGCAGCGCAGTTCTTGCCATATCAAAAGAGGATTTTGAGCGCCAATTGATTCACCCTGGGAAGCCCCGTCGTCGTCACCAGTTGACCGAACAGTGTACTGTTCACGAGCGTGTTGGGCAGCCAGAAATTTGCGCGATTCATGACATTGAACGACTCCGCCCGGAACTGCAGCTTCCATTGTTCCCGAATCGTGGTCTCCTTCACCAGCGAGAGATCCACCAGCCAGTTCCCCGGCCCGCGCGTATCCGGCAGCGTGCGGGAGACATTGCCGAACGTGAAGGGTGCGGGCTGCGTGAAAGCGGAGGTATCGAACCACTTGGCCACCTGTTCGTTCCGCGGCCGCCCTCCCGGCAACTCGGCGATCCGGCCCGTGGAGTTCGGACGATTACCGCCGTTCGGGATGGTCGCCAACATGGCAAGAGGATAGCCGCTGCGGCTCCGCGAAACGCCCGACAGCTGCCAGCCGCCGATCAGCTTTCCGGCCACTCCGCGTGAGCCGGAGAAGAATCGCTTGTTGGCGCCGAAGGGGAGTTCGGCCACCACGCTGGCGGCGAACGCGTGTGTCGCGTCGATCTCGGAGATGGCGCGTTCCGCCCGCAAGTCGTACCAGTTCTGCACCGTGGTGTTCAATCCCACATTCTGCGCGTTCCCGTTGGCGCCGACCGAATTGCGGACGTCGGCAATCGACTTCGAAAGCGTATAGGCCAGCAGGAAGCCGACGCCTCTCGACGCGCGCTTTTCGAATTTCACCGCCAGCGAATGATAGATCGAGTTACCCGAGCTCGAGTTGAACGTGGAAACCCCGCTGTATTGCGGATAGGAGAGCAGCAATTGCTGCCGCGCTACGGTCGGACGGCTGAGCGCGCCGGCTGTGATATTCGGGAAGAACGGATTCGTCACCAGCGCCTGCAATCCAGTCCCGAGGCTCAGCAGATCCGGCGAGAGCGCGTTAAGCTGCCGGACCTGATTCAACTTCACGCCGCGATTCGCAGAGTAGGCCGTATCCAGAAGGAAGTCCTTGCCAAACGCCCGTTGGATGTCGAGATTCCATTGCACGGTGTAAGGCGTGACAGCCACCGGATCCCACTGATTCACGGCTTGACCCAGGTATGTGCTGGCGCCCAGGCGATCGCGCGCCGGAAGGGTCAGACCATCCGGAAACGGATCGCGCAAGTAGCGGAACGGCGTCAGGCCATCGAGGGACGCCACCATGGGCGAAACAGAACTGAAGCCGGCGTCGGGCACGGCGCCGTTGGTTCCGTCGCCCCCGGTACCGAACGGTGCAAAGAAGAGCCCTCCGCCGCCGCGAATCACAGTCCGGTCGAAAGGCGTGAAGGCGAATCCAAAGCGCGGGGCGAAGTTGTTGCCATCACGGCGGTAGGCCTGGCGATTGTCCTTTCCCGCGTAAACCAATCCGCCGGTTAGATTCGGAAACGCCGGGTTGCGCACCGGGCTCGGCAGCGCCGGGTCAAAACGATGGAACTGATTTCGCTTCTCGGTGAATGGCGTTTCGGTCTCGTAGCGAAAACCTAGATTCAGCGTCAGGCGCCGGTTCACACGGATGTCGTCTTGAACATACCCGGCGTAGTAGAAGTTCCGAAGCGTGTGGCCGCTCGCGATATTGACCTGGCCCGTGTTGGCCGCGCCCAGCAGGAAGCTGGCAAAACCGATGCCCGCGTTCTGAACCACGACATTCGGGTCTGGACCCCGCGTCATCGCCCGCGTGAATCCAAAGGTCCCGGATCCTGCCGAGAGGTTGAACACATTCAGCCGTTGCGCGCGGCCTTCGAATCCCGTTTTCCAACTGTGCCGGCCCGCCAGGCGCGAATACGACGTGAGCAGCGAGTAGCTGTTCTGGCCGGAGCGCAGCATGCCGTTTCCACTCAAACCCGACATGCCCTCGATGTTCGCCTCTGGTAAGAGTGGATTCGTAAACGCGCGCACGAGGCTCGCCGGAAGCCCCAGTTGCGTGGCGTCAAAACCTTCACTGAACAGTTGGCGCGTCCAGAAGAACCTGGCGAATCCTACCCGCACATTGAATACCGACGCCGCGTTCAGCGTCACCGTGTGATCCATTCCCGCCGAAGCGTTGTTGAGCGCCACGCCTTTCAGGCCGCCAGGTGTGCCGATGTTGCCGAACGTATCGGGTTGGCCAATCGTGGAACGGTGCAGCGAAACCCGTCCGAACATGCGCCACGCCTGGCTGAAGTAGTGGTCCAGGCGGTTACCCACGTTCGCTTGGTCGATTCGAACCGGCGCGTTGCTGATGTAGTTGTTGTTCTGTGTGAAAGGATCTCCGGCGGTGTTGGGCGCGGGGTGATACACGTTCATGGCCCTGGCCACCGGGTCGAAGCGGTTGGCGGGAATGACGTTGCCCGGAAAAGCATCGCGCAGGAAGCGTCCCGCTTGCGCCGGGTTGGCCCGGGTGGTGAATGGGTCGTACACCAGAATCGGCTGACCGTTCTGCGCAAGCGTGCCCGTGAAGTCCCCGCGAGATTGCAGGGCGGTGGGCACGGTGCTGCGAAACACCTGGCCCCGGCGCCAGCGGCTGCCCTGATAATCGGTGAAGAAAAATGATTTGTTCCGGCCGTCGTAGATCTTCGGCAAGAAAACGGGTCCGCCCACGGCGTAGCCAAACTGGTTCATCCGGAATGGAGGAATGTCGCGTCCCGCTCCCCGGTTGAAGAACTCGTTCGCGTCAAAAGCGTCGTTGCGAAGAAACTCGAAGAGCGAACCGTGCATTTGGTTGGTGCCGCTGCGCGTGGAAACGTTGATGACGCCGCCGCCGAATCGGCCCCACTCGGCGGAGAGGTTGTTGCTCTGCACCTTGAACTCCTGGGTGCTGTCGACGTTGGGAACCGTGGTCATGACATTCACAAATCCCGTGGTCGTCGGGATTCCATCTACCAGCACTTCGTTTGAACGAGCGCGCCCGCCATTGATGGAAATCATCGAGTCGTCCATCATGTTCACCGGAATATCCTGAAACTGCCCGTTACCCGTGGGCGCCACGGCCACGTTCGGCGTCAACTGCGTCAGCCGGAGGGGACTCCTCCCGTTGAGCGGCATGTTGAGCACCTTCGATCCGTCGATCACCTGACCGAGCGCTGAAGTGTCCTGATCGATCTGCACGGCGGTTGCGCTGACCTCCACGGACTCGCTGACCGTTCCGAGTTCCAGCGCGAAGTCCATGCGAACGGTTTGATCCACGGCTAGCGTCAGATCCGTGCGTGCCATGGGGCGGAAGCCCGTCTTTGTTACGCTCACGCGATAAACGCCCGGAGGCAGGGGCGACAGCAGGTAGTTGCCTTGATCGTTCGTGCCGGTTTCGCGCTTCAATCCTGTGCCGTCATTGACGGCCGCCACGATTGCTCCGGGGATCACGGCGCCGGAAGCGTCCGTGACGGATCCGGTGATCTGGCCGCTGGTGCCTTGGCCGTTTAACGAGATGCCGGCAGCCGCCAGCATGGCGACCACGACAGGTGCTCTCATGAACTTCCTTTCGTCGTTGATGCTATCAAAGCTGGCGATGCCTTTAAGCGCCCTTGGCCTTTCTGCGCGGCGCCTGAACCTTCCCGCGCGCATTTTGCGGGCTTGCAGGTGAGGAACCTGATCCATGCTACTGGCAGCGTCCACCCGCAACGCGGGCCTGCTTGGCCTGCTGCTCGCCGTTACTGTCCCGGCCACCACGATTCAGTTGGTGAGCGTCGAGGGATTCATCCACTTTGGAGGGAGCCCAGCGCCGCAAGCCTCTTTTAACTCCGCTTCGCCTCGATTCGTGTCGTCACTCAACGCGGCGAGTCTCATCTCGTTCCGGTTCTCGTGGACCAACACCACCGGGTCGGCGATTACCGACCTGACCTTCACGCTCTTTGTCGACCTCGATCTCGACCGCGACGACAACACCTTCTTCAACGAGTACGGTGAGTTCATCTCTCCGCTCCTGCCGGCGCTGGCGCCGTCCGGGGCCATCGGCTTCGAACAATGGGATATCGATGAGCCCGAGTATGTTTTCGGCAACATTTACACGAATGCCAATCTCGGCGTGCTTGACAACAGCGCCGGCGTGCCGGCCAGCGCGCCGGATGACGTCTCGCACGCGTTGCTGTTCCGCATTCCGTTGCTCGCCGCCGGGCAAACGGTGAATGTGTTTGGCACTCTGGGCCTGACCGATGCGGCCGGGCTCGGCCACTTCGATCCCGACTCGGATGCCTCGCTCGATGTCAACGGGTACGCCACGCTCGATGCGGCGCCCGGCGGGGGCGGCGGCGGCACAGAGGTCCCGGAACCGTCGTCACTGGCGCTGGCGTTGACGGCCGCCGCCATGCTGCTCGCGGTGCGCCGCGGAGGCCGCGCATGAGCCGCCGCTTTGCCTTGACGCCGTTGCTGGCGCTGGTGCCCGTGGTCTGGCTCACATCGCAATCGGGCGCGGACCTCGCCATTGAAACAGTCCCCGCGGCGATCACCACCGATCCGCAGACGCTCGTGATGAGCGGCACCGTCACCGCGACGGTGCGCAACCTGGGCGCGGGCGCCACCAGCGGCGCGTTCCAACTGCTGGCCTTCGAGGACCGCAACAACAACCGCACCTACGAAGTCGGTACCGATCTGCCGCTGGGCACGGCCAGCCAAACAGCGGGCATCGCGGCCAACGGTTCGGCGGCCATTCCGGTGAGCGTGAGCGGCACGGTGCTTTTTCGCGGCAACATCATTCACTTCGCGGCCGATTCGAACAATGTGATCGTCGAGACCAACGAGACGAACAACCTGAACTTCACCGGGCGCAACAGCGTGTTCACCGGCCCAACCGACACGGCGTTGAATCTGGCGCTCAAGTGGGCGGCCGACACCTTCACGGATTCGCCGAACGCGCGCTCTTCCCTGGTGACCCCTACCGTGGGCGACATCAACGCTGACGGCACGCCTGACGTTGTGTTCAGCACGTATTAGGTTGGCACGCGCGCCTACCTTCGGGCTGTTTCCGGCGCCACCGGCGCGGTGTTGTTTTCAGTTACCAACCCGGACTACGAGCTGAACTACAGCGTCTCGATTACTCTTGCCGACATCGACGCGGACGGCCGCCCGGAACTGATCGGCATCGACCGCTCCAGCCGTATCATCGCGTTTGAACACGACGGAACCTTTAAATGGCGGACTACGCAGATCGTGTCGGCTACATGGTCCGGGGTCCTCGCCGCGGACCTGGACCGCAACGGCTCGGTGGAACTGATCGCCGGCAATCAAGTCTTCTCGTCCACGGGCACGCGCCTGTGGGTGGGAGCCGGCGCGGCCGAGCGAGGCGGAGGGTTGCTCGCGTCCACGGTGGCTGACCTTGACCTCGACGGCACGCTCGAAGTGATCGCCGGGCCAACGGCGTATCGCGCCGACGGCAGCATTCTGTGGAACCGGCTCAACTCGACGCCGACGCTGCTGGACGGGCCCGTGGCGGTGGCGAACTTCGATACGGATCCGTACCCGGAAATCGTGATTCGCCCTCACAACGCGTTCTACCTCTAAATGCTGGAGCACGACGGCACGGTGAAGTGGGCCGTGAATCCCGCGATCCATGAGAACTGGGGCGGGCAGCCATCCGTGGGCGACGTGGACGGCGACGGCATTCCCGAAATCGGCGTAGTGAGCCGCAACAACTACAACCTGTGCCGCGCCGACGGAACGATACGCTGGAGCCGCGCGATCACTGAGCAGACCTCGGGGCAGGGCGCGTCGGTGTTCTTCGACCTCAACAACGACGGCCGCGCCGAGATCGTTTACGCCGACCAGTTGAAACTGTTCATCTTCCGCGGCGCCGACGGTACGATTCTGAACCAGTTCAACCGGTACTCCAGCACCGCCGGCGAAGGCCCATCGGTGGCCGATGTGGATCGCGACGGACACGCCGACATCCTGATTGCCGGCGACATCGCGGGCCTGCCGGAAGGCCGGGGCATCCGCATGTACTCGGGCGCGAATCTGAACTGGGCGAATACGCGGGCGGTGTGGAACCATGATGCCTACACCATTACCAACATCAACGACGACCTTACCGTGCCCCTGTCGCCGAGACCCAACTGGCTGGTGCCCGGC
>VFZO01000241.1 GCA_016871155.1 Acidobacteriota bacterium | reverse complement strand
CCGGCTTCGACAGAGGCTTCGGGGCCAGCGCCTGGATCGGGCACAACATGTACCCGAAGATCTCGGGCGAAATCCGGTACGACATGCTCCGGAATGACATGATCCTCGAAGGCGGCGGCTCGAAAGTGAGCTTTTCCGGCGATTCGCACGCGGTGCACTATGACATGCACTTTCATCTGAAGGAAAACGGAGAAAAGATCCGGCCGTACGTCATCGTCGGCGGCGGTATCAAACTGTACCGGGGCACGGGCACTTCGCGAGCGTTTCAACCGCTCAGCCAAGCCGCGGTGTTGACCGCCGGCAACGAAATCGCCGGTCTGTTGACCTTTGGCTTCGGCGTGAAGATGCAATTGACCGAGCGGGTCGGGCTGCGGTTCGACTTCCGCGATAACTTGACCAAGTTCCCCAAGAAACTGATCGCGCCGAATCGCGCGACGGGCGGGGACGGCTGGGTGCACAATTTCGCTCCCTCCGCGGGCGTCAGCTTGCTATTCTAACCGGCGGCCGGCAGCGGCGCGGACTGCGCGTTTACAATTCAGTTCACCTTTCTTTACAGCAAGTTCACATCTCCCGCCCGCCGAATCCTTTATAGTGACAAAGGAATCTTCATGGGGCTTCGAATCATACTAGGGTTGTCGTTCGGCGCAGCCACGGCCATTTGGGCGCAGGCGCCACCGGCGAAAGACAGTTCGCCTTTCGCGGGGAGTAATTCCTGCCGTCCGTGCCACCCGGCGCAAGCGCTGCAGTTTTACCGGAATCCACACTTCAAATCGACCGTTGCGGCAAATCTGCCTCCGGAGGACACCGGCTGCGAGGGCTGCCATGGAGCGGGCAAGAAACATATCGCTGCAGGCGGCGGCAAGGCTACGATCGGGAGGGCTTTCTCGCTTCTGGAGCCGGCCCAGGTGCTGGATACGTGCCTTCGTTGCCACTCCAAGGACGTGAATCGCACCAACATCCGGCGCAGTTCGCACACTCAGGCCAATGTAGTATGCACGTCGTGCCATTCGGTTCACACTCCCCAGTCTCCCAAGGCGCTGCTCGCGAAGAAGCAGCCCGATACCTGTTACGGCTGCCACAACGAGGTTCGCGCCCAGTTTGCCCAACCCTTCAAACACCGGGTCAACGAAGGGTTCATGTCCTGTTCGGATTGCCATAATCCGCACGGGGGTAACTCAGCCGTCTCCAAGACCGGCCACCGCCCTCGCATGATCGAGGCCGGATTGCAGAATGAGCAGCCCTGTATGAAGTGCCACACCGACAAGCGCGGCCCGTTCCTGTTTGAGCATGCGGCCACCCGGGTGGACGGCTGCGAGATCTGTCATTCCCCCCACGGATCGATGAACACCCGGTTGCTGAAGCGGCCGGTCGTCTTTACGGTGTGTCTGGAATGCCACAACGGAGCCGGATCTTTCGGGCGGCAGTCGGATGGCGTCCCCACGCAGTCGGCCTCGCATAATATGGCCGATCCGCGGTACCGGAACTGCACCACCTGCCACGTGCGCATCCACGGATCGAATTCGGATCGGACGTTCCTGCGATGAGGATCCTACTCGGAGGTCTCATTCTTGCCGGCGGTATTTGGGCCCAACCGGTGGTGGCGCCGACGCCGGAACCCGCCGGTTCGGCTCGTGGCGACAACGCCGGGCCGTACAATATCACGAATTCGTTTGAAATCGGCTACCGGTTCAAGGACGTCGACGGAAACACCGGAAAATACCGCAGCGACGTGAACTTCGGCAACGGAATCCGGCTTCTGTCCGGAACGATGGGCGTGCACACGCGCGACGGCAAGGGCAAATTCTTCGACGAGTTGCTGCTGGACCTGCGGGGCCTGGGCAACGACCCGTACCAGTTCAGCTCCTTCCGGATGCAGAAAAATTCGCTGTACCGCTACGACATGATGTGGCGGGAGAACGAGTACTTCAATCCGGCGCTTACGATCTCGGGCGGCCAGCATCTGCTTTCCACCAGCCGGAAGCTGCAGGATCACGACCTCGTCCTGCTGCCGCAGTCCAAGTTGAAATTCCGCATGGGCTACTCGCGCAATTCCCAAGGCGGGCCCGGCCTCTGGACGGGCCAGTGGTTCGACGGCCGCGGCGACGAGTACTCCTATTTTGCCAACGTCCGGCGGGAGCAGAACGAGTATCGCGTGGGCGGAGATTTGGACATCGGCCGCGTGAAGCTGACCGTCATGCGCGGCTGGGAGTTCTTCAAAGACGATACGAACTTCGGCCGGAACACGCCAACGCCCGGCGCGAATACCAGTGACCGCAACACCCTCTCCAGTCTGCGCCGCGATGAGCCGATGCACGGCAGCACGCCGTATTGGCGCGCCCATCTGCACTCGCAGCTAAGCAGGCAGTTCTCCGTGCACGGCCGGTTTACGCACTCCAGCGGCCGCCGCGATTTTCTGTTCGATGAATTCGCCAGCGGAACCGACCGTCTCGGCGCGGCCCGCAACCGGCAGATTCTGGTCTCCGGTACCGGAACCCGCCCTGTCACGACGGGGCATTTCACCGTTTCGCTCCAGCCCGATCAAAAGTGGTCGTTTGCCAATCAGACCGGCTACCACCAGGCGCGCATGGAGGGCAACGGCCGCTACGGGGAGTTGAACAACGGAACTGTTGGTTTGGAACTGGTTAGCTTCGAACATCTGGGCATACGCAACGTGTCGAATACCTCGGATGCCTCGTGGCAACCATTGAAGCAGGCAGGTGTGTTCGGCAGTTTCCATGTCTCGGAGCGGCGCATCCGCTCGAACCAACTGGAGGACATCGCGCCCATTCGCGCCGGCGCCCCGATCGAGCAAACCAACCGCAACAAGGCCGGCATTTTCGGCGTTCGCTTGCAGCCAACAGGCCCTCTGCGCATTCTCTTCTCCGCGGAAGTTGGGCGCAACGACAAGCCTTTTTATCCCACATCGGACAAAGACTACACCGCGTATGTGGGCCGCGTCAGCTACCGGACCAAGAAGTACCAGCTCTCCTCCGATTTCCGGACGTTCAATAATACGAATTCAACGTCGCTGTTCGTCCACTCCTCGGAGGGCCGCACCTGGGCCGGGGCAGGTACTTGGTCTCCGCGGACGAACGTACAGTTCGATGCCGGGTATAGCTACCAGCATCTCAACACCTTGACGGGCCTGGCCTATTTTGCGGACTTCAACCTGGTGGAGTCGAGCAAGTCGTACTACCTCACTAACCTCCATACGATTCATGCCGGCGGGCAGGTACAGATCCGTAAGCGGGCCGACGTGTACGCGGGATTCGTCCGCACCCAAGATCGCGCCGATGGCCGCAGGACGCCTGACGCCGGGTCGCGGGCCAACGTCGTGTCTGATCCGTCCACCATCGCCTTGTTGACCGGCGCGCAGGTGTTTCCGGTGTCCTTTCAGTCGCCGTTGGCGCGCGTGTCGGTCGTGATTCGAAACAACCTTCGGTGGAACTTCGGATGGCAATACTACGATTATCGTGAGAAATTCCTAAGTTTTCAGGACTATAGTGCCCACACAGGGTACGTCAGCTTGAGTTATTCTTTCTAGGAGCGATGAAACTGGGCGACTTGCAAGTCTTGGCGTTGGCCTGCGCGGCTATCTCCACCTGGCTTTTCAGCATACGGGGCAAATTGCCCTCGGAGAGCAACTGGCCGCTCTTCTACTATCTCGGCATGGTCTTTTATCAAAAGACCGGCGGGCGATTCATCGAAGCGAACTTCATTTACGCGGGCGTCGTTTGCGCGATGATGATCCGCTTTGAGTTTCTCTCAACGGGGTTCATCAAGGTATTCCGCTTCATTGAAGCGATTTGCCTCGTCTACGTCGTCTGGCGCTGCATGGACTACGTCTTTTTTCGCTAGCAGACGAACTGCTGGCGAATCTGGGCCGTTTCGAAGCGGATGGCGTTAAATCGCAGGCCCGTGTCCTCAAAGGTCACCGAGTCCGAGGGGTTCTCACCACGGGCCGTCCGGAGCGTGACTTGCACGGACTTGGCAAAGGGCTGTCCCGTATCGCCCAGCGAAACGGTGTAGCGGCGGCCGGCCTGGCTGCCGTCCCTCGCGCAGACGACCAAGGAAAGCGTGCCGTCGAAATTGGAAAACAGAGCCGCGTGAATCGGTTGGAACGGGTGCTCGGCATACAGCAGGATCTCGCTGAGCGAGCTGCGGCGCCGGTCGGTTGTTAAGTCGTGACTGAGCATGTCCAAATACTGCCCCGAAATGGGCTCTCCATACTACAAGCGAAATTTCCACCCAAGATGGGTCTTGCGCGAACCCGAAATCAGGGATACTCTCGGAGAGTTGGTCCCAAATGTCCCAAGTCGCATCCAACTTGATAGGCAGCGGATCCCAAGTTGGGGCGCCGCTTGTCCCATCACCCATACAGTGGGAAGATGCGCATTGGCGCCAAACAGTTTCTAAAGAGTTGGACGCGGTCCAGGCCGATTTGGATGGGACATCCCGGGGAGGGAAGGTCTTCGAGAAGGTCGTCGAGAGTTGGAAGTCTGGCGAGGCCTTGCCGCCCAACTTGGACCTGGCGAGGCTGCTGGGATGGGGAGAGAACGCCGCCCACGCATCCGAAGGCTTCCGTAAGATCCGGGAGTACCTGGATGATCGCGTGGACGGGCAACTGTTGATCCGGGTCACGGAATGGAAACGCAAACTGGTCATCCATCCGCGCTCCATGGAGCCGGCCCGGAGGATGCTCCTGCTGGCGATTCCGGCCGCGGACGCCGGTGAACTCGGCGAGATCACCAAAGGCGTGCTCGCCGGAGGCATCCGGATCGAGACGGCTCTGACTACGGACCCTGCCGATGAAACCCGGCAACTCGACGCTTCCGGCCACCTCTACCGGATCGTTCTTCCGGCGTCGACCGCCGACGAGGCCGGCGCGTTCCACCGCCTCGCGGGCGCCGGCCGGCGGACGGTGCTCCTGGACGCCTCGCTCAGCAATTCGTCCCTCCCGTGCGTAACGTTCGACTATGCGGGTGCCGGTCTGTACTGCGCCGAACAACTGGCCGGACAAGGGGCGCAGCACGTCTTCGTCCTGGCCTTGCGGCCGGACTCTCGCGTGCAGGCCGTGGAGTTGGGCGTCCGGCGCCGGCCGGAGGGCCGCGAAACGCTTTACCTGGAACCCGGCTGGCTCCAGAGCGGTCTCAAGCGGCTGGTGCAGGAGAAGTTTGGCCTGCTGCAGTCCCGTGGCTTCGGAGGTCCCGGGCGTGGAATCGGAGTGATCTGCATGGGTGCCGGGGTGGGGCAGGAGGTCTTGCAGTTTCTCCGCGCCGCTGGACCGGCGAGTTGGATCGCCGGGGTTGCCATCATGAGCGGTAAGCCGCCCGAGGGCGAGACCGGCGAGTGGCCTGAGTCCGTCCACGTAACGCTGAACTACGAGACGCTGGCCGCGCAGGCCCTTCGCGTCCTGCAGTCCGGCGAGACGCCCGTGCCGGTGGCTCCCGTCTATCTCTCGCGAAAGCCGCCTCGCCGCGAGGACACTTCCGGTCCGCTATCGGCGCGCGCCAGCTAGGCGTTCCTCGATCGACGCTCTCGCCCGCGCGAACCACCTCTTCTCGCCGAACATCTGGTAGCCCCAGTTGGCCTCCTGCGCGGCGGCGTGCAGTTCAAACACCAACTGCCCGGGGTCGATGTCCTTGCGGAACTCCCCCGCGGTCACGGCGAATCGCACCTCCTGCGCCAGCGCGTCGAACCACCAGCGTGTGGCCTCCCGCAGCCGCTGCTGAACGGGCCCAGGCCGTCCGTCCATTTCCAACGAAGCGGCCATGAAAAAACAGCCGCCCGAGAACACGGAGCGCTCCACATACCGGAGCCATTGTTCCAGCATCGCCCGCAGGCGCGCTTCGCCGCGATTGGCGTCAAAGACCGGCACCACCACTTCGCGAACGAAAAGATCCGAAGCGAATTCGATCGCCGCCAGTTGCAGACTCTCCTTGGAGCCGAAGTGAGCGATCAACCCGCTCTTGCTCATCTTCAAATCCGTGGCCAGGCGGCCGATGGTCAACCCCTCCAGCCCTTCGCGGGAGGCGGTGTCCGCGGCGTGAGCCAGGATCCGCAGCCGTGTCTCGGCCGCCGGCGCCGCTGCGGCGCGCGAAAGAGCCAATGAGAGTAGAGAGCCGTCGGATTTCATCGTTTACAACAAACGCCTTGCAATTCTACTCTATCTATTCTAGTCTAAAAAGTACGATCGTTCGATTAACAAGAACGAACGTGCGTTTCTCAAATGACAAAGACCATTCTCTGCACAGTCCTGGCCGGATTTCTCTTACTATCCGGCGTCGTTGTCAGCCAGCACGGCTACTGGGGGTTCTACGGTTGGGCGTTGCACAACTCGGCCACCAAGCTGCTGTTCATCGACCTCGTCCTCTCGCTTGCGTTGATCGGCGTGTGGATTGCCGCCGATGCAAAGGAATCCAAGATCAACGCGGTCCCGTATCTACTGTTGACGCTGGCGTTGGGCGTGGCCGGGCCGCTCCTCTACCTGCTGCGAAGGAGACCCAATGAACAAATGGATTGAGCCGTTGCGGGAAAGCCTGGCAAACGTGAAGGAGTTTGTCGGCTCGCTCACCGACGACGAGTTTGTAAGGCCCCCGGCCCAGGGCTGGAGCGTTCGCGACAACCTGGAGCATCTCATCCTCGTGGAGGGCCGGGTGCTGAGGGGGATTCAGTTTGTCTGTTCGAGGCCGGGGGCGCCGCCGGCCGAACCTCTGCCCGACGAAACGGTGTGGGACCGTGCTCTAGGCGCCGGCCGGCCCGCGCCCGCCCCGGAATCCGTGCTGCCCACAGGCTCCGGCGGCAGTCGCGTGGAGATGCTCGCCAAACTCTCCCGGCTGCGCCAAGAGTCGATCGAGTACGCATCCTCCACGACGGACCCGCTGCGGGAGCGCACCGTTCGCATGCCCGTTGGCGAACTGAACGGCGAACAGTGCTTCGGCATGTTGGCCGCGCACATGGAACGGCATCTGCGCCAGATGCGTGCAGTGCTGGACGCCTAGACCACCTGGTCCGGCTACTCCGCGCCCTCGCGGCACCCCGCCGCAGGACTCTCTTGCGTGCAACCTGGAGCCCGGTCTCTTTCATTGCGGGGTCACCGGCCTGGCCTGGAAGTACCAGTCTGTCCAAACTCCGGATGCAAGAGAATCAGCAATTTACAATTTGGAACCGAATTCCGGGTTGGGAACGGGTTCCAGATCCACCCCTACCGCCGTACCAGTCCAAACCCGGAACAGTGTTCACCCGCCGGAGGTGTATCTAGCGTTAACGTAGATTCGCCCCCTTTTCGATATGGAAAGGGATCTTGGCTCGAAGGCCCTTTAAATCTAAGCGGTTTTTGCTGCGAATCCGATTAAACCTATTGACAGTTGCCTTACACCCGTTTAGGATGGTCTAACGCTCTGGTGTAGTCAATTTAACAACTTTCAGAAGGTGTAACAATGGGTCCCTGCACGACCTTTCACATTGGCGACAAAGTGGTTTACCCCAATCATGGTGTTGGGACGATCGAAAACATCAGCACTCGAAACTTTGGCGCGCAGTTGGAACGCTTTTATCTGCTGCGGTTGAATTACAACAGTATGACGGTGATGGTTCCCTTCAGCCACGCAGGCGATGTCGGTCTTCGCAAGGTCACCAAGAACACCGAGGTGAACCGCGTGCTGGGGTTCCTGGCAATCGGCGAATCGCGGCGGAGCATGGATTGGAAAGACCGTTTCAAGGAAAATTCGGAGAAGATGCGCGTCGGCGGCCTGATGAGCGTCTCCGAGGTCTTCAAGGAACTGATCATTCTGCAGACGGCGAAACCGCTCTCCTTCCGCGAAAAGAAGATGCTGGATTGCGCCCGGCGCATGTTGATCACCGAGATTTCGATCGCGCGCGCGATGACGGATCGCGATGCCGTCGAACTGCTCAGCCGCTCACTGGCAAAGGCGAATCTGCCCATGCCCGTGGCGATGTAGTCTGCCTGAGTGAAGATCGCCGCCGTCGAGACGCTGCGCCTCGCCCGGGGCATCACAGTTCATGCCGGACCGGTGCAGTGGTTGTGGGTCCGAATCCATGCCGAAAATGGGCTCTACGGCACCGGCGAGACCTATCCGCACCCGGAGTCTGAGGAAGCGGTCGTCCTCTCCCGGCTCGCGCCGCGACTGATCGGGCAGGATCCGGGCCGCATTGAAGGGCTTTGGGCCTCGATGTTCGACGCTGTGTCGTACTCGGGCTGGGCCGGGGCCGAACTCCGCGCCATCGCGGCCGTGGACATGGCACTTTGGGACCTTCTTGGCAAAACGCTCAACGTGCCGGTTTATCAGTTGTTGGGCGGAGCCACCCGGGACCGGATCCGCACCTACAATACCTGCTACGACCATATCTCCTTTCTCGACGAACCGGAGCGCTTAGCGGAGAGCCTCCTGGAGCAGGGAATTGGCGCGATGAAGATCTGGCCGTTCGATCCGGTAGCCAATGAGACCGGGGGCCAGTGGATCACGCCGGCGCTGCTCCGCCGCGGTCTGGAGCCGTTGCGCCGCATCCGGGCCCGGTTCGGAGACGAGATGCAGGTGGCGATGGAGTTTCACGGCTATTGGAACCTTCGCTGCGCGATTGAGATCGCACGGGCTTGCGAAGAGTACTCCCCGATGTGGCTGGAGGAGATGCTGCCGCAGGACAACATAGCGGCGTACCGGGAATTGGCGTCGAACACCAAACTGCCGCTCACGATCAGCGAACGGCTGATGACGACCTGGCAGCACCGCGAACTGATGGCCAGCCAGGCGGCCCGCGTGGTCATGCCCGACATCGCCTGGTGCGGCGGAATTACCGAGGCCCGGAAGATCGCCAACCAGGCCGCCACGCACATGCTGCCCGTGGCGCCGCACAACTGCGGAGGCCCCTTTTTGCATGCCGCCACGCTCCACCTGGCCGCGAGCGTGCCGAATCTCTACATCGCCGAATCCGTTCGCCGCCACTACGCCGGGGACTACCAGGGCATTACGGCGCCCTTCGCCCGGCCCAGTAACGGCTTCTTTCCGCTGCCTCCCGGGCCCGGCCTCGGCGTGGACCTGCTGCCGCAAGTGCTGGCCCGGCCCGACATGACTCGCCGCAAAGTCTAGGGGAAACCTCTCAGGACTATGAGTCATTTTCGTCCAAAAAACGCAATAGACCCAGGTATTTAAAGTGTAGCAAGTGTATTCGGATGGCCTTACGCTGGTGATGGGTTCCCGTACCCAATTCCATGCGTTGTATATTTTGCAACAAGGCAATACCGCTTTTACGGCGTCTGAGCGACTCCCAGTTCTGCTCCGACGAACACCGGGCGGCCTACGCCAACGAGCAAAATCTGGCCCTCCAACGTCTGATGACAACGCAGGTTCTGGGCAAAACGCAGCGCATGGCGGCCGCCGTGCCGGCCGAAACGCGGAGTGCGGCACCGGCAGTGCTGACCATACCCGATGGCTTTAAGACCGCCGGCGCCTTCCAGGCCTACATTTTGGATCGCCCGCTTCCCTTTCAGCGGGAGTGGAACTGCCACGCGCCTTTGGAACCCGGGCACGCTGTCGTTTTGATGGACTATGCGCCGCAGCTCCGCCGGCGTTTTGGCCGGTTGGCCACCACCGTCCGCATCCCCGTTCCCGCGCTCCGGCGCAGGCCCAGGCCGAAGCGGTCCGACGACCCGGTGTGGACCTCCCGCGCCCACCTGCCGAGGACGGCGAGCCGCGCCCTGCCTTGGACCTACACAAAGCCGGACGCACAAACCGATCCTCCGTTTGTCGAACGCCTCCGCGCGGTCTCCACGCCGGCGAAACGCACCCCAGGAGCGCCTGTTACAGTGCGCGGGTTCGAGTCCCAGCTAACTCCGGCCGCGCCGCAACTCTCGAACGCGGTCGCGCGGCGCAAGCTGCCCGCGCCGTCCGGTAGTTTTGCCGTTCCGCAGAAGGTGGCGGCTCCGGCAGCGGTCCCCGAAACTCGGCCGGTCCTCTGG
>VFZO01000240.1 GCA_016871155.1 Acidobacteriota bacterium | reverse complement strand
ACTGCACTATTGGCTCCGCGATCGATCCCGTCTCTTTTCGGTTCATTTCAGTCGCCTCCACGCGACTCCTTGAACCTATCTATAAGGCGATTCCGCAGTCACGCAGGCTTGCCGAAAGGACACGTTCTAATCGCGAAACAGACGGAAGAAGGCCGCCCTCACCGGGGCGGCCTTTTCACGTCTACGCCCACTTGTTCAGGTAGCGCTTCGCCGCCTGGATGCCCTCGAACTCCGTCATCCGGCTGCCTTCGTACTCGATGCCCACCCAGCCCTTGTACCCCGCCGCGTTGACGATTCCCATCATTCGGTCCATGTCGATCGTCGTCTCGCGGCCGTCGCCGTCGAAGTCGTGACACTTAAAGCTGACCCCCTTGGCGTAGGGCATCAACTTCTTCACCGCATCGTACTTGTCGGTCTCTTTCGGGAAGTTGCCAAAATCGGGGAGGGTCCCAAAATTCGGCAGGTTCACCTGCTTCATCAGGCTGACTACCACGTCCGGATTCGACGATACGCCCCCGTGATTTTCGATGATCACGTTGATGCCGGCCTTCTTCGCGTATTCGCATAGATCGGCGAAGCTCTCCGCGCACCGTTTGACGAAGTCCGCGATCTCGGCCGCGGTCTCCGGCTGCTTCGGACCGGGATACATGTTTGTCCGGATGCTGTGTCCGCCCAGTTCGGCCGTGATGTCCACCCACTTGAAGTGATTCGACGAAGCCGCCATCCGCTGGCTCTTCTCCGGGTGGCCCATGAACCCTTCGCCGTCGCACATGATCAGCACGCACTGCGTGTTTGTCGCCGTCTGGGCGGCCTTCAGGCGCCGCACATAGTCGGCCACCGGCGCGTGCCAAAGTTGGTTGACGTACTCCAAGCCTGAGATCCCGAACTGTTCGCGCGCGATGCGCGGGAAGTCCAGGTTGGTCATCAGCCGCGACTGGATCGCTTTATGAAGCGACCACTGTGCGAGCGACACTTTAAACTTCTTCTCTACGGCGAGGGCGAGGCCCGGCAGCCCGGCGGCGAGGCGGAATAGCGATCTCCGATACATCATGCCATTGTACCCGTCCAGCCGGCTACCATCGGAAGAATGCGTTCGATCGGACCATTCGAACTCTTGATCATGTTCGCCATCGTTGCCGTGCCGTGCGCCATCGGCCTCGTCTTTTGGCGATTGGCAGCGCGGCGTCCCGGCGGCCCTCCGCCCGTGCGCGCGGCCCGGCCCTGCTCCAAGTGCGGCGAGCGCATCCCGGCCGGAGGCCTCTACTGCAACCGCTGCGGCCTCAGGGCCTGAGCGCGGCCAGTTCCGAAGGGTGATCGATCCAATAATCCGGCGAGTGGCGGGCCATCTCTTCGAAGTTTCCGTAGCCCCAGCGCACCGCGCAAGTCGTCACGCCGGCGGCCCGGCCCGCGGCCATGTCCGCCGCCGAATCGCCAACGAACAGAACGTCCTCCGGTTGCGCGCCCAGCGCTTGCAGCGACCGGTGAATCACATCCGGCGCCGGCTTGGCCGGGAATCCATCGGTGCCTTGAACGTGATCGAAGAACCGGAGCAGGTCGAACTTCTCGAGCACCGACATCGTCGTCGGCGTTCCCTTCGTCGTCGCCGTCGATTTCCGTCCGCCTAGCGCAGCCAGCGATTCGCGTATCCCTGGATAAACCGAGGTGTGGTTATGCTCCCGCGCCAGGTAGATCGACCGGTACTCCTGGATCAGCGCGTCGCTGCGCTCCTCCGTCATTCCGGGCGTGATGTCGAAGAACAGCTCGCGCAAGTGTTTCCCGATATAGGTCCGCAGGTTCTCCTGCGTCTGGGCGGGCAAACCGTGCCTCCGAATGACTTCGGCCACCGACGAGGTAATGTCGGTGGCCGAATCCGTCAAAGTGCCGTCCACGTCGAACAGGTAGACGGAAAAGCCGTTCTTCATTAGGCCGGCTGGGGGCCGTCCACCAGCGGGGGCATCCGCAGTCCGCCTTCCGGCCGAACCGGCTGGGGCGTCGCCGAGGGTTTGTCGTCGTTGGACTTGTTCGGACGCGAATTGGCCGCCAGCTCTTCGCCGCGAATCAACTGCATCACTTCGGCGCCGTCCAGCACTTCGCGCTGCAGCAGCGTCTCGGCCACCCGGATCATCGCCTCGCGGTGATCCTCGATGATTTTACGGGCGCGCTGATAGCCTTCGTCGACGAACATGTGGACCGCTTCGTCGATCCGGATCGCCGTGGCCTCGGAGTAGTCGCGATGCTGCGAGATCTCCCGGCCCAGGAAGATCTGCTCTTCCTTCTTGCCATAGCTCATCGGGCCCATGTCGCTCATGCCCCACTCGCAGACCATCTTCCGGGCCATGTCGGTGGCGCGTTCGATGTCATTGCCGGCGCCCGTGGTGATATGCCCCATGAAGATCTCTTCGGCGATGCGCCCCGCCATAAGAATCGCCAACTGCGACCGCAGATACTCCTTGTGGTAGCTGTGCTTGTCGTCCATCGGCAGTTGCATCGTCAGGCCCAGCGCCATGCCGCGCGGAATGATCGTGACCTTGTGCAGGGGATCGGCGTGCGGGATCAGCGCCGCTACCAGCGCGTGGCCGGCCTCGTGATATGCCGTATTCTTCTTTTCTTCGTCGGTCAGAATCATGGACTTCCGTTCGGTGCCCATGATGACCTTGTCTTTCGCGTGTTCGAAGTCGAACATCGTCACGACTTTTCGATTCTGCCGTGCCGCGATCAACGCCGCCTCGTTCACCAGATTTGCCAGATCCGCTCCGGCAAAGCCCGGCGTTCCGCGCGCCACCACCGAGAGATCCACGTCGTCCGACAGCGGGACTTTCTTCGTGTGCACCCGCAATATCTGGTCGCGGCCCTTCACATCCGGGCGGCCCACCACCACGCGGCGGTCAAACCGGCCGGGGCGCAGCAGCGCCGGATCCAACACGTCCGGACGGTTCGTCGCGGCGACAAGGATTACGCCTTCGTTCGATTCGAAGCCGTCCATTTCGACCAGCAACTGATTCAAAGTCTGTTCGCGTTCGTCGTGCCCGCCGCCGAGTCCCGCGCCGCGGTGACGGCCGACGGCGTCGATTTCGTCGATGAAGATAATGCAGGGCGCGTTCTTCTTGCCCTGCTCGAACAGGTCGCGCACGCGGCTCGCGCCTACGCCGACGAACATCTCGACGAAGTCCGAACCGGAGATGGAAAAGAACGGGACACTCGCTTCGCCCGCAATCGCGCGCGCTAGCAGGGTTTTGCCCGTGCCGGGCGAACCGACCAGAAGAACACCCTTCGGAATCCGGCCGCCCAGCTTCTGGAACTTCTGAGGTTCCCGGAGAAACTCGATGATTTCCTGCAGCTCTTCTTTCGCTTCGTCGACGCCTGCCACGTCCTTGAACGTGACCTTCTTCTGCTGCGACGAATGCAGCCGCGCCCTCGATTTTCCGAAGCTCAGCGCTTTATTTCCGCCGCTCTGCATCTGGCGGATCATGAAGAAATAGAGTGCCAGCAGGAGGATTAACGGAATGGAGTTGATGATCAGCGAGATCATGTTGGCGTTCGAGGCCTCTTTGATCTCCACGTTCACGTTCTTCTCTTTCAGGAGCTTGTAGACATCGGGATAGTTCGACGGGATTAAGGTCCGCAGCGGGCCCTCGGAGTCGTCGACGAGTTGGCCCTTCACTTCGTTGCCGGTGATTTGCACTCCCTTCACCTTGCCCGCCTCAACAGCGGTGAGGAACTGGGAGAACGTGAGCGCTTGCTCCGCCTTGCCCTTTCCCGGCTTTACGACAGTGTAAAGGATGACCACCAGGCACACAATCACGAGCCAGAAGATCACTTTATTTAGATTGGATGACATTGCTCCCTCAAATCATGAGATGCTCCCGGGATTCGAATCGATACCCAATTCCCGGACAATCTCACACAAAGCCAACTACTTAGAGGATACCTTATGACAGCGGATCTGTAGAGCGTGGCGTGTTGCCTGTGTGACGGCGGTTCGACGCCCCGTTCCAACTCGATGAATCCAGACGATTCCCGCACTATCTGTTATCATCGGCCAAAACGGCCTCTCCCATGAGGGTACGCGAAGCTTCTGAAAAAACTCGCGGACCGGCCGTGGAGTTGCTGCGTCGTGGGCCTGAAATCTGTCGTTAGGCTCCCAACTCTTCAGACGCAGATCGCCGTCGATTCGTTCCAGGTCCAGGCTTTCGGGGCCGCAGTCCGGACGTCCCGCCTCGATCGAGATCGAGTAGCCGTTCCGCTCGCCGCGAAACGGGAGCCGGACCTCCACAGACGGTTCCGGCCCCGCCCCCGGCCCCTGAATCCGCAGCGTTCCGAAGGACCGCACCGCCGCGCCGCCGGGAATGTCCACCCGGCCGCCGCCCGCCGGCTTAGCGGCCAACCGCAGAATCTCCTCGATATGTCCTTGTTCGATGCGGTGCAGATCGCCGAGCGCGGCTTCGATGCCCGCGCGGACCGCCCGGCCGGCCAGGGCCGGATGCATCGCGCGTAACTCCTCCACGTCCAATTCACTTTTTGTTCCCTTTGTGCGCTCCCGCCAATACGCCTCGTCGGTCAACGCCAGCGCCGCCGTCTGGCCCAGCGCCCGGACCACGCGCGGCTGCAACGCCGTCAGAAGCGGCAGAACTTCGTTCCGGATCCGGTTGCGCAGGAACCGGTTCGATGCGTTCGTGGAGTCCTCCCGCCAACCGATGCCGTGCGCCAATAGAAACCCGCGGATTTCCTCGCGGCCAACCTCCAGCAGCGGCCGCACCAGCCCCTCCCGGGTCACCGGCAGCACGCCGCGCAGACCGGCCGGCCCGGTCCCGCGCAGCAGACGCATCAGCACCGTCTCGGCCTGATCGTCGGCGGTATGGCCCGTGGCCACGCGCGTCACAACGCCGTCTTTGACCAGCGACGCGAACCACGCATGGCGGGCCCGCCGGCAGAACTGCTCCAGGTTCCCCTCCGGCGCCGGCATCCGGTACACGCGCACGTCGCCGTGCAGCGAGCGAACGAATCGCTCGTCGGCCTCGGACTCTTCCCCCCGCAGTCCGTGGTTCACATGGAGAACGATCAGCGGGCTGGCCGTCAACTGGCGCAGAGCGTGCAGCAGAAACACCGAATCCGCGCCGCCGGACACCGCGACGCCGAGCGGCTCGCCCTGGGGGATCATGCTATAACGGGAAATCGTGTTCTCCACCTGTGAGAGCATGCGCGATTTCATTGTAAGTGAGGCAGGACAAATTGACCGCCAAAGAACGCGCCGCGCGCGTAAAGTTGTTGCTGATGGACGTGGACGGTGTGCTCACCGACGGAACGTTGTGGAACGTTCCCGATGGCCAGGGCGGCTTCGCCGAGACCAAGGGCTTCGATTCCCAGGACGGCATCGCCTTGCAGTGGCTCAACTGGCACGGCATCCGCACCGGCGTCATCAGCGGCCGCGTCTCTCCGGCCACCGAGATCCGCGCCAAGCAATGCAAGATGGCCTATATCTATCAAGGCCACATCGAAAAAATCCCGATTTTGCAGGAGATCATGGCCGACGCGAAGGTCACCCCCGAGGAGGTTGGCTATATCGGCGACGATCTGACCGACATCGTGGTCATGAAACGCGTCGGCTTCGCGGTGGCCGTCCAGAACGCGCGGCCGCAAGTCAAGGCCGCCGCCCACGCGGTCACCGAAGCGCGCGGCGGCCAGGCCGCCGTTCGCGAAGCCTGTGAATGGATTCTGGACGCGCAAGGCCTCTGGTCGAAGCTGCTGGAAAAGTACGAGGCGTAGGTGAGCGAGAGCTGCGCATTTGAAGTGCATGGGGCGTCCGGGCCCGGCTTCCTGCACCAACTCACCGGTGTCATCGCCCGCCATGGCGGCGATATCGCTACCGTCACCATCATGGAGACGCGGCCCGAATCGCGGACCTATTTCGAAGTGGAAGTGGCCGGTTCGTCCCATGCGATGCTTGAGGAGTTGCGCGGGCTCGATGTGGTCCACAGCGTCGTGATGGTCAACTCCATGCAGAAAATCTACGGCAAGCGGATCATCATCATGGGCGGCGGCGCGCAAGTAGGCCAGGTGGCTATCGGCGCCATCTCCGAAGCCGACCGCCATAACATCCGCGGCGAGCACATCTCGGTCGACACAATTCCGCTGGTCGGCGAAAAACCTCTGGCGGAAGCGGTGCGCGCCGTCGCCCGGTTGCCGCGCGCCAAGGCTCTGGTACTGGCCGGCTCGCTGATGGGCGGCGAGATAGAGCAGGCGGTGCGCGACGTACGGGCGCAAGGCCTGCTGGTGGTCTCGCTGAACATGGCCGGCTCGGTGCCGGAGGCCGCGGACCTCGTCGTCACCGACCCTGTGCAGGCCGGCGTGATGACCGTCATGGCCGTGGCCGACACCGCCAAATTCACCATCGAAAAGCTCAAACGCCGCGAGTTTTAACTACGCCCCAGGCGGCCCCTGCTCGCCCTTCCGGCCCGAGTACGGAGCTTTGTCCCAGACGCCGGTCGCGCCCCGCGCTCTGGGATCGGCCGTCGCTTTCATCCACGCGTCCACCCGCGCGGCAAGCCGCCGTTTCACGCCCGCGTATTCCTTTTCTCCCGCCACGTTTTTCACCTGGCCTGCGTCCTTCCGCAAGTCGTACAACTCCTCGGCCGGCCGTTTGCCGAAGATTAAGGAGAAATAGGGTTCCGGCTTTTTTGCCAGCAGCATCAGCTTGGAAAACGAGTTGTCGACATCGCCGTAGGGGCCGACCGCCCAATACATCTCCGGATCGCCCGCCGGCCAGCGGTCCGGCTCCAGGTTTCGCAGATAGAGAAACTCGCGCGTCCGCACCCCGCGCACCGGGTAGCTCAAGTCACCGCGCCGGACGTTGGCGTGCCGCTCGCGCTCAAGGAACACCTCGTTCCGGCGCTTTCCCGAGTACAGCGACCGGGCCGTCATCGACTTCGGCGCGTGCAGATTGCAAGTCTCGAGGATCGTCGGCGCCAATGCGGCGATGGACACGAAATCGTCCCGCCGCGAACCGGCGGCGATCTTGGCCGGCAGCCGCATCGCCAAGGGGATGCGAACGCCCAGATCGTAGCAGTTCGCCAATCCGCGCGGCATCTGCCATCCATTATCGGAGGTCATGACGACGAGGGTGCGATCCAACTCGCCGGCCTTTTCGAGAGCGGTCAAAATCTCGCCGCACTCCCGATCGAACTGTTGAATCTCCTGATAGTAACCAACCAAATCTTTCCGCACCGCCGGATCGTCCGGCAGGTGCGCGGGAATCGAAATCTTCGATTCCTCCACCTTCGCCGTCCGTCCGCGATTCCACGGCACATGCGGATCGTGAGAGCCGAACCAGAAGCACCACGGTTTTTCCTTAGGCCGCGCTTTTCGAAACGCGGCGAAGTCGGCGAACGACTCGCCCGCCGGATTGGCCGGCCTGCCCGCCGGACGGCGTGAGGTACCCGGTCCGAGGCCCTTGCCCGTGAATCCCGTGTGGTAGCCGGCGCCGGCCAGCAGGTCTGTAAACAGGGGCACGGCCGCGTCCAGCGGCCCGTAGAGGCTTGCCGCTTCTCCCAGCCGGTGCGTCTCCTGGCCCGCCAGCAGGCTGGACCGCGACGGCGAACACGAAGGGTTTGGCGCAAACGCGTGGCTGAACACCACGCCTTCGCGCGCCACCCGGTCGAACACCGGCGTCTTGACAACCGGGTCGCCGTAGATCGAAGCGTGGGGCGCCGCCCAATTGTCTGCGATCAGCAGCAAAACGTTGAATCGAGGGGCGGCGGACGCCACTCCAGCGCCGGCCGCCAGAAAAGTCCGGCGCGAAATCATCTACTCGCCAACGTAACACGGAGCGGTGATAAATTAAGGAACATGAACCCCTGGCTTTGGAATCGGCGGCGCTTTCTGGAGCTGTGCGGCGCGGGCGCCGCACAAATCGCCATGGCCGGCACGCCGCATTTCGAACCCAAGGCGAAGAGGCTGATTTACCTGTTCATGGAGGGCGGCCCGTCGCAGTTGGATCTCTACGACGACAAGCCGAAGCTCCGGGAGATGGACGGCCAGCCGTTCCCCATGTCGATGCTGAAAGGGAAGAAATTCGCCTTCATGGAGAACATGGCCGCGCCCACCGTCTGCGGCTCCGCGGCCACGTTTCAAAAGCACGGGCAGAGCGGCAACACCGTCTCTAGTCATCTGCCGCACATCGCCTCCATCGCCGACAAGATCTCGCTGGTTCGCACCGTGCAGACCGGAAACGTGAACCACTCGCCGGCCATGGTGATGGCGCACACCGGGTCCATGGTGCCGGGCCGGCCGAGCCTGGGCGCCTGGCTTCTCTACGGTCTAGGCCGGTCTTCGCAAAATTTACCGGATTTCGTTTCGATGATCAGCGGGCCGCGCGGCCCGCGCAACGGCACCGATATTTGGGGCTCCGGCTTCCTGCCCTCGGAATATCAGGGTGTGCCCTTCATGAGCGGCCCCAAGCCGATCTTCGACATCGCCAGCCAGCCCGGCGTCACCCCGGAGCGCCAGCGCCGCGCCATCGATGCGATCGTCGATCTCAACAAGGAACGCATGGCGGTTACGGGCGACAACGAAATCGCCGCGCGCATTGCCAGCTACGAGATGGCGTTCCGGATGCAGGCCAGCGCCCCGGAACTTGTCGACCTCTCGAGCGAATCGAAAGAAACCTTGGAGATGTACGGCGCCACACCCGGAAAGGCCAGTTTCGCCAACAACTGCATTCTCGCCCGCCGGCTGGTCGAACGCGGCGTTCGCGTCGTTCAGCTCTACCACACCGACTGGGATCACCACACGTCTATCGAAAACGGGCTCAAGAAAGTCTGCCCTGAGGTCGACAAACCGTCGGCCGCTTTGGTGCGCGATCTGGAGCGGCGCGGTCTGCTGAGAGACACCATTGTCATGTGGGGAGGGGAATTCGGCCGTACCCCGATGAGCGAAGGCGGCAAGCGCGGCGGCATGGGCCGGAATCATCAGATCGACGCCTACACCATGTGGTTCGCAGGCGGCGGGCTCCAGCCGGGCCGCACCATCGGCGAGACCGACGAATTCGGTCTGGCTCCCGCCACCGCGCCTACTCCGCTGCACGACATCCACGCCACGCTCCTCAATCAGTTCGGCTTCGACCACTCGCGGCTAACCTACCGGTTCCAAGGCCGCGATTTCCGCCTCACCGACACGGCGGGGCACGTCATTGAGAAACTGGCGGGGTGAGGTTCGCACTTCTTATTCTGGCCGCCGCCGCGGCCGTGGCGCGCGATTCGGACGGAGACGGGATCGACAACAAGGTCGAACGGGAACTGATGCGCCGGTTCGCCCCCCGGTTTCTGCTCAGCGCCGGCGAGTGCGACGGCATGCCCGCCGAACTGCGGCGAGCCGCGGCCGAACCGGAAGTCCTTGCCAAGAACGGGACGATTTACGCGCAGGTACTGCCAGCCGCCGGCGACATCGAAATTCACTACTATCACGTATGGGCGAACGACTGCGGGCGGATGGGTCACCCCTGGGATGTGGAGCATGTTTCCGTTCGCATTCGCGACGGCAAGGCCTTGTACTGGCTCGCCGCCGCCCATCAGGATACGGTTTGCGACAACGCCAACGCCGCCAAGGCCGCCAGCCTGGACGCCGGGGACAGCGGGGCGACCGTGTGGATCTCGCGGGGGAAACACGGTTCGTTCCTGAACGAGTCGATCTGCCGCCGGGGCTGCGGCGGGGACAGTTGCACGGCCATGACGGAGATGCCGGTGGCGAAGCTGATCAACATCGGCGAATGGGACCGCCCGGCGAAGGATACCCCGTGGATACGCTCCGCCGCGCTGCAGTTGGAGAAGAAGATGCGGCCCGAGTTCACTCCGGAATTGATGGCAGCGCTGGATAAGGGCGGCGTCCAGGCCGTCTATCCGATCAAGATTCCAGGCCAAGCCGCCATACTCGGATTGAATGCCGCCGTGGATGGGCTGGGCGTTGCGGATCGTAAGACCAACCGGGCGTTGGGCACGGCTGAACAGAA
>VFZO01000239.1 GCA_016871155.1 Acidobacteriota bacterium | reverse complement strand
TTTGTCACCCATTGGGTGCTGTCCTCCGCAGGGGTCTTCGCTGCCTTCAAACCCCTATGGATATTGATGCGGACGAGCATCCGGGAGATTCGCACGCGCGGCTCAAAACGGAAATGTGGGATAACTGGAACGGCAAGCGCATCGGCTATATCCGTCTCCGGAACATGTCGCCGCCCAGCGTTGCTCAGGCGTTGCAGCAGTTCGAACGGGAATTGGCCTTCTTCCAAGAAAACACTGACGGGCTGGTGGTGGACGTCATGCGGAATACCGGCGGAATCATCGTTTATGGACATGAGATCGCCCGGCGCCTAATTCCCAGGCCAATGACCGGCGTCGGATTCGAATTGCGGGCTACCGCCACGCGGTTGGCCAATCTCTCTGCCGAATTGGAGTTCCAGCGGCAACAGGGGGCGCCACAATGGGTGCTGGATCTCTACACCCGCATCGTGACCGATGTCCGCTTGGCGCTTGCCGAAAACCGGGGACGCACCGGTCCGCTGCCATTGAACATGCCCAGCCTGGACGAAATTCAACCCGCCGCGATTGTCTACACCAAGCCGCTGATCGTCCTGATAGACGAGCTATCGGTTTCCACTGCCGATCTGTTCCCGGCCATGATGCAGGACAACAAGCGCGGGTTGCTGGTAGGGACTCGGACAGCCGGACTGGGCGGCACCAATGGCAGCTTTCCCGCCAGTCCGACGTTCACGGAAGGCGTCGCCGGCGTGACGTTTGGCCTAATGGTCCGCAAGACCCCCGTTCAATGGGAAAAGGGAACGACCCAGTACATCGAGAACGTCGGCGTCTTTCCGGATGTCGAGCTGGACTACATGACGGCCGACAACCTGGTGAATCGCGGCCGGACCTTCGTCTCGCGGTTCTCCGACATTCTGCTGGGAGAGATCAACAAAGCCGCCCAGTAACCGGGCTATGCCAGAATCTCCTTGACAACTTCGCCGTGCACGTCGGTGAGCCGGAAGTTGCGACCGGAGTATGTATAGGTAAGGCGCGTGTGGTCCAAACCCATCAGGTGCAGTAGCGTTGCGTTTAAGTCATGGTTATGCACGCGCTTCTCCGCCGCCCGGTAGCCGAACTCGTCGGTGGCGCCGTGGATGTGTCCGCCGCGCGCGCCGCCGCCCGCCACCAGAATCGAATACCCGGCCGAGTTGTGATCGCGGCCGTTTTGCAGTTTCACAAGCGACGAGTTCTCCACGGCCGGCGTGCGGCCGAACTCCGTGCCCAACACAACGAGCGTTTCGCCTAGCAGCCCAAGTTCCGCAAGGTCCTCCACCAGAGCGGCCGCCGCCGGATCGGCCCGGCGCGCGTTCGTCTTGTGGCTCTGAATATCCTCGTGCGCATCCCAGGGCTGGCTGTTGCCGTAGTAGACCTGCACCATCCGGACACCCTTCTCCACCAGGCGCCGCGCGGTGAGGCAGGCGCGGCCGAAATCGGAGTCGCCATACCGGGCTCGCGTTTTTTCGGTCTCCTTCGAGATATCGAAGACCTCCGGCACTTCGGTCTGCATACGGAACGCGGTTTCCATGGACTGAATCGCCGCGTCTAGCTCGGAGTCGCCCGGGCGGGCCGCCATGTGTTCCTGGTTGAGGGACTTTAGCAGGTCGAGTTGCCGGCGCTGGCTGGACTCCGGGCGCATCGCGCGGTCTAGAAACTGCACGGCCTTGCGAGGGTCCTTTTCCGTCGCTTTCACGAACGTACCCTGGTAGACCGCCGGCAGAAAGGCCGATTCCCAGAGCGGCGGACCCACCACTGGCGTTCCGGGGCAAAGCACGATGTAGCCCGGGAGGTTCTTATTCATCGTGCCCAATCCGTAGCTGAGCCAGGAGCCCAGCGATGGCCGGCCGGGTTGAATCGCCCCGCAGTTCATCATGAACAGCGACGGCTCATGATTCGGCACGTCGGTATGCATCGAGCGGATGACGGTGAACTTGTCGATGTTCCGCGCGACGTTCGGAAAAATCTCGCTGACCTCGATGCCGCTTTGCCCGTGCCGCGCGAATTCGAAAGGAGAACGCATCAACGAGCCGGTGATGCGTTCGGTCTTGGGTTGTTCGCCGGGCATCTTTTGCCCGTGGTACTTGGTCAACGAAGGCTTGGGGTCGAAGGTATCCACCTGCGACATGCCGCCGTTCATAACCAGATAGATGATGTGCTTCGCTTTTGGCCCGAAGTGCGGCGCCTGGCCGTTCAGCGCGCCCGCGAGCGCGACGGAGCCGAAGCCCCCGCCGAGCCGGCCGAGAAACGCGCGGCGATCAATCGACATAGAGAAACTCATTGGTGCTGAGAAGGACCTCGATGTATTCGGTCCAGTTGGAATTCCGAAGGAACTGTTCCGCTTGCAGCCGTTCGGTAGCGGCGGGCTCGCGGTGAAAGAGAAGTTGATACGCCTTGCGAACGCGCTCCGCGGGAGATTCGGCCATGCATTCCAGCCGCTGCGCCAGCGCGCCGGCGCGGAGATGGAAAAACCGGCTGTTCAAGAAGAATAGCTTCTGCAGAGGCACATTCGTGACCGCGCGTTTTTCCACGTGGACAGACGTGGACGGAAAATCGAACAGGGCCAGCGTTTCGTTCTGTTGATACCTGCCCACGCGGACGTACACGGTGCGGCGCAGATTGTTGTCGGAGAGTTCGGCCGATTCGCCGCCCCGTTTCGCGTTCAACTCGCCGCTCACGGCCAGCAGTGTGTCGCGCGTCGATTCGGCATCCAGGCGTTTGCGATTCATGCGCCAGAACAGCCGGTTGTCCGGATCGCCGTTGGCCCTGGTTTCGCTGGAGGCCTGATAGGTGTCCGACAGCATAATCTCGCGAATCAGAGACTTGGTGGAAAAGCCGAGTTGCTTATAGCGCGCGGCGAGATACTCGAGCAGATCACGATTGGCCGGCCGCTCTCCCATCAAGCCGAAATTCGAAGGCGTTCGCACTACGCCCGCGCCGAACAGCCACGCCCAGATCCGGTTCGCCATGACCCGCGCGGCCAGCGGATGTTCGGTGATGATCACGGCCAGTTGCAGCCGGCCGCTGCCTTGCCGCAGTGGAATCTCCCGTCCGTTGGAAAGGCAGGTCAGGAACTTGCGAGGCACAGCCTCTCCGGTTTCGAACGGATTGCCGCGAACGTCGAGCGGCAGTTCGATGGGCCAGGAGTGCTCTGTCATGCCGTGGAGATAGGGATACGCCGGGGGCGCGGCTTTCTTGAGCGCCTCCAACTCCGTGCGCAGGCCGGCCAGGTGCTTCTTCCACTCTCCGCTCAGCCGCTGTTCCACGGCTTTGTCGTCCAGGCGATAGACGGCGTCCTTCGTTCCGATCATCTTCTGCCAAAGCTGGTAACGCTCGCGGTCGAGCGACTGGGTCACCACGTCGGCACCCGGGTTGAAGTCGGCCTCCGAATCGTAGTTGAAGGGCAAAATCACCTTGCGCCGCTTCTCGTCCGGTGCCGTCCCGCGAATCACGGCGCGGCGATTCTCCTCGTCCATCGCCTTCTTCCGTTCGATCACGTCGAGCAGAAGCTGCTGAAACCGGCTCGCCTCCTCCGGCGACTTCGCCGCCTGCCACGGCTTCAGAAACGGATGGTCTTCCTCCGGCTTCGCAAGGTATTCTTTCCAACGCTTGGCAACCTCGGCATCGACATCCTTCGATTGTCCGAGGAACGCTGCGGTCTGGCGGACGTAGATCCCGGCCAACTGGTCGCGCTGCGCGCCGAGGAACTGTTCGATCTCCTTCTCCACGCGCTTAATCTGCTTCTGCGCGGCGTCGTACGCCTCGACCGTGGCTGCGTCCACAAGCGGATAGTCCTTGTACTCGCTCGACGCGAACACGCCGGCCAGCGCGTAATAATCCTTCTGCGGGATGGGGTCGTACTTATGATCGTGACAACGGGCGCAGGCCGCGGTCAGGCCCAGGAACCCGCGCGTGACCATGTCGACGCGGTCATGCCGCTCGTCGGCGCGGGCCTGCGGCGGCTGGCTGATGCCGTAGTACCACGGGCCGACGCCGAACAGGCCGAGCCCGCCCAGGTATTTCGCGTTGTCCTGCAGCAGGTCTCCGGCGATCTGCGCTTTTACGAACTCGTCGTAGGGCATTCCGGCGTTGAACGCGTCGATCACCCAATCCCGATAGCGCCAGGCGTTGGGGTAGGGCCGGGGCGCGGTTCCGGAAAAATCGTCCTCGCCGAAACGGGCGACGTCGAGCCAATGGCGGCCCCACCGCTCGCCAAACGCGGGCGATGCCAGAAGGCGGTCGATCAACTGGCTGGTGGCATCGGCGTCATCGGCGTTCAAATATCGGTCCGCCTCGCCGAGCGTGGGCGGCAGGCCGGTGAGATCGGCGTAAATCCGGCGCAACAGCGTGCGCTTGCCGGCGCGCGGATTGGGCGAAATGCCCTTGGCGGCCAGGCTGGCGCGGACATGCTGATCGATCGAACCGGCAACGGGACGCAGCGGCTCGAACGACCAGAAGACGCGCGACCCGGGGCGCGTCTCCTCGGCGAACGCAGCAACGGCAAACAGGATTGCAATACGCACGATGGAACTATCTTATCCGCTAGCGCGTGGCAATCCACACCAGGAACATCCCGTCCGGTTCCACGTCCTCCCAGTAGCTGATGGGACGGCTGCTCACCTCGCGGCAGTGGCGGGCGAGCATTCGTGTCATCTCCTCGCGGCCGAACCAGCGTTCCCATTCCGAGGTTTCGAGCTTGCCCCAGTGATCCTTGTTCTTGTCGATGATCACGATCCGGCCGCCCGGTTTGACCACGCGGCACAGTTCGGCGACGCCTAGATCGATGTCCACCGCGTGTTCCAACGACTCGGTGGCGTAGGCGCAATCGAACGCACCGTCCTTATAGGGCAGCGCGGTGAGCGATCCAGCCGCGGCGAAAAGCGGCGGCTGCACATGGTGCAGCATGGCGAGGGCCAGGTCCATGCCGTGAATTCGCGCGCCGGGCTGTTCGGCCAGAATCGCGCGGCCGAAGCGGCCCTTGCCGCAACCGGCGTCCAGAACGCGCTTGCCGTCCAGCGGGCCGAATGTTTCGAGAATTACCCGCACGTGCTGAATGCGCGGATCGATGGTGGAGGGGAAGTGCTCCTCGTCGGCCGCCGCTTCTTCAAACGAACGGCGGATCCGCTCGCGCAGCTCCACCGTCAATTCGGTTCGTTCTTTCGCAAACAGGCGCCGCAGAAAAGCCATCACGGATTCGTGAGGAAGATCGGCATACCGGCCTTGTTGGTGTAGTTCGGCCGGTAACGCTTAACGTTGTACATGGTTGGGACATCCACGGCGCGCGGCCCCAGTTTCGGATCCGGAATCGCCACCATGGCGTATCTGCCGTCGTTGATCGCGGCCATCAGTCCGCTCTTCCCTTCCAGGATGGCGTCGAAGGCCATGTTGCCGAACGTCGTGGCGACGAGTTTGTCGGTGAAGTCAGGCGAACCGCCGCGAAGATCGTAGGTGAGGTCGCTGACGATCGATTCGAGCTTCTTTCGTTTGCGCAACTGCTCGGCGAACGCCTCGCCGACGTTCATTTTCTTGCGATGTCCGAAATCGTCGGGCTCGCCGTACTCCTGCACCTCGTACCCTTCCCAGGCCGCACCTTCCGAAAGTACGACGAGCGCGTACTGCGACGGATTTTTCGCTTTATCCTCGGCGATGAGCTCGCACATAGTGTCGCAGTCAAACTTGAATTCCGGAATTCCGCAGCGGATAGAGGTGACGTAGGCCGTGTAGAGCGCCGTGTACCCAGCGTCGCGCCCGAAGATACGGAACACGCCGATCCGTTCATGTGAGCCGACCGTGGTGCGCTGGCGCTGAATCGCATCGTGCGCGCGGGTGATGGCGGTGGAGAAGCCGATGCAATACTCGGTGTTGCGGACGTCGTTGTCCATCGTCTTGGGAACGCAGACGACCTTGAAGCCCTGCGCATGCAGCTTCTGCGCATAGCTCAGCGTATCGTCGCCGCCAATGGCCACTAGCGTGTCGATGCCGAGAGACTGCAGATTCTGGATGACATGCTTCGACACATCCCACGCCGTGTAGGTCTCGCCCTTCTTGGTGACTTCCTGGCTAGGGAAGGAAGCGGCGTCGAGGAAAGCGGGAACGCGGCGCATCTTGGCCGGGTTGGTGCGGCTGGAGTGCAGGTAGGTGCCGCCGGTGCGGTCGATCGTGCGTGTGTTGCTGCGATTCAGCGGGTGCAGGTACTTGGACTTCGACGCTTCGTCGGACAGGCTCAAATGGGTGAGGCCTTCCCACCCGCGGCGGAAACCCATCACTTCCATGTTGGCTTCCATCGCACGATACGTTACGCCTTTGATGACCGAGTTTAGGCCGGGGACGTCGCCGCCGCCGGTGAGGATTCCAATTCGTTTTGCTGCCATTTTCCTCTCGATTGTACCAAGGGGCCTTCGTGGTATCCTTCGTTGACGCTTCCGCGAAGCGTAGGTGAAGGAGACGTCGATGCCAGCCAGAAGCGGGGATTTAGTCCGCGTACACTACAAGGGAACGTTGGCCGACGGCACAATCTTCGACTCCAGCGAAGGCAGGGAACCGCTAGAGTTTACGCTGGGTCAGGGAATGGTGATTCCGGGCTTCGACGCGGCCGTGACCGGGTTGGATGTGGGATCGAGCGTCGTGAAGACAATTCCCGCGAATGAGGCCTACGGACCCATGCGCGAGGAAATGGTTCTGCGCGTTCCGCGCACGGAGTTTCCTGCGGACATGCCTCTGGAAGAGGGCATGCCGCTGCAGTTGCAGGGACCTGGCGGCGACATCATGGCGCACGTGGCGGAGTTCGACGACGAGTCCGTGGTCATCGACGCCAACCACCCTCTGGCCGGCGAAGACCTGACGTTTTCCATCACGCTGGAGTCGATCGGGAGCAAGCTGATTATCTAGCCCGCCGGTATGGTTCATTGCGACCTTTCCCTCGCACTGCGATTGGAGCGGGCCGCCGCCGCGCAAGGGCGCGACTACGTGGCTGCGCACCGTTCGGTATATCCAGCCTCGCAAGCCGCTTACGTGGATTGCGCCGGCGGCGTTGCGGCTTTCATCGACGAGGCCTCGCCGCTCACGCAAATCCGGGGCGCCGGCACCGCGGCTCCTGCGCTGGAGGCCGAGGTGGACGCCGTCGAGGCGTTCTATGAACCGCTGATGGCGCCGGTTTCCTTCACGCTCGCGCCGTTTGCCGATCCGGCGCTTTTCACGTTCCTGTCGCGCCGGGGCTATGAGATCGGCGCTTTTGAAAACGTGATGATTCGCGAGGTTGCCGGCGGAGGCGACGATCCGGAGACTGTGGAGGCCAGCGACGCCGGAGAGTGGCCGCTTGCGATGGCCCAGGCGTTTTTCGAAGTCGCCGCGCCGGGCGGCCTGGAGTTGGCCCGCACGCTCTTCGCCCTTCCTTCGGCCGTGAGCCTAATCGTCCGGGCCGAAACGACGCCGGCCGCCGTCGCGCAGTTAGATGTGCGGGACGGGCTGGCGGTGTTCCAATGCGATGGGACCCTCCGTCAATTCCGGGAGGCCGGATTGCAGAAAAAGCTGATCCGGGCCCGCCTGGCGCTCGCCGCCCGGCGGGGCTGCGACTTGGCCACGGCGGACACGCAACCGGGCTCGGTATCGCAGCGCAACTACGAAACGTGCGGGTTCCGGGTCGCCTATACGCGGATGACGCTCGTCAAACCTTGTTTTTAGCCACAAGCTTTGGGGCGGCGTTGTTCCGGTAGCTGGTTCGCAAAAGCTCCTCCACCTCGTCCCAGTTGGGCTTTTTCGCGTCCAGCAGCAGTGAAACCCAACCATGATTGCCGATGTAGGGCGTTTTCACGAACCGAGGGTCGGCCAGAAACAGGCTCATACTCGCCTTGCCGACTTTGAAGCAGACACTCCAGTGCCCGCCCTCGTTGCCAAAAACCGAGATCACTTTTCCCTTCGGGCCGCCCGCGCGAAACCACGGATGACCAAAGCTCTCCGTCTCGGCGACATCCGGAAGTGCCAGGGCGATCTTCCGGAACTTCTCCAGGTATTTCCGGCCTTTCGCGTCAAGTTCAAGATGCATGCACGGCTCTCCAGTAGAGAAATACCACACCGGCCAGGAAGCCGCCGAGGAACTGGTACTCCTCGTTTTTCCGGTAGAGCGGCCAACGAAAGGCCTCGCGGGATCCCTTGTACCCAAAACCGGGCAGCAGCAGCGGCACTGCGTCGGCGTAGGCGCCATAGGCCGCGAACAGCTTGCGCAAGTGCTGCTCCTCCAGTTCCATCACGGGCAGATAGACCAGCAGGAACACTCCAACCACGACTCCGCCCACCGCCCAGGATCGCGCGGCGACAGCCAGTCCCGTGGCCGCGATGAGGGTCCCGAGATAGAGCGGATTGCGTGTGAACCGGTAAGGGCCGCTATCGACGAGCTTTTGATTCTTGGCCAGGTGCCCGGCCGCCCAACCCCGCAAAATAAGGCCAAGCAGCGCAATGGCCACGCCCATGGGCAGACTCTCCAGAGTGGGCCGGCTCAGCCACCCGAACACGGCCAAAAGCAAAAAGCCGCTGGGCACGCGCAGGCGCGCTACCGCGTCTGCGTAGCGTTTCGGGAAGCGAGAGTCAGACATGGATGCAATCGATCGAAGACCGTGCGCGGCGTAAGGGACTCCATGCACGGCAAAATCTCATCTATTCTCCGATAAGTCGTCGGCGCTCTGTGATGCCTCAGGACGGCAATGGTATCTCCATACGGGCCGTTTCGGGCCGGATCGGTCGGCCCGAACAGGGCGACGCCTTGTTTTTCCAGCGCCGCCGCCAAATGCAGAGGGCCGCTATCCAGGCCGACGACCGCCACCGCCGCGCGCGTGGCGTCCAGCAGGCCGGGCAGGGAACTGACGTGCGAATCGCAATGCGCCGGGGCGTCGAACGATTTGCCGTTGTTGAGCACCAGCCCCAGCCCGGTCTCCGAGCGAATCAGCCGTCCCAACTCCGACCAATGTTCCATCGGCCACTGCTTCGCCTTCCAGCCGGCGAACGGCGCGGCCAGAACGAAAGGTCCCGGCGGCAGCGTGCCGCCAGGTTCTCCGGCGGGCAGCGGAAATTCGATTTCCAGGCGCTCCGAGCCGGCCGCCGCGGCCAGCGCCAACCCTTGCTCCACCACGTGTGCTCCCACCGGCGAGACCGGATGCGTGTAGAACAGGCCGGCCGCACGCTCACGCAGGAACTCCGCGGCGTAGCCGATGCGGCGCGGGGCCCCGCTCATCCGGACCACGAGGCTGGACTTTATCAGGCCCTGCGCATCGACGCCGATGTCGAAATGTCTTTGCCGCAGTATTCGATAGGCCGCCTTGACGCTTTCGAGCGACTTGCGATCCAGTTCCACAACGTCATCGACATCGGGATTGCCGGCCAGCAACCAGCGCCAGCGGGGGTCGATTACCCACGTGAGCCGCGCGCCCGCAATGCCGCGCTTCAGCGAGGCGGCGCATGGCAGCGCGTGCAACACATCGCCAAACGCGCCCAGACGGACGAATAGAATTTCCACGCGGTCAGCCATTCTGGCGGGCGTGGACATGGCGAATCAGCGCGGCCCGGCGCTCCAGATCGCCCGGCCGCTCGTCGACGACGGTCCGGAAGGCGTTCAGCGCTTTCTCGCCGATGACAACCCGCGCGACGTCGCGGAGCGCGGCGACGAGTTCGGCACGTGCGTTCGCCGGCAGCAGCGGATCGGCTGGATCACACACGCAAACGGTCAGCGGTCCGTGCTCACCGGCTAACTCCCGCAAGCGGGCCGCGTGCATGGCGGCGACCGGATCGAAATAGCCAGCGACGACGGTGTCGCCGGCCGCGATCTCCACGATTTTGGAACGCGTGTCCATTACCTCTTATTGTCGGGTGCCAGCCGGTAAATCACAAACTGGGGCCGCCCGGCCGTATCGTGAATCGTCCGGACGCCTTCCATCCGGAGTCCGCGCCGCTCCGCGCCTTCGGCGAATTGCCGCCACTCACCAGGCAGCATTTGCGTGGTGTGCGTCACGTATTGAATCGTCATTAGCGTGAAACAGGAAAACGCCGCCGCCCGTACGGAACCGCCCAACTGGATCGGGACATAGAAAGCCGCCGCGCCAGTTAGCAACCAGGCGG
>VFZO01000238.1 GCA_016871155.1 Acidobacteriota bacterium | reverse complement strand
TCTATCACGCGGCGGCCCCCGGCCAGCTTCAGCGGGCCGTGCTGACGATGCGCGTGCGCGGCGCGGCGCCGGCCTTTGCTCAGCCCCTGCGCGAGATGGCCGTGGCGATGGATCCGAACCTGGTGCTTCGCGACATCCGGACGCTCGACGAATCGCTGAAGCGCGAGCAGTGGATCATCCGGTTGGAAGCCGCGGTGCTGCTGGGCGTGACGATTAGCGTTCTGCTACTGGCGTCGGGCGGCATCTACGCGCTGATGTCGTTCACGGTGGCGCAGCGCCGGCGTGAGATCGGAATCCGGATCGCGTTGGGCGCGGGCCGGCGAAACATCGTCACCTCGATCTTTTCGCGCGCGCTCATCCAACTCGGATGCGGCGCGGTGCTGGGTTCCGGAATCGCATTCGCGCTGAGCCGGTTCGTCATCGGAGAGGGGCGCGAAGGCGTGTATGCGCTGGCGGGCGTTGTGCTCGCCGTCGTGCTGGTTGGCCTGTTTGCGGCCCTAGGGCCCACGCGCAGGAGTTTGCGGATTCAGCCGACTGAGGCGCTGCGGGAGCAGTAGAGGCCTTCAGAGGCTGAGCCTGGTCCGCAGTTCGTCCGACCGCCGGCGGGAGAGTTCGACCGTGCGGCCGCCGGTAAGCTGGAGCGAGAGCCCGCCATCCGCGCCCGTGGATGTGGACGCGATCCAGTGCAGGTTTACAATCTGCCGCCGGTTGGCGCGGAAGAAGGTGCGCGGGTCGAGTTGCCGCTCCAGCGCGTTTAGCGACCTGCGAATCAACGGGCGCTCGCCGGCGAACAACAGGCGGGTGTAGTTTCCTTCGGACTCGAGCAAGAAGATGTCGGAGAGGCGCACGATCCAGCAACGCGCCCCGTCGCGCACGAATACTTGCGATAAGCGCTCCGCCGGCGGACGCGCTCCCAGGCGGCCCAAGGCGGCTTGCAACCGGCCGGGCGCGACCGGCTTCAGCAGGTAGTCGAGCGCGTTTACCTCGAATGCGCGAACCGCGTGGCGGTCGAACGCCGTCGTGAAGATCACGTCCGGGATCTCGCCGCCGATCCTTTCCAGGAGATCGAAGCCCGTCATACCCGGCATTTGAATGTCGAGAAAGAGCACATCGGGCCTGTGCGCGGCGATCATTCGAAGCGCTTCTTCGCCATCGCCGGCCTCGGCGACGATCTCAACTTCGGGATGCGCGCGGAGCAGCCGCCGCAGTTCGAAGCGGGCCAGCGGTTCGTCATCGACCAGTATGGCTCTCATGTTCGTGTTCAACTGCCGGAATCTCCACGGTCGCAACGACCCGGCCGTTCGCTTCCTCCAAAGTAAGGCACGCTTCGTCTCCGTACAGAAGCGCCAACCTGTCCCGCGTGTTCTTCAAACCCACGCGAACGCCCGCCCCGCGGGGTTCGGCCAGGTTCCCGGTGTTCTCGACGACGATGCGGAGGAGTTGGCTTTCGACCGATGCCCGGATCGAAAGATCGGCCCGGCCGCTGGCTCGCCCAACGCCGTGCTTGACAGCGTTTTCGACGAGCGTTTGGAGAAGCATTGGCGGCATGCGGCAGAGCGCAGCGTTCCGTTCCGTTTCGACGGAGCAGTTCAGCCTGTCGCCGAATCGAACGGTTTCCAAGGCTAGATAGTCGGACACGGCTTCCAACTCCGACTCCAGCGGGACAGTGTGTTCGCCGCCACGCCGCAGGCTGTTACGAAGGACATTGGCGAGCCGCGTCAGCATCTCCTGCGCCCGGGCGGGGTCGATCTCGACCAAGGCGCGGATGGAGTTCAGTGCATTGAACAGAAAATGCGGATTGATCTGCGTTTCGAGCGCGTGGAGCTGCGCGTCGCGAAGGGCGAGTTGCAGCCGCTCCTCCCGGACTTCCTGCCCTCGCTTTTCGGAGAAGCGGACATAAAGAATCGTCCACACGCCGGCCGCGAGCAGCATGCCCCACCAGAGCGCGGCGACGGACACGAGGTCCCACGCGCCGTTGCCGAGCAAACGGTTCACGCCGACGACAAGTCCCGCCAGCACGACGCTAATGGCCACGCTGGCAAGAGCGAGCGCCGGCCACAAGCGGGAGAGCGGAACGTCCGGTGTCCGGCGCCGGCGGATCTCTCGCCGCAGCAGATGGGTGAGCCCGATCCCGCACGAGACGAGCGCCGCATGCGCCACGAGCAGCGGCCCCAGCGCGCCGCCGCCCATCCAATTGATAAAGATTCCGGCCGCCGAATACCCAAACCAGCCAGAGAGTTGATAGAGCCAGTACTTTCTCATGGAGATGCGTTCGCAACGCTGTTCTCATGGTGCACGAATCGTGCCGCTCGAAGTTGGAGTTTGTGATGGCCGGTCGCTGCGAGGGATGAGCGGCGGATTGATATGCTCTCTGAATACGGCGCGGCGAAAGCCGTGAATTCCATCCGGTGAGGTACGAATGAATCGACGTGTGTTTCTCGCGGCGGCTGGTGCGCTCCATGGCGCGCCCAGGCTGCGCGTGACCGAGGGCGCGGGCCACCTGGCAGTGCTGCGCGGGGACACGCTGGTGACAAAGTTCGTCTTCGACGAAAAATACGACAAGCCGTTTCTGCATCCGGTCACGACTCCCTCCGGGCTGGTGATTTCGCGCGGCTATCCGGTGGAGGCGAAGCCGGGCGAGACGAACGATCACGTGTGGCACCGCGGAATCTTCTACGGGCACGGAATCGTGAACGGGCACGACTTCTGGCGCGAGCTGGGCCGGGACAGGACCAGCCGCCTGGTGCTGGACGGCATGGCCCGGCACGGGAAGAAGGGCCGCGGCGTGAGCTTCGGCGGAACGTTTCGCATGGTGACCCCGAAGGGCGATTCGTTGGGCCAAATGGACCAAGACTATGTCCTGAGCCTGGACGGAGCGGCGTATCAACTGGAAGCGTCCATCCGCATTGCGGCCGGGCCGGAGCTGAAGTTCGGAGACACCGACGACGGCGGATTCGCCATCCGGTTGAGCGACCACTTCCGTCAAGAGCGCGGCGCCAAGCTGCGGAACAGCGAAGGTCTCGAGACCACCGAGAAGATCTGGGGAAAGAATGCCCGGTGGGTCCACTACGCCGCCTCGGTGGACGGCAAAGCCGCGGGCGCGGTGCTCTACGACACGCCCACGAACGTGCGTTATCCCACCGGCTGGCACGCGCGCGGGTATAGCCTGAATTCCGCCAACCCGTTCGGCACACGGTCCTTCACGAAAGACAAAACCAAAGATGGCAGTTACGTTTTGGCGCCGGGACAGGCGCTTACGCTTCGATACCGTGTGCTGCTGCACGACGGAGAAATGACGGCGGCCGAGATCGACAAGCGGGCGCCGAAGAAGTGAAGGCGGGGCTGATCGGATACGGATTGCTGGGGTCGGCCATCGGCGAGCGCCTGCGGGCCGGCGGGTTCGACGTCACCGCGTACGATCCCGCCGTGCCGGGCCTGGCGCCGGAGTTGGAGGACGCGGTGCGCGAGTTCACCGTGTTGTGCCTGCCGGATTCCTCGCGGACGGCTGCGATCCTGCCGCGGCTGGCCGGGGCGCGCGTGGTAATCGATGCGACAACCGGGGATCCCGGCGAGATGGCTGCGTTCGCCGGGATCCATCCCGGTTATGTCGATGCAGCGATCGGAGGTTCCTCGACGCATCTCCGCAATGGCGAAGCGATCGTATTGGCCGGCGGCGATGTGGAGGCGGCGCTGCCCGTGCTGACGGTGCTGGGCCGCCGCGTGATTCCATGCGGGCCGGGCGGCAGCGGAGCGCGCATGAAGCTGGTGTTCAATCTGGTGCTGGGCCTGAACCGGGCGGCATTGGCCGAAGGGCTGGCCTTCGGCGAGGCGCAGGGGTTCGACACGCGGCTGATTCTGGACGCGCTGACTGCCGGCCCGGCGGCATCGCGCATTATGTCGACGAAGGGGCCGAAGATGGCGGCGCGGGACTACACGCCCGAAGCGCGCCTGGCCCAGCATCACAAAGACGTACGCCTGATGCTGGCCGAAGGCATGCGGTTGCCGCTCACCGAGGCGCACGAGCGCGTGCTGCAGGCGGCCGAGGAGATGGGTTTAGGCGCGTCCGACAACAGCGCGTTGATTGAAGTGTACAGGCGTGATATTGTCTCCAGACGATGAAACTTGATCTCTTGCTTGTTGCGGGAACGCTGCTGGCGCAGCGGCCCTCGGTTACCATCGCCGGCGCGAACGCCGAAGCGGAGTTCGACCTAGGCGGCGGTTCGCTGGTGACGTTTCGGCTGAAGGGCGGCGTGAATCCGCTGCGCTGGCTGGGGCCGGCCGATGCCAACGTCCGCCTGCGGCCGATGGCGCATTTCCTGTGTCTGGACCGTTGGGGCCAGCCGTCGGCGGCGGAGGTGGCGCAGGGCGTTCCCTATCACGGGGAGGCGACGCGGGTGGAGTGGACAGCCTCCAGCAGGGAAGCGGCCTCGGTTACGATGTCCGCCACGCTGCCGATGGCTGGGCTTTCGGTTCGGCGCGAAGCGAAGGTGTCCGGCTCCAGCGCCGTATTGACGGTCGCCGAGACGGTGACGAACAACAACAAGCTCGGCAAGATCTACAACATGGTGCAGCATCCCACTATCGGACCGCCGTTTCTGGACGAACAGACCGTGATCGACTCGAACGCGCGGCGCGGCTTCATGCAGTCCTCCCCCATGCCGAATCCGGAGGAGCCAAGCGTTTGGTGGCCGCAAGCGTTGAAGGAAGGTGTACCGGTCAATCTACGATTTCTGACCAACGACCCGATGCCGAACGTGGTGTCGTATGCCGTCGACGATCCGTTGGGATGGACTACGGCGTCGAGCCCGGCGTCCGGCTTGCTGCTCGGCTACCTGTGGCGCACTTCGGAGTATCCGTGGTTCAACGTGTGGCGGCATGTGGACGGCAACGCAAAACCACTGGCGCGCGGGTTGGAGTTCGGCACCACTGGCCTTCATCAACCGTTTGGCGTGCTGGTGGAGAAGGGCAAGATCTTCGGCCGCCGGCTCACCGCCTACCTGGAGCCGGGGCAGAGCGAGACGCGATCATACGTTGCCTTCCTCGCGCCGATTCCGAAGGATTGGAACGGCGTTGAGAAGGTCACGCTGCACAACGGCACCCTGACCATTCAAGAGCGAGGTACCCGAACGGTGACCGTGGCCGGCGTTGCCTTCTAACCTGGCTGCGAGCTATCCCGCTTCTTCCAGCCGTAGGCTTTCACCGAGTTTTTCCAGAAATACTTCTCGGCAACGTCCTTGCCTTTTCCTTCGAAGTATTCGCGGACGACGGTGATCACCTGCGTGTAGTTGCCGGAGGGCTCCGAGTTCGGCCAATCGCTGCCGTAGAGAAGGCGGTCCGGCCCGAAGGCGTCGTAGATGCCGTCGATTTTCTTTTTGTACGGCGCCAGCGTGTACGGAATCTTATCGCCGATCTTGCCGAGCACGGCCGAGACCTTGACGTAGACCTGCGGCTGTTTGACAAGGCGCGCGATCACCGCGTCATAGGCTTTGCGGCTGGCGTCGTCGTCTCCCACGGCGATCTTCGGCAGGTGGTCGATCACGATCTTGAGCTTCGGCGTTCGCTCCGCGATTGTGGCAATGTCCTCCAGGAGACGCGTCATGGGATTCGCGGCGTCGAGCGTGTAACCGCGGTCGCCGAGCACCCTCAGGTTCGCCATGAACTTGGGGTCTGCCATGCGCGCGCGCAGATCGCGATCCCACAGGTAGCCGTAACGGATGCCCCGGAACAGAGGGTTGGCGCCGAAGCGGTCGAGTTGTTTCAGGAAGTCCGGCTTGTCTGGTTCCAGGTTGCCGATCATGCCGACGATGATCGGGGAGTTCTTTGCGACATCCAACACCCACTGGTTGTCTTCCAGCCAAGGGCTGCACTCCACTTCGATCGCGCCGACCACGCCGTGCGCCTTCACCAACTCCTTGTACCGGTCCGGATAGGTGGGCTTGTAGATGAGCGTATTGGACTTCGGGGGCCACGGCACACCCTGCGGACGGTTGGGGTCGAACAGATGAATATGCGAGTCGATGACCGGGATATTCATGGCTGCGGAGGCGGTGGCCGATGCGGCCGCGGCGCCGAGAAAATGTCGTCGTTCCACCCCGGTATTGTATTAAAGGATCGCTTCGATGAGAAACGGGCCGCGCGCGCCGAGGGCGTTGCGGAACAGGTCGTGGAAGCGCTCGCAGGTTTCGGCGCGTTCGGCGGGCACGCCCATGGCGCGGGCGAGGGCGGTCCAGTCGAGCGTTGGATTGTCGATATCGAGCATGGTCTGTGCGCGCGGCGCGACCTGGGCTACGCCGGTCCGCTGCATCTCGATTTCCAGGATGCGGTACTTGCGGTTGGCGAAGATCACGATCACCACGTCGCAGCGTTCGCGGGCCATGGTCCACAGAGCCTGCAGCGTGTACATGCCGGAGCCATCGGCCTCCAGGCTCACGACTTTCCGGTGCGGAGCGGCGATGGCGGCGCCGAGGGCCAGAGGCAGCCCCTGGCCGATGGAGCCGCCGCAGACGGGCAAGGTGTCGTGCGGCGCGGCGTGGGCAAGGAACTTGTTGGCCGGTTCGCCGGAGGAGACCATTTCGTCGGAGATTACGGCGTTCTCCGGCAGTTCGGCCGCGACGATGGCGCCCAGCGATTCAACGGTGAGCGGTCCGCCGGGCGAAGGCAGGGGCATAGCGGCGGCAGGCAGCACCGAGGCGGGAAACCGATCGGCCAGGCGTTCCAGCGCGTCGAGCGAGTCCTCGGTTTCCAAGGCGAATTCATAGGCCTGGCAGTTCAGGGGCATCAGCGTGCTGCGGCGATTGGGATATGCGAAGAAGGAGACCGGTTGCGCGGTTTCGACGAGCAGAAGATGGCGGACGCCCGCCATGGAGGCTTCGGCGACTTCCGGAAAGTAGGGCATGCGGGTCATGAACTCGCGGCCTCGGCCGCGCGGTTGCCTGGCGGAGAAGCGGTTGACGAAGATGCGGGCTCCGGTGGCCGCGTGAATCCGCCGCAACGCCTCGACGCCGCGCGGGCGCAGCGCGGCGCCGCCGGCATACAGCGCGGTCTGGCCTGCGGCGAGAAGTTCGGCGGCGCGGACGATGCGGCCCTCTTCCACCAGCGGCCGCGGCGCCGGCCCGGCGACCGCGCCGACGGAGTTCGACGGGAGCCACGAATGATCGGCGGGAACGATGAGCGATGCCACGCCGCCCGGGGGCGCGAGCGCGGCGCGGACGGCCTCGGAGGCGGCTCGGCCCACCTCTTCGGCCGAGCGCGTGGTGTAGGTCCAGGCCGAGACGGGCGCGGCGAACGCCTCGGTGTTCGCGGTCAAGGGCGCGTCGTAGGCGGTGTGTTGCGTGGCATGCTCGCCGATGATGTTCACGATCGGCGAACGCGCCTTGCGAGCGTTGTGGAGATTGGAAAGCGCGTTGGCCAGGCCGGGCCCCAAATGGAGCAATGTGGACGCGGGGCGCTCCGCCACGCGGGCGTACCCATCGGCGGCGCCCGAGCAGATGTTCTCCTCCAGGCCGAGAATGCCACGCATCTCCGGCACTCCGTCGAGCGCGGCGACGAACTGCATCTCGCTGGTGCCGGGATTCATGAAACAGACTTCAATACCGTTGCCGACCAGTGTCCGTAGCAGGCATTCCGCGCCGTTCATTCTAAAGTCCTCATGGTTTCGGGGTGCTCTCCGCGAAGCAAGGCGGGAGTCCTCTATTGTACGGACTGGTTCAGAGGGGCGATCCTCGCCCTGATCGTTGCGCAGCATGGTGAGGGGTCTGGATTGGAATTTGCCAGCGGCGGAACGTGGAGACGGCGAAGTTCGCCGCGTTGCGGGATTACACCGGTGAATTGACCTATGCTTCGGCCGGCGAAGCGTTCCAAACACTGTGGGTTTCGCCAGAGCAGCTGCCTCGATCGCTTGGCCGCATTTGGGTCCAGTTGACGCGCCGGTCACAAAGACGCATTCGAGCATCTTCCGAAATGGCGCGAGAGTTTCATCGCCTTCGCAGTCTGAGGAGCGCCTTCGATTCTACGACGCACTGCTCGACGAGCTGTTTCCCGTTCCCATTGGTCATGGTGTGCGGGGCGTAGCCCTGCCAGCCTATTGCTGTCCAGGCATGACCGCCCCCTGCTCACCGAAATCGAAACGCCAGTTCGCGGAGGCCATCGTATCCCAGTAGCCTTCTAATGCCTATCCGAAGGGTACCGGGACGAGGCCGGGTTCGTCCTGGTACTGACGATAGATCGACCGCGACCTCGACGGCTGTTAGTGTCGCCTCAGTTGTTGTCTATGCCGTCCGACACCATCCTGGCCATGCCTTGCCGCGTTCTGTCAGCGGCGCCCCACACGGTGGCGCCACGTTGAGGAAACCCGCATGAATCAACCGCCCGTAGCCATCATTGGCGCCGGCATCGCCGGACTTACTGCTGCACACTATCTGCGCCAGCAGGGAGTGCCGTTTGTGTTGTTCGAAGCCAGCAAGCAGGTGGCCGGCATGGCCGCCAGCTTCAAAGATCCCGACGGCTTTAGCTACGACTTTGGCGCACACTTCATAACCAACCGGCTGGCGGCAGCCATCGGCGTCGAGTCGAAATGCCGCGATGTCGCCTACTACGGTGAGAGCGTCCTGGTGAACGGCGGAACCTACAGCTATCCCTTCGGGCTAATGGCCGTGCCGCGATACCTGGCGAGCGCGGTAAAGTCCAAGCTCGCGGGCGCAGGCGAAGCACCTACCGCGCGCGCCTGGTTTCGCCAAGTCTATGGATGGGCGCTAGCCGACGAGGTCGCGCTGCCGCTCGTGGAAGCATGGTCCGGCGCGCCGGCCGATCTGTTGTCGCCCGCCGTTGGCAATAAGGTCTCTAACAGCATTCCCTATACGCTGTACCTCAAGGCAATGTCGCGCATGAAGGGCGTGGCCGTTCCCTGCGGCTACAGTCACGAGATGCCCGAGATCGCCAAGGTGTGGCATGTGTATCCCGAAGGCGGCGTTGCCACGCTGTGCCACAAACTGGGCGAACCGGTGCTGGATGCAATTCGCATGGAGTCGCCGGTGGAGCAGATCTACGTGGAGAACGGCCGTGCCGTGGCGGTGAAAGCCGCCGGCGTGGAGCGGCGCGTTTCGGCCGTCATCAGCACGGCTCCGGTACCGGTTTTGGGCAAGATGGTGAATGGCACGAGCGCGCTCGTGCCATTCACCCGCTTCCGTTACCGTGGCATGATCTTCGTCAACTTGCGCCTCGAAGGCCGGGGCTATCTCTGCGACACGGTGTTGTGGACCCCGCGTAATGGGCGATCGTACTTCCGGCTCACCGAGACCATGCAGTCGATGCCTTGGCTCGCGCCCGAAGGTAAGACTCTACTCACCGTCGACATCGGCGCCCAGCCCGGCGACGAACACTGGAAGATGAGCGACGAAGAGTTGGGCGCGTTGTGCATCCGCCAACTCGACGACCTGCTGCCGGGCATCACCTCCAAGTACTTGGGTTGCCGAGTGCTTCGCACTGCGACGGCCTATCCGGTCTTCCTCAACGAGTATGAAGCGGATCGCCAAGCTTTAGCCAGGTCGACTGGTGTCGAGAACCTATTGAGCATCGGCCGCCACGGCGAGTTCGCGCACATCCTCATGGAAGACATCTACTGGCGCACGCTTGCCAAAACACGTGGCCTCGTTCAATGGCTGGCAGCCGTCCGCACGCCAATCGCTGCGTGATCCGCCATGGTCAACGCGGCTTTCCCGGCGGGTGCCACCGCCGTCACCCGGCCGCAGGGCAAATAGCGGCCCGGTGTCACAGTTAGCGGGTTCCTTTGGGTCGCTCGATCCGCCGTCTCCACAGGTACCTCGACTGACCTGAAAATCGCCGGTTGGTGAAAAGTCGTTCGAACCAAATCACGCTTCCCATTTCCGCCTCCACGTGGCTCTGGTACGCTTCCCGCCGCGCAGCCAACAAGCGGGACTGTGGCGGAAGGTGGAGAGGCCGCTGCTTGGTGACGAAAGACCACGTGACTCGCAAAGGCCCTCCATCGGGAGATCAACCTGAGCTTGTCCCCAACCGTGAGACAAAAGTTTAGACACAGTTGGCGGCCCATGCAAAAAAGCAGTGGACAGCTAGTTTCAGTTTTAGCAGAATCGCAGTAGTCGAAGAGACGGAAGCG
>VFZO01000237.1 GCA_016871155.1 Acidobacteriota bacterium | reverse complement strand
CTACGCTACAGCCGCCCCCATATCGTGAGATTTGTCCTCTTTACCTTCGCCCACAGTGGTCCCCTTTTGCTCCGCCCTGATGGGAAACTTTTGGTCTGCCCTTGACATTTGGGACCAACGAGGGACAGGGTGGTGTTCACGTTCCCACGCGGCGCGGACGCCTCGCTGCGGCCGGCGTCGTGTCGCGTTCCGAGGGTTTCCAGCAAGCTTCGGGCCGCGACCAGAATTTCCTGACGGTCAGCGGTGACCATGCATTCTCTCCAGTGTTCAACCTACGCATCTCCTATCTGGGCAGCGACGTGCGCGCCGGGCGAGGATCGATCATGCCGCTGGTCAACGGCCGCCCGATTTTCGGAATCACCCGGCGCGACAACTTCGGAATCCCGGGCGTATTCATCGACGGCGAACTCCACTCGGCGAGCGTGAAAGCGGACTCACAACTGTCCAGCCGCATTCTGCTCTCGAACTCGTTCAATTTCAATCGATATAACCGCCTCTTCCAGGGCGGCATCACGATCGTGCCTCCACCAGCCGCGGTGACCAAGGGCTACTCGGAGAATTTCACGCGCCAAGATTCGTTCCTGAACGAGACGCTCTTCCAATGGGACGCCGGATCGGCTTCGCTCCGCAATGCGTTCACGGCCGGGCTCACGTTCGACTGGGGTAACTTCGACCAGGTGTCTGCCACCTTCACCGGAGTTCCCACCTATCGCGGTCCAGACTACAACCGTCCGGTCACCAACGTGGGCAACGACTCCCGTGGCATCCGCGGACCCGGGCCCACGAGCTATTTCAAGCAGGATGTGATCAGCTTCTTCGCCCAGCACCATTTGGCATGGAAGGGTCTGGGGATTCTGGCCGGTCTCCGTACAGACTCATTCAATCAAGAACTCACCCGGAGCGACACGCGAGTACGCGCGCCTTTCAGCGCGTCCCGGTTCAGTCCGCGAGCCGGTGGAGATGTGGCGGTGCTGCGCAGAGAGTCGTTGAACCTTGTGGCGTTCGCCAGCTTTGCCCAGGGATTTCGCCCCCAACTGCCCGGTCTGAACACGCTGAACAATGTGGTTGTACCGCAGCTTCTGCGGCCGGAAGTCACGCGCAACCACGAGGGCGGCTTGCGCCTCCGCCACCGTTCCGTCAGCGCACAGGCATCGTTCTTCAACATGAGGAAGATCGACGGGCAGCGTTCGTTTCGGTCCGGGCCCGAGGACTTCATCTTCGTCAACGCGACATCGCGCGTGCGCGGGTTCGAATCCGAGTTGAGAGCAATGCTTCCTCGCGGGGCCTCCCTGTATGCCAACTACGCGTTTCACAACGCCAGGCACATCGAATTCCGTCCCACGCTTACGGCGAACTTCAGCGGTAACCGGTTGCGGATGAGCCCCCAGCACATCGCCGGTTCCGGATTGATCTGGGCGTGGCGGCGGTTCGTTTGGAACGGCGGCGTCGCCTACGTAGGATCGCGCCCGCTGCGAGATAACGTCATTGCATCCCAGATCCTCCCGTCCTATACACTCATCAATAGCTCGCTGAGCATCCGGTTGGGACCCTTGCAGGCCGTTCTATCGGCCACGAATCTCACGGACCGTTACTACATCGCCGACGACTTCTCTGCACAGGACGCCGGCAATCCCGGCCTGCCGCGCCGCCTCTCGCTGCAAATCCGCTACCGGTTTTAGGTCATCCAACGGGGAACTTTGTCCGCTCAGCGCTAAGAATCGTCCGTCTGCCGGAGAGTCCCGCGCGGCCGGACTCAAAGGCTGCATGCTGGCTGAAGGGAAAAAGGATGCGCTACGTCCGCCACGCGATTCGTCACTTGCTCAGCCGGCCCGGCGTTTCCGCGGTTGTAATTCTCACCATGGCCCTCACGATCGGCGCGGCCACAGCCGTATTCAGCCTCTTTGACGCTGCGCTGCTGCGTCCGTTTCCCTACGCCTCGCCCGAACGCCTGGTACGCCTGGAAACACACAACCCGAAAGACCAGGGCGCCCCGCTGGACGTTTCCCTCTACGACTTTGAGGATTACCGCACGCGGAACCGGACCCTGCATTCGATGGCGGCCTACTTGAGTTGGACCAACCAACTCACCGGCCTCGGTCCCGCGATTTCGGTGCACATGACCTTCGTGTCCGCGGATATCTTCCCCCTGCTCGGTGTGAATCCAGTACTTGGCCGTGTATTCACGCGCGAGGAGGATGTGCTCGGCGGGCCGGTGCTGAAGGTCGTGATCGGCCATGCGCTCTGGCGCGAACTTTTCGGCGGGCGCGCCGACGCGCTGGGACGAACCATCCAACTGCGCGGACAGAGCTACGAAGTGATCGGCGTCATGCCGCCGGGCTTCGCGTTTCCGGCCCGCAGTCAGGTGTGGGTGCCGCTCCTGGCTCGCTACAGCTCCTATCAGGACAACTGGTGGAAGCGCCGGGACGCTCGAATGCACGCCGTGATCGCACGGCTGAAGGACGGTGTCTCGGTCGAACAGGCGAACGCCGATATCGGGTCCATCGCGGCTGCGCTGCGACACGAACACGCGGAGCAGAGTCTCGATGCCCACGGCCGCGTGCGATCGCTGCGCGACGCCGAGGCGGGCGAGATCAAGCCGTACGTCTATCTGGTGGCGGCTGCCGCGGCGTTGCTCCTGTTGCTCGGTTGTCTGAACGTTGCCAACCTGATGGTGGCTCGTTCGGTGGCGCGTGAACGCGACGCGGCGGTGCGGCTGGCGCTCGGTTCCGGGCCCTGGCCTTTAGTCTGGCAGTTGCTCGCCGAGGCGCTAGTGCTGAGTACGGCCGGCGTGGCCGCCGGCGCCGTGCTCGCTTATGGGGCCACGTGCACCTTCCTCGCGCTTCTGCCGGTAGACGTGCCGGGTTGGATGCGGCTCGAGTTGGACTATCGGGTGTTGGCCTTTGCCGTGGCGGCCGCGGCCGGCACGGCCGTGATGGCCATGCTGCTTCCAGCGGCGCACCAACTGCGGACCAATCTCAACGATGCCCTCAAGCACGGCGCACGTGGGTCGACCAGCGGACAATCGGCTGCGGCGTGGGTTCGGCGCGCGCTCGTTGTCGCTGAGGTTGCGCTCTCGCTCGTGTTGCTGGTGGGTGCCGGGCTCATGGTCCGCTCTTTTCAGAGAGCGCTTGGCATCGATCCGGGGCTGCGCTCCGAACATCTGGTGGTGGTCCGGTCCCGGCACTTCGTTCCAAACGTGATCAAGGAATCCGCCGTGCGTGCCTATTGCGACGTGTACCGGCGCGTGCAACTGACCCTTGAAGGGATCCCCGGCGTGGTGAGCGCCAGCGGCAGTCACACGATTCCCTTCTCGGGCTCCTCTGAACAACGCCGGCTGGCCGAACTCTATACGCTCCGCCGCGCGACTCGGGCACAAGCCATCCGGCTCCCATTCGCGGGCGCTGACATCATGCCCGGCGCCTTCCAAACCATGGGCGTGCCGCTGTTAGAAGGTCGCGACTTCAATGAGAACGACAAGATCGGTGCGCCGCCGGTAATCGTCGTCAGCAAGCGCACCGCCGAGGCGCTGTTCCCGGGCGAAAGCGCAGTTGGGCAGAAGGTGCGCTTCGGGATCGATCAGGATTATGATCCGTGGTCCACGGTGATCGGGGTGGTGGGCAACGTACGCTACAACGCGGCTGAGAGCGAACCGGGCTACGAGGTGTACTGGTCCTACCGCCAATATCCGGGTCCCGGTATCGCATACCTGATTCGCACGGCTTCCGACCCTGCGGCGCTGCTTCCGCACATTCGCCAGGCCATTCAGTCGGTCAGCCCGAACATCGCGATCAAGCGAATCGACACGATGGAATTGTTGGTAGCCGAAAGCATCTGGCGCCGCAGACTCTGGGGCGCAATTCTGGCCGTGTTTGCCGGTCTCGCGCTCTTGCTGGCGTTGGTAGGATTGTTCGGCGTGATGAGCTACATGGTCGCCCAACAGCGCAAGGAAATCGGGATCCGGCTGGCCCTGGGCGCCGGCCGCGGCCACGTAGCCGGTTGGGTGTTGCGCCGAGGCACGCTGCTTTCAGCCATCGGCGCTGCCGTTGGCCTCCTGCTGACGATGCCTCTCAGCAGTCTTTTGCAAGGGATGCTGGTCGGCGTGGACACGAACGATACGATCACCCTTGGAACTGTCCTCGCGATGGTGATCGGCGCGGCTCTGCTGGCATGCGCAGTACCCGCGGCGCGAGCGGCAAGAGTAAATCCGATCTCGGCGCTGCGCGAGGAGTGACGCCATACGATTCTGGCCGCGCGACCATTCGCCGGTCACCAGCAACGCGGAATTCGACGAATAGGTCTCGGATTCGCCACCGCAACAAGCATGCGCCGCATTGTCCTTGGCAGGCGCCGTCCCCTTGAACCGGCGAACTCGCTCTCGTATCCCAAACATGGCGGCCCCGGGCGGCAAATTCGTGCTCACCACGCCGGTCAGCGCACCGGAGAGCCAGTGGGTGAGGCTCTCACCGCCGCAGCGAACTGCTGGCCGAGAATTCGGCCGGATGTCCGCCGAACTTCGATCACCCGTTCGCGGTATCGTGATGCTCAGCCACACGCCGCGTGTGAAAGAGGGAGAACATCGGTCAAGATCAGCGAATGGTGGTGACGGGCCGGGGCCGCTCACCGTCGAAGACAGCCCGCTCATCGCGACGAATGAGCCGTCCGCGATTTTCCAAGAGGCGGCCGGTCCAGACTGGACGTACAACAATGGGGTGCGCGACTCTGCCCTTCGCATCGTGCTCGTCGATGACGAGCCGATTGCGCGCCGAATCCTCCAGGAGGGGCTCTCCGAGATTCCAGGCGTTGTGATCGCCGGACAGGCGGAGAATGGCCGGGCCGCTATCGAACTCATCAATACCCAGCGTCCGGACCTCGTGCTGCTGGACATCCAAATGCCGGGTTGCGACGGGTTCGAAGTAGTGCGGTGCCTCTCGCCATTGCCTCCTGCCGTGATTTTCGTGACGGCCTTCGACCAGCACGCGTTGCGCGCCTTCGACGCCGGAGCGGCGGACTATCTACTGAAGCCTGTCAGGCATGACCGCCTTCGAGCCGCAATCGAGAAGGCCCGGGCGGCCATCAAACGCCCCGCCGAGTCCGCCGAGGCCGTGGCGCGCACCCTGGAGTCTTCCGCGCCAGGCGGGCGGAGGCGCGTTGTAGGAAAAAAGGGCGAAGAGTACTTTCTCCTCGACCTCGACGACGTGCTCGCGTTTCGGGCCGAGGGCGAACTTGTATGGATTGTCACCAAGCAGAGGCGCTACCTCGCCGGCCACACTCTGCAGGAACTGGCGAACCGCTTCGAAGGAACGCAAATCCGGCGCATCCACCGCAGCGCGCTCATCAACGTCGATCATGTGAAGAAGATGAGCCCGCTTTCGAGCCAGCGCTGGTTGGTGACGATGTCGAACGATCTGGAACTGAACGTCAGCAAGCGACAGGCTCATACGATTCGCGAAGTTCTCCACGCTTGACTTTTTCCTCTGTGGCCCAATCCAGTGAAGACGGCGCTTCGTACAGTCTGTAACAAGGCACGGTAGTTCGTGCCACGGAGCGCCTCATGCGAACGTTTTTCCTCATTTTGACCGCAACCACCACAGCCCTGGCTCAAACCGCCCTGACCGGTGCCATTCGGATTTCCATCACTGACGAATCCGGCGCGGCTCTCGGCGCATCCAGAGTGGAGTTGGCGAGCGATGGGCTGGGTAACAGTCTTTCGGCGGTTAGCGATGAGAACGGCGTTCTGACTTTTTCCCGTCTGAAGCCGGCTTTCGACTACCAGATCACCGTTACTCGGGGCGGCTTCCGAAGTTGGTCCCGCACGGCGGTCGAAGTGCTGTCGGGTGAGACGGCGAACTTGACCGTCGCCCTATCCGTGGCCAGCCGGTCCGACAGCATCGTTGTAACCGAGATGGGTCCCGGCGTCTCACTGGACTCTGCGGAACTTTCCAGCTCCGCCGGCGCGGGAGTTCTGAATCAACTGCCGGCCAACGGCCGGGTTGTGACGCGTTTCGCCATGATCGATGCTCGCGTTCGAAACTCGAACGCACTCTCGGGAGATGGATCGAACCTTTACCGGCTCTCGATCAACGGCAACATCTTTCGCGACTCCCAGCATCGCCTGGACGGGAACACGAACTACGACACGCTGTTCAACAACATTCCCCTGCAGCGAGTGCCGCTCTCGGCCGTGCAGGAGTTCAGGGTGCTGACGAACCAATTCAACGCCGAACACGGGTCAACCTCGGCCGGACTGACGATCACGACCACGAAATCCGGAGGCGACCAGGTCCATGGTGAATTGTTCCTGCTCGGCCGTCCCAGCGGAATTCAGGCACGTCCGCCGCTGGCGGCGCTTCGAATCCCGAACCAGCTCATACAGGAGGGCGGGGCGGTTGGCGGGCCCATCCGCCAGAGCCGCACACACCTCTTCGGCAGCTATGAGCGCACCGATCAGGCGCGAGGCTCGTTCATCTCGTCAGGAAACCGGGGTTTTCACGTTGGGAGCTATCGCGACAATCAGGCCCTCGTAAAGATCGACCATCGCTTCAGGGACTCCCACTGGGCTACGCTGCGTCTTAACGGTCATCGTGATTCCAACACGAACGCCAACGACCGCGTGGGAGGCCTGAACCAACCGAGTATGGCGCTGTTCAACGCGACCCAGGGATTCGGCGTCCAGGCCAGCGACACCCAGACATGGGGCGCGGCCGTCAACGAGCTCCGCGCTGGCTACGTCAACTCCGTGCCCTCGAGTTCCTCTCCGTTGAATCCGGGGCTCGTGGTGTCGCGGCCAGGTTTTTCGAACGAGGGAGCAGCTACGTTTTCCACCAACCGCGCGGAAGTGTTTCAGTTCGCGAATCAGTTCTCCTGGCAGAAGGGCAATCACGCGCTGAAGTTTGGCGGCGACTTCATCCGCCGCAAGGTGCGGGATCGCCAGTTCGACCTCTTTGGGACGTACACCTTCGCCGGAGGACTGCCCACGGTAAACCAGCAACCCATCCTCTACACCCAAAGGTTCGGGGTGGCCAATCTGCGGTACGGACAGACACAGTGGGCCGGTTTCGCTCAGGACTCCTGGCGTGCGCATCCTCACCTGACGCTAAATCTCGGCGTTCGCTTCGACTATCAATCCCTGCTCGACGACTACAACAACTTCGGTCCGCGGGTGGGCTTCGTCTGGAATCCGAAGGGGGATGCGAAGACCGTGATCCGAGGTGGTTTCGGGCTCTACTACGACCAGCCCTTCTTCCATGGCCTAACGCAGCGGTTCCTGCTCAATGCGCTCGACGCTCCGTTCGCGACGTTCTCGATCGGGCCGAATCATCCCGCCTTTCCCACATTTCCCGCGACCTATCCCACTACTGTCCCTCCGCCGGGATTGGCGTTGGCGCCGCGCAACATCGTGCTGCGGGGCGACAAGTTGCTGAGCCCGTACACCACGCAGGTGACCTTCGGGGTCCAGCGCGAGTTGCCAGGCCGGTGGATTCTTTCGGTGGACGGCACACGGAGCCTGAGCGTGAAACAATTCCTCCAGTACGACCGGAACGCCTCGGCGCCGTTTCCGCGCTCCCAACCCGGGCAGACCCGCTCGATCGCCCAAGCGGACCGGTCGCGGCCCTTCTTCGACGCTTCGCGCGGAGTCTCGATCTATCAAAGCGTTCCCGTGCGTGAGGTCCGCATGACTACCAACGGAAACACGGCCAACTACCATGCACTAACGTTCAACGTGAACAGGCGTTTCGGCGGCCGGTACTTCGCGGGCCTTAGCTACAACTGGGCTTCGGCGATGAATAATATCACCGACGACCATCTGGGAGCGAACCCGCAGGAATGGAGTGACGTGCAGCGGGGAGAGAGGGCGCCGAGCGACTTCCTCCAACGTCATCGACTCGCCGCCAACGGTGGAGTCCAACTACCCTGGCAGATAAGCGTGTCGGCCATGATCATTACCTCTTCTGGCCTACCCGTCAACGCCCTGACCGGCGCAGACAACAATGGCGACGGATTGAACCGGGATCGTCCGGCTGGCTTCGGACGCAATCTCTTCCGCGGCACACCGCACCGGAGCGTCGACTTGGCGATCACCAAACGGATCGCAGTAAGTGAGGCACTGAGTCTGGACCTGCGCGCGGAGGGGTACAACGTGTTGAACAAACAAAACTACTACACCTTCAACAACGTTTACGGACAGGGCGCTTCGCCAGTGTCGACCTTCCTGCGTCCGGTGGGCGGCGTGGCAAACGTGGATCCAGCGCGCCAGTTCACTTTCGCGATCAAGCTCATTTTTTGAGCCGTCTGGCGGTCCTCTGGCCCGTTCACGGCCAGGAGCAGCCCGCCCGTAAAGATCCACGGGATTGCCCGGCGGGGTTAAACTACCGTATCTAGAGGATTGCCGCCAAATGCTCGAAGCCTCCGCACTATCGAAATCCTACAACGGGACCATCGCTCTCCACCCGCTCGATCTGCGTATCGAGCCGGGCGAAATATTCTGCCTGCTCGGCGCCAACGGCGCGGGCAAGACGACGACGATCAACTTGTTCCTCAACTTCATTCCGCCCACATCGGGGACGGCGAAGATCGGTGGACTCGACGTGGTTCAGCAGCCGCTCGAGTCCAAGCGCCTGCTCGCCTACATTCCCGAGCAAGTGATGCTCTACCGAAACCTCACCGGTATCGAGAACCTTGAGTATTTCACTTCGCTGGCGGGCGGCAGCCACACCAAGGCCGGACTGATAGGCTTCCTCGAGGAGGCCGGCCTTGCCCGAAACGACGCAGACAAGCGCGTGGGCGCCTATTCGAAAGGCATGCGCCAGAAGGTGGGTATCGCCATCGCGATCGCCAAAAAAGCACGGGCGTTGCTGCTTGACGAGCCGACTTCGGGACTCGATCCCAAAGCCTCGAACGAGTTTTCGGAGTTGCTGAAGAAGCTGAGCGGAGCTGGGTCCGCGATCCTGATGGCCACTCACGATTTGTTTCGTGCTAAGGAAACGGGTACCCGTGTGGGCATCATGAAGCACGGCCGTCTCGCGGCCCAGTACTCGACCTCAGAACTCGGCCACGCCGATCTCGAACGTATCTACCTCGAACACATGCACGATTGATTCGGGAGCATTTCCATGACCCTTCGCATCGCAAAAAAAGAGATGACCGAGATGGTCCGCGACGGCCGCTTCCGCGCGGCCAGCGCTATCGTCTTCACACTGCTCGCCGGTGCGCTGCTACTCGGGTGGCAGCACTTCCGCGAGGTGAGCGCCCAGCATGCGTCGGCGCAACGCGCTACGCGGGAGCAATGGCTGGGCCAAGGTAAGAAAAACCCGCACTCTGCCGCGCATTATGGTGTCTACGCGTTCAAGCCGAAGGTCCCGCTGACAATGTTGGATCGCGGCACCGATCCGTTTACGGGAGTTGCCGTCTGGCTTGAGGCCCACAAGCAGAACGAGTTCAAGTACCGGCCCGCTCAAGACGCAACCGCCGTGCAACGCTTCGGGGAACTGACCGGCGCCACCGTGCTGCAGTTGCTCGTGCCGCTGCTGATCGTGTTGCTTTCCTTCACCGCATTCTCGGGCGAGCGCGAACTCGGAACGCTGCGTCAGTTGTTAAGTCTAGGGGTACGCCAATTGGACCTCGCGCGTGGCAAGGCACTGGGCGTCGCGGTGGCGTTGGGGCTGCTGCTGGTTCCAGCGGCCCTGATCGGCGTCGTCGCGATCACGGCCGGTTCCGGCCAGACTGACATGGTCGCGGCCATTCCGCGCATGGCGTGGATGACGCTGGGCTATCTGCTCTATTTCGGTACGTTTTTGGGAGTTTCGCTTGCCGTTTCGGCCTGGGCTTCCTCCTCCCGCTCGGCGCTCATCATTCTGCTTGGATTCTGGATGTTCAACGCGTTGATCGCTCCGCGTGCCGCCTCCGACATCGCGAAAGCTCTAAGGCCCGCGCCTTCGGCTTTCCAGTTCGCGCGTGGAATCGAGAAAGCGCTGCAGGGCGATGGGCATGACTCGGCCTCGTCCCGCGCCAAGCGGCTGGAACAAGAGCTGATGAAAAAGTACAACGTCGACAAGGTCGAAGCGCTTCCAATCAACTTCACGGGAGCACGCCTGCAGGACGGAGAAGACCACGGCAACGAAGTGTTCGACCAAGCCTACTCGCGGCTCTGGACAGTGTTCGATGCGCAAGACGGCGT
>VFZO01000236.1 GCA_016871155.1 Acidobacteriota bacterium | reverse complement strand
AGAAGTATCCGTTTGGCGGCACCAAACCGATGGCGCGGGTCTTTCACGAAGACGGTTCCGTCGCGGAGTGGTGAAGCTGCCGTTCGATGGCGTCGTAGATCGCCAGCATTCGCGTGGCGGCGGCTGGGTCGCCGCCAAAGCGGAGGCTATTGTACGCATGGGTGAAGGACGCGATCTGCGCGGCGAGTTCGCTGGGCGGGAGTTTTCTTGCAAATTCGAGCGGCGTGAACCAGCCAGGCTTGTGGATGCCTTGCTGTTCCAATCGCGTCAGCAGACGTTGGTAGAGGATCGTCGCGTCCGCCGCCGCGGCGCGTCCATTCTGCAGCTTGGTCCGTTGCGCCTTCTCCCTGCGGCGGCGGATCCACCAGGGAATTAGAATCCAGCCGCAGCCGGCGGCAGCCGCCAGGCCAATCAGCGGCGCCGCCTGGGAGCGGGCGAAGCCCGTAATCGCCTGCCGCCACCCGGACATCTCATCGGTCAACGCGCGGATGGACCAGCCGCGCGTGCCAAGACGCGTGGCTTCAATGCGCGATGCCAGATGGAATTGCCGGTCCAGATCGTACTGCAAGACCCAATCCTGCCAGAACAGATCCGCGGCCTCGATCAGGTGGGAGAAGCGCGAGAACACGACCCATTGCGCGGGCATCGGGGCTGCGGGCGTCGGATCATAGGTGGTCCAGCCGTTTCCAGGAATAAACGCCTCCACCCAGGAATGGGCGTCCGAAGCGCGGACCGTGTACCAGCCGCTCAGCGGATTCAGCGTGCCGCCGCGAAAACCGGTCGCCACCCGCGCCGGAATGCCAATAGACCGGAGCATCAAGGCCATCGACGACGCGAAGTACTCGCAGTGGCCCTTCTTGCGCTCGAAAAGGAAGTGCGCGATTGGGTTGTCCTGCTCTTTGCCGGGCAGTTCCAAGGTGTAGCCGTAGGCCGTGCGAAGGTGTTCGACGATGCGCCGCGCCTGGAGCGCAGGGTTGTTCTCCGATCCGGCGACAGACTGGGTGAGTTCGACGATGCGGTTATCGGCGTTGAGTGGAAGTTCCAGCAGGCGGCGGCGGTCCTCGCGGGACAGCACTGGGGTGCCGTCGCCCCCGTACAGATCAAAAAAGGCCGTGACGTTGTAACGAAGGACCGCGGGCATCTCGCTCAGGCTGCGGATCGAGCCATTCGAGAGCACCGCCAGTGAGGTCAAGTTCGCTTCGAGGTATTCGGGAATGCCGGCGACAAACAACGCGTTCATGCCGGTTTCCGCGAGCTGGACCTCATATTTGGCGCGAACCCCCTGTCGGCCGTGATGTGTTCGCGGCGGCAAGCCTGCGGCGCCGTGGCGCACCCGCACCTGTTCGGCCAGATCGCCGGCCGTCGTCCAGCGTTTACCATCGAATTTGGACATCGCCGAACCGCGCCAGAAAAGCTGCAATTGATCGGGTTGACCGGGAATGCGGACGTACATGACGGTCCGGCTGCTTGCCTGAATCTCGCCGATTTTCCGAAGATCCACTTCGCCGCCGTAACCGGGGAGATGGAACCGCTGGCTGACGAAATTCTGCAGCGCGGCCCGCGCCGTGCGGGGCAGGATGAAGAACAGTGCTACCGTGAACAGGACGATTCCGGCCGTCGCCGCAAGGCTGACGGAAATCGTGCGGCGGTAAAACCCTTTGCCGCTACCGTGCGCGGAGACCCGCGTATTCCGCGCGCCGCGGCGGATTTCCCACGCCGAAAAACAGGTGACACCGCAGACCAGAAACAAAACCAGAAAGCCGAAAAAGAGCAGGCTGGTGGAAAGCAATGCGGCCGCGACAAGCTGCATGAACGCGATGACGGCCGACCAGAACGCATCGCGATCGTCGCGAAACACCAGGCCCTTGGCGACCGTGAGAAAACAGATGAGCCGGACGGTCGGCGTCAGCACTTCGCCGGAGATCCAATAGATATCGACCGCGTAGAAACCGGCGTATAGAATCACGGCGGCGTTGATGAACTCTGGCGGAATCGCCGCGCCAAACGGATTGATGCGCATCGCCCGCAGCACGAAACAGGCCAGGCACCCAAACAGCAGCCAGGACGGCAACTCCCCTGTGGCGGCCAGCGCGAGAAATCCGCTGAGCAGCATTCCGAGCAAGGTGGCGGAGAACAGGCGGTCGGCTGGAGTGGCTGCGATCACTGGATGGCCTTGACGACTCCTTCCTGGAAATCCCCCAACGCCTGGCGCGGGATACCCTCGGCTTGCAGCACGAGAAACACCGGCCCTATGCGAATCGGCCAAATACTGGGGCCCTTGTTCAATTTCTGCAAGGCTTCGAACGCGACGGTTTCGCTGGGATAGACGATCCAAACGCCTGTCATATCGTGCGGACCTCGATAGGTCACGCTCCAGGCGCGTGCGGACGGCAGGGACCGGATGCTCTCGGGAAGCGCGTCATTTTTGGCCTCGGTCAGGCTGGTTCGCGTCCAGCCGCCGTGAATCGACGGCGGAGGTTCGGACGTGGAAACCGTGGATGAGCCGCAGCCGGCCAAGGCGGCGACGACGACTGGCAGGAGCCGGGAAAAGATCCGCATTCGCTTTCCATGGTAGAACAAAGGGTTACCCAAACATGGCGAAGTTGAAGCCGCTGAAGAAGCAATCCAAAGAAGTAAAGCCCGATCCGGTGAAGGACGTGAAGGGCGCGCTGCCGTGCTTGCTTGTCGTGATCGGAGTGATGGTCCTCATCGGACTGCTCTTTTCGACAATGCTGAAGTCGGCGAAGTAGGCGAGGAGAATCGATGCGATTGGATGGCAGAAGACCGGACGAAATGCGTCCCCTGCGCGTGGAGCCGGATTTTCAATTGACCGCCGAGGGTTCCGTGCTCATATCCGTGGGGCACACGCGTGTACTGTGCTCGGCCTCGGTGGAGGACGCGGTTCCGTCGTTTCTGCGGGGCGGCGGGCAGGGCTGGGTCACGGCCGAATACTCCATGCTGCCGCGCGCGACCGTCACCCGGACTCCGCGCGAGGTGAAGAAAGGGCGCGAATCCGGCCGCACGATGGAGATCCAGCGGTTAATCGGCCGCGCGTTGCGCGCCGTCGTGGACATGAAGGCTCTGGGCGAACGGTCCGTTGTTCTGGATTGCGACGTTCTGCAGGCCGACGGCGGGACGCGAACGACGGCGATCACCGGCGCTTTTCTCGCCATGGGAATCGCGATCGGAAAACTTGTGGCGGGCGGCGTGCTAAAGTCGAACCCCATCCGGGACTACGTGGCTGCCACCAGCGTGGGGCTGGCGAAGGGCGTTCCCATTCTCGACCTTTGCTATGAAGAAGATTCAGCCGCCGATGTCGACATGAATATCGTCATGACCGGGGCAGGGAAGTTCGTCGAGTTGCAGGCGACGGCGGAGCATGAGGCGTTCGATGATGCGCAATTGGCCGGGCTGCTCGGACTGGGGCGTAAGGGCGCGGCCGAACTGATCGCGCTGCAGAAGCGGTACGTGCAGTTGCCGTGACGATCTACTGTGCAACCACCAATCCCGGGAAATTCCGCGAGTTTGGCCTGATTTTCGCTCACTATGCCGGCGAAGCGCTGGATGTGGCAACCGTCCCCAAGGTTCCGGCTCCCGAGGAGACCGGGACAACCTTCGCCGCCAATGCGGCTTTGAAGGCCTGCTACTACAGCCGGCACGTCGATGGCTTTGTGTTCGCGGACGACTCTGGCCTGTGCGTCGACGCCCTCGACGGCGCGCCCGGGGTCTATTCGGCCCGCTACGCCGGCGAGAACGCGAATGACGAGGACAACAATGCGCTGGTGCTCCGCAATATGGCGGGCGTGGAGAACCGCACCGCGCGGTTCGTCTGCGCCATCGCCGTGGCCCGGGCCGGGGAGCTTGTAGCGTCGTTCGAGGATTTCGTGGAGGGACGCCTTGTGGATGCGCCGCGCGGCTCCCACGGATTTGGCTATGATCCCCTGTTCCACTATGAGCCGTTCGGCGCAACCTTCGGCGAAACACCCCCTGAACGAAAACTGCTCGTCAGCCACCGCGGAAAGGCCATGGAAAAGACGATTTGCTGGGTGCTTGAAACCATCGTCAAAAATTAGCGGCGGCCCCATTGGAAATCGATCGAACTTGCCTTACACTGGAGACCCGGCGTAACCGGGATCGATCGTTTTCACTCAAGGGAGAATCGTAAATGGCGACCAAGAAGAAGCCAGCCAAAAAAGCGGCCGTGAAGGCAGCCGCTAAGAAGGCTCCGAAGAAAGCTCCGGCCAAGAAGGCTGCGAAGAAGGCACCCGCCAAGAAGGCAGCCAAAAAAGCTCCACCGAAAAAGGCTGCGGCCAAGAAAGCGCCCGCCAAGAAAGCTCCGGCCAAGAAGAAGGCCGTGAAGAAAGCAGCACCGGCACCGCCCGCGCCACCGGCGGCCCCGGCACCTGCGCCGGCGCCCGCAGCGGACGGCGGAGGCGCGGCCAGCTAAATCGCCCGGAATCGAACCGCGGCGGCGCCAATCCGATAAAGACTTGCGCCGCCGCGGTTTAGCGTTAATGCACCGTGCGCGTCTTTCGGCTCATATAGTCCATGAGCAGATATTGACCCAGCGTGTAGGGAGACGTAAAGTACGCCTTGCCCCGGCAGAGCCCGGTGACTTTCTTCACGAACTCAACCAGATCCCAGTTCTGCGCGAGCATGAACGTGTTGATCAATATTCCCTGGCGTTTGCAACGGCTCACTTCGTCCAGCGTGCGTGCGATCACCAGCGGGTCCAGGCCGAACGGATTTTTGTACACCTCGCCGCTTTCGAGCGTTAAGGCCGAAGGCTTCCCGTCCGTGATCATGATGATCTGCTTCATGTCCTTCTTCTCCTGCTGCAGCAGGCGCTGCGCCAGGATCAGTCCGTCGCGGGTATTCGTGTGGTACGGGCCCACCTGGACGCGCGCAAGGTCGGACATACGCAGCTCTTCGGCCGTATCGTGGAATAGCACGCAGCGGAGCGAATCGCCTGGATATTGCGTCCGGATCAGATGGGCCAGGGCCAGCGCCACGCGTTTGGCCGGCGTAAAGCGGTCCTCGCCGTACAGAATCATGCTGTGGCTGCAGTCGAGCATCAACACGGTGGCGCAGGAACTCTGATACTCGCTCTGGTGAACGTGCAGATCCTCATACCCAAGTTCGTCCATCCCGCCTGTGCGGCGAACGGCGTGGAACAATGTTTCGTTCACGTCCAGGTTCAATGTGTCGCCAAACTCATAGGGTTTCGAGGAGCCGGAGGCCTCCACGCCTGTGGCCATCTCGCGCGTGTCGTGGGCACCAAAGCTGGCCCGCCCCAACCCGCCAATCAAATCCTTCAGCGTCTTGTAGCCCAGAAAGTCCAGGGCTTTGTCCGTGGTTTCGACGCGGATCGCGGCCGGGTCCTTCTTCTCGTCCGGCGGCGCGATGTAGCCGCTCTCGCTGAGTTTTTCCACCATACGGTCGATCAGCGCTTCGATCTGCTCCGGGGACAGCTTCTGGTATTGCTCCGGCGGGATCAGGCCGTTTTCCAGCGCCTGACGAATCGCGTCGCGCAACCAGTCGAGCGTGCCGGGATTATACGGATAGTCGCCGTACGGGTCCTGGAAACCGCTTTGGAGGAAGAAGTCCGAAAGCGCGCGCATCAGGTCCTCGGCGGAGAGACCGAAGCCGTCTTCTTCGAACTGGGAGTAGCGGATCCAGCGCATGGGGTCAGTTGTACTGGCGGCGCTTTTTCGCCTGTTCGCGTGGTTCCTCGCCGGGTTCGGGGCGTCGTCGTTCCTCGGCGCCGTGGAAGCCGAGTTCTTCGTTCCGGCTGATGCGCCGGTGGGCGTAAAGCCCTTCGAGCACGAACTCCGCCGCGGCCGCGCGCAGCGCGTCAGATTCGCTGGAGCCCAACCCCAGCGCACCGGTCTTTTCCAGCAATCCGTCCACTGTCTGCAACTGCGCCAGCATATCGGTGGAGTTCGTCGCGGCGTCGATGCGCAGGGCGCCTCCGCGTTCGAAAAATTTCACGATCATCGCGACGTTTACGCCCTCATAGTAGGAGCTGTAGACCCGCCCCACGGCCATCCGGATCAGGTCCCGGCCAATCGCCTCACCGCCTTTTAGCTCGCCCTCGTACTCCAGCTCGATTTTGCCGGTGATCGACGGTAAAGCCGCATAGATGTCGGCAACGCGGGGAACGGCGTCGGCTTCGGCGTTGAGCAGCGCACGGCGCTCGGCGTTGGAGACGGTATTCTCCATGACGGAGATCGGCAGGCGCTGCGACACGCCGCTTCGCTTGTCGATCCTCTTATCGTCGCGGGCCAGAAACGCGATGGCTTCCACGATCTCGCGAATGAAGTCCGGCACCCGGACGCAAGCGGCCGTGTTGCGGGCGGTCCATGCCTCCTGCTTCGTGATCTCCATGCCGAGTTCCACGGTGGCCGGGTAGTGGGTGCGGATCTCGCTTCCGATGCGGTCCTTTAGAGGCGTGATGATCTTTCCGCGCGCCGTATAGTCTTCCGGATTGGCGGTGAACACCAACAGCACATCGAGGGGCAGGCGAACGGGAAAGCCCTTGATCTGGACGTCGCCCTCCTGCATGATGTTGAACAGTCCAACCTGAATCTTGCCGGCCAGGTCCGGCAACTCGTTAATCGCGAAGATGCCGCGGTTGGCGCGCGGCAGCAGGCCGTAATGGATGTTCAAATCGTCGCTCAGCGTCTGGGTGGCCCGTGCCGCCTTTATGGGGTCGATGTCGCCTATCATGTCGGCGATGGTGACGTCCGGCGTGGCGAGTTTTTCCACGTATCGCTGGTCGCGGTGCAGCCAGGCGAGCGGCGTGGCCGGCCCGCGCTCGGCTACGGTTCGCCGGGCGAACGGCGAGACCGGCGCAAGCGGATGGTCCCGCAACTCGGCCCCGGCGACGTAGGGGGTCCACTCGTCCAGCAGCGAGGTGAGCATGCGAATCAGGCGCGTCTTGGCCTGGCCGCGAAGGCCCAACAGAATGAAATTGTGCCTGGAAAGAATCGCGTTGACGACCTGCGGCACTACGGTGTCGCCGTACCCTTTGACACCGGGAAACAGCTCGCCACCCTCGCGCAGCCGGGCGATCAGATTCTCTCGAAGCTCATCCTTCACGCTTCGATTCCGCCCCTGATACTCGCCGAGTGTCTGAACCATCGGTGTATATCTCCCCCGCCGCGATTGTAGCATCCGGCCATCCGGTGGCGGTGAGCGGATGAGCGTCTGCAGCGGGTCTGGAAGCGCTCGAGGAGACCATCAGCTGGTTGCGGCTCTTGATCAGGAATCGAGAGAAATCGGGCTGGAAACTAGCTGCCGGACAATCTACATTGGAGAAGTGAATCTCTGGATCGTCCTTCTCTTCCTTCAATCGGCCGGCGACTGGCAGCGCCAGGGCGAGTCGGCGTTTCGCTCCGGCAACTACGCCCAGTCCGTTGAGGCGTTCGACCGCGTGCTCCAGGCCATGCCCGCCGAGCGGCCGCACCACTGGCAGCGTGGCATCTCGCTCTACTACGCCGGCCGGTTCGCCGATTGCCGCGCGCAGTTCGAACTGCATCGCACTGTGAACCCGGAGGATTTCGAAAACGCCGCCTGGCATATGCTCTGCGCCGCACGCCTGGACGGATTCGAAAAAGCTCGCGGCAAACTCATCCCCATCCGCGCCGACTCCCGCGCACCGATGCACGAATTGTTCCTGCTATGGAAAGGCGAAGGCACGGTCGACGGCGTCCTGAAGGCCATGCAATCCGGACGCTCGGCCGAATTCTACGGAAACCTGTATCTCGCGCTGTTTGAAGAGACGCGCGGCAAACGCAGCGACTCTGTCAAATACGCCAAACGAGCCGCCGAGCTCGCCGGGCCCGACTACATGGGTGACGTCGCCCGGGCGCATTGGCGGGAACTTTCCGCCGGTAAACTAAAGTGACCTTCGCGCGGTTTGCACGTCCACTTAACCGATGCGACTCGCGCTGCTGCTCTTCATTACCCCGCTCGATCCGGTGTCCTGGATCGACGCCTTCGATCAGGCCATTCAGGATCGGCTTCTGAAGCCGAAACCGAAGACCCTCGGCATGTCGCGTGTCATGATCCGCCCGTCAATGGGCACTCATTTCACTCCCGTCACCTCCGACGTGCGCGACTTCGCGCCGGAGAATTCCTACGAAGAGATGGTTCTCGCAGGCATGGAGAAGCAGGGCCTCCGCGCCGGTCTCTACCTCTTCGGAGAGACCGTTGCAACGGCGCCCGCAGAGGCCTTTCTGTTTCGCGCGATGAAGGGGCCCGGTATCATTACCGCTGGCACGCCGCGCGCCGGACTCCCCACCTGGCAGGCCATGTACCCCTTCGCGAAGGAGGCGATGGGCCGGTTCGCCGCGGGAGAGGGAGGCTACCAGAAAACGCTGGATGGCTGGACGCTCGCGATGCGCCCGGCCATCGCTTCGGATGCGCGTTGCGCGCACTGCCACCAGGCGAAACAGGGACAGGCAATTGGCGGAGTGATCTACGCGTTCCGCTCAGCCGCGCCATAGGCAGTGGACGTGTTTGTTGGTGACGGCGAATAAATTGCCGGCAGCGTCGAACGAGGGCGCGGCAAGAATCGTCTCTCCGGAGAAGGTCTGCATAACCGCCACCTGCCCTTTATTCGTCAGCCTTAGAATGCGGGACCCGGTCGCGATCAACAACCGGTCGTCGCCCGTGATGGCCCCGCCCGCAATGCGGTCCGGTGTCTCGTATTGCCACGCAATCCGGCCGGCATCGTCGATGGCGACTACGCGGCGCGGTCCTAAAATGTAGGCCGTGTTGTCGAGTCCGATCAGCGGCGGTGACGGCAGGTACGGCGGCCCGTCGGGGAGCGCCACCGAAACCGATTGGCCGCTGATCGTCAGGAACAGTGCTTCGGTGTTCCGCGTCAGGATCATCCGCGCCGTACCGTCGACGCTGAGCCCTCCGCCTCGATAGTCGCCCTGCAGCGTACGCTTGGTCTGCAAGTCGAGGTCGAGAATCTCAATGCGCTCCGCGAACGCCACGATCAAAAAGTCGTTGTGCAACGCGATGCGCAGGCCCCCTGCACCGGGCTCGATACGCAGCCCCCGGCGTTGAAACACGCTCTCGCGGAGCGCTACCGTTTCGATTGTCGCCATCTGTCCTCCGCCGATTTGCGCGGTCAAGCTCGCCGCGATCAGAGTATCGGCGTGGCGGTGAAGGAAGATCCGCTGCGCGTGCGCTCCGCCCACAAGCGGTACGGTAAATCCGGCGGCGTGCGCGTGCGTGGGAATTGCCGTGAAATGATTTTCCTCGTCCGTCGTGTAGACCAGCTCCCGGCCGGTGTCCCAAGCCGCGTCGCCGCTCGGTCTGCGCCGCCGGTCGACCAGTTCGCTTCGCTCATAACGCAGCCACGCAAAATCGGCGTTGACGAAGGCGTCGAAGCCGTTGCCCAGCAGAAACACGGGCTGCGCATCGGGCGGGGAAACCGCGCGCCATTTGGTGTGCCACTCGTGCGTTCCGGCGGCGGTGTCGTAGCGGCCGTTGTTCGAGGCGTTGGAGTGAGCGCGGAGGATGGCCACGTGACCAATGTATCGCGTGATAGACTCGGGGCACTGGACGGTATCGCCGTCCGATCTACTCAGGGAAGGATTTCATGCTTCAGAAACTCGTGACAACGGCTTTGGCCTTCGGCATGGTCTATGCGCAAGGTGAACGTGGAACGTTGAATGGAACGGTGTTAGATCCGTCTGGTGCGGCCGTGGCGGGCGCGCAGGTGAAGGTTCTCAATCCGGCGACGGGCGTTGAGTTGAACGCCGTAACGACTGAGGCGGGCGTTTGGCGCGCGCCCTATATGGCCTCCGGCACCTATCGCGTCACCGCCTCGGCGCCTGGTTTTAAGAACGCGGTTCGCGACAACATCATTCTCGCCGTCGCGCAAACTCTCACTGTCGATTTCAAACTCGAAGTCGGCAACGTCAGCGATTCGATCACCATTTCCAGCGATCCGCCGCTCCTCGAAACCGGTACAGCGGAAATCGGCAGCTACGTGACCAAGAAGGAGTTCGACGCCTGGCCCATCGCCGTTGGCGGTGGACGCCGGCAGATTCAGCAGTTCATCTTCACCTCGCTGCCCGGCACCGTCGGTGGCACCTGGCAGGGTTCCATCAACGGCGGCCAGAACTACTCTCACGAGATTCTGATCGACGGTATCTCCGTTGGCCGCATGGATCTCGCTGGAGGCGCGAACTCCGA